>JANNPN010000040.1:0-11127 GCA_031400185.1 Polyangiaceae bacterium
TCAGCGCGGCCTACGCGAACCGGCTGCCGATCCTGCTCAAGGGCCCGACGGGCTGCGGCAAGACCCGCTTCGTCGAGTACATGGCGTCGCAGCTGCACCCGGCGCGCGAAGGCAGTCCCCGGCTCGTCACCGTCGCCTGCCACGAGGACCTGACGGGCAGCGACCTGGTCGGCCGCTACTTGATCGAAGGCGACGAGACGGTCTGGATCGACGGCCCGCTCACGCAAGCCGTGAAGCACGGCGCCATCTGCTACCTCGACGAGATCGTGGAGGCCCGCAAAGACACGATCGTCCTCATCCACCCCCTCACCGACCATCGCCGCATCCTGCCGATCGACAAGAAGGGCGAGATCCTCGAGGCCCATCCCGACTTCCTGCTCGTGATCTCCTACAACCCCGGCTACCAGAGCGTCCTGAAAGACCTGAAGCAGTCGACGCGGCAGCGCTTCGTGAGCCTCGAGTTCGACTACCCGCCCCGCGACAAGGAGGCGCAGATCGTCGCGCACGAGGGCGAGACCGACATGGGGACCGCGCTCGAGCTCGCGACTCTCGGCGAGAAGATCCGGAACCTCCGGGGCGGCGGTCTCTCCGAGGGCGTCAGCACGCGACTCTTGATCTACGCCGCGAAGCTCATCGCGAGCGGCGTCCCCGCCCGCCGCGCCTGCACCGCCGCCATCAGCCGGTCGCTCACCGACGACGCCGAGATGCGGCGCGCGCTCGACGAGATGGTGGGCTCCATCTTCCCCTAGACCCGTGAGCCGGATCCGCAGCCTCTGGTTCGAGAGCCGCCACCTCGACACCGGGGCGCCCGAGCTGCGCGCGCGAATCGCGGCGCTCCCCGCCGCCGAGCGCGACCTCCTCCTCGCGGTCGGCGACCGTCTCGCCGGGATGTCGCTGACCCTCGCGCAGCAGTATTGCCGGCAGGCCCCGGACGCGTGGGCGATCGGCGCGGTCGCGTTCGCGCGTTGGGTCGGTGGCGGCGAGCGGCTCGCCGCGGGCGAGCACGGGTCGCGGAACGCCGCCGCGTCGTACTTCGCGCTGCCGCCCGCGGCACTCGCCGGGCTCGCGCCGGCGGATCTCGACGCCTGGCTCGGGCTCGCGCACGACGTGCTCGTCACGTCCCGGCGGCTCGGCGAAACGTTCGTCGCGGCGAGCGCGGCTATCCTCGCGGACGTGGCCCCGGGCGACGGACGCCTCGCGCGTTGGGTCGCCGAAGGGTTGGCGCTCGCGCGCCACGGTTTCGACGGCGAGACCTTGGCGCTCCGCTTCTTCGAGGCGACCGGGCTCGCGCTGCCGCTCTTCGCTCCCGACGACTACGCCCGCTTCGCCGCGCTCGGGCGCGCCGCCGCGACGGCGGGTCGCGCCCAGGTCGAGCTCTTCGCGAGCATCCCGGCGGCGCTCCACGAGCTCGACGAGAAAACCCGCGGGGGAATCCTGGCGCTCGCCGACGTCGTGGCCGCGTCGGCGCCGGTCGTCGCGATCGAGGCGTACTTCTCGCTGCCGAGCGCGCTCGCGGTGGTTCCCGAGGCGCGCCCCGCCCTCCTCGCGAGCCTCATGCCGGTCGCGCGAGACGCGCCGCGGACGCTGCCCGACCTGTTGCCGGTGCTGCGCGCGATCCTCGCGCGCACGCCGCGCGACGTGCGCTCCCCACTGATCGCGCTCGCGGGTCGGGTCGCGGCGGTCTTCCCGACCGGCGCGGTGCCGTTCTACCGCATGCTGCCGCGGCTGCTGGAGCGCACCGGCATCGACGGCATCGACGGCATCGAGCGCTGGGTGAACGCCGGCCTCGAGCACGCGATCGAGCACCCCGACGCCGGCGCCGCTTACTTCAGCCTCGACTCCCGGACGAGCCGCGCCGTGCTCGCCGCCGAGTCGACTGCGGTCGAGCTTCCCGAGGTGCAGGGGCTCTTGAAGCGCTACCTCCAGATGCTGACCGGACGCGGCTGGCAGGTCGGCGGGCGCGCCGACGTCGGCTACCGGCCTCCGTTCGAGGAGCCGGCCGCGGACGCAGACGCGGCCGACAGCAACGTGACCGACGCGCCCCCGACGCCACCCCTCGCATGGTTTCCGGCCCGCCTCGACACCTTCGCCGACGCCGAGAGCAACCTCCGCCTCTACCGCCTGGTCGCGGCGCAGCACGCCGGCCGACGCGAGCTCGGCAGCGCCGCGCTCGTGCCGCCGCTCGACCGCTTCCTCGCAGGCTTCGAGCACCCCGGGGTCGCGGGCGAGCTCTTTGCGATCTTCGACGGCGTCCGCGTCGACGCGGGTGTCGCGCGCCGCTATCGCGGGCTCGGCGCCGATCTCGCGGCCGTGGTGACCGAGCTCGAGCACGGCGGCCGGCGCTTGCCGGGCACGCTCTCGCACCTCGTGCACGTGCTCCGCGAGGCGCGGCTGCCGGAGCTGGCGCGCCGGCTGCCGACGGTCGCCGCGCGCCTCGCCTCCACCGACGCGACCGTCGCCGAGAGCGCCGCCGTCACCCGCGCCGTCTACGACGAGATGATGCGCGGCGAGCACGGCGCGCTCCTCGCGAGTGCCATGCACGGTCCCGCCGACGACGAGGACCTGGCGGCACTCGCCGAGGACGCACGCTTCTACCTCGACGGCGGCGAGGTGCTCGGTGGTGGCGACGACGATCCCGGGGGCACACCCGCGAACGATCCCGACGCCATCGACACGCCCCTGGACGATCAGGTCCAGCTCCTCGACGAGGAAAGCGACGGTCCCGCCGGCATCCCGCTCGACCCCGAGGAGCTGCTCCGCCTCCTCCAGTCGGGCGCCAAGATCACCGCGGCGCAGGGCGGCGGCGAGGATCTGACCGCGCTCGGACTCTACGTCTCCGATCTCGCCGGCAAGCTCCCGCGCGAGCGCATGGCGGAGCTGCACGGTCTGCTGCGACAAGCCCAGAGCGGCAAGGCCACGGCGCTGCCGCACGCGACCGGCGAGGGCGAGTTCCTCTACGATGAGTGGGACCACCGGATCGCCGACTACCGCCATGCGTGGTGCCGCCTCGCGGAGATCCCGCTCGAGAGCGACACCGGCGACTTCTTCCACCAGACGCTCGCGACGTACGCCGAGCTGCTCCCCGAAGTGCGCCGGCAATTCCAGCGCATCCGCCCCGAACGCTATCGCGTGATCCACGGGCTCGAGGACGGCGAGGACTTCGACCTCGACGCGGTGATCACCGCGCGCGCCGACCGCCGCTCGGGTCATCCGCCCTCTCCGAAGCTCTACCAGGCGCGCCAGCGCGAGGAGCGCGACGTCGCGACGCTCTTCCTCGTCGACATGAGCGCGTCGACCGACGAGCCCGTACCCGACGCGCCCGCCGGCCGCCGCGTGATCGACATCACGAAAGAAGCCCTGGTCGTCATGACCGAGGCGCTGGAAGAAATCGGCGACACCTACGGCATCTACGGCTTCTCGGGGCACGGCCGGCAGCAGGTCGAGTTCTATCTCGTGAAGCACTTCACGGAGAGGCTGACGAGCGTCGTGAAGGGCCGCGTCGGGGCGATCGAGCCGAAGCGCTCGACCCGCATGGGCACCGCGCTCCGCCACGCGGTCGCGAAGATGCGCGCGGTCGCGGCACGGTCGAAGCACGTCATCCTGCTCTCGGACGGCTTCCCGCAGGACGTCGACTACGGCGACGACCGCCGCTCCAACGTCTATGGCATCCAGGACACGATGATGGCGTTCCAGGAGGCGGTGCGCGCGGGCGTCACGCCCTTTTGCATCACCGTCGACAAGGCGGGCCACGACTACCTGAAGGAAATGTGCGAGGCCTCGCGCTACCTCGTGATCGACGATATTACGGCCTTGCCGCGCGAGCTCCCGAAGATCTACCAGCGGTTCGTCCGTCCCTGATCGCGTCCGGAGGATCCATGTCGCTGTTGCGTAGCTTGCTGTTCAATCGCTTCGCGCTGCTGGTGGTGTTGTGGCTCGCGAGCGTCCTGGTCCTCCACGTCGGGCAGATCCGCCACGACCGCCTGACCGTCGACCTCGGCGCGCTCGCGAAGCCGGGCGAGCCCGCTCCGCCGGGCACGCTGCTCGCGACGACGCTCGCGGCGATCATGCGGCACGAGCTCTCCGGCACCGGCTGGCGTCCGAACGATTTCTTCCTCTGGGGCCCGCGCGTGCTCGCCGACAACAACGCGAACCGTCAGCTCGGCATCCTGCACGCCCTGCGCCGCACGACCCAGGTGATGAAGGAGCACCTCACGAAGATCTCGAGCGACGCGTTCGACGCGAACCTCGACAAGGCCGACAACGCGTTCCGCTACGACGAATGGCGCTTCTTCTACCCGACGGCGGAGGGCCGTTACGCGAACGGCGTGGAATACCTCGAGGAGTACGTCCGCGGCCTGAAACCCGAGCTGCAGACGTCGAAGCCGCTCACGCTCCGCCACATGGAGCTGCTACGGCTCTTCCAAGCGTGGAGCGACATGCTCGGCGACGCCCACGCGAACCTCTATCGCGACGAGCTCGACGGCCACCGCATCCGGCCGTGGGAAAGCGACGACCTGTTCTACCACGCGCAGGGCTACACCCACGTGATGGCGCTCTGTCTCCGCGCGATCCAGAAGGAGTACGCGCGCTCGTTCGAGGAGCGTGAGGCGCTCGGGCCGCTCGTCGACGGGGTCGCGACGTCGCTCGAGAGAGCGGCGCGCCTGAAGCCCTTGGTCGTCCTCGACGGCGGCGACGCGGGGCTGAGCGCCAACCACCGGCGGAACCTCGACGTGTACGTCGCCGAGGCGCGGCAGAAGATCTACTCGGTCCGCGAAGAGCTGGAGAAATAACGGAGCTCGAGGGCTAGCGGCGCCCGCCCCCGACCGCGCCGCACGATCATGCAACGCCCGCCGCGCCGGCTCCCCGATCTCGCGATCGCGATCTTCGTGCTCGCCTGCCTCGCCTGGGGCGTGGACGCGCGCTGGCACGCGTCATGGGACGGCGGCATCTACGTGCTGACGGCGCAGAGCCTCGCCGCCGGCGAGGGCTACCGGTATCTCGGGGCGCCTTTCTTCCTGCGGCCGCCGGGCTTCTCGTGGCTGCTCTCCTGGCTGGTCGCGCCCTCCGGAGACGTCGACTTCCACGCGCTCAATCTCGCGATGATGGTGATCGCGATGGCCGCGCTCGTCGCCGTGTACGCGGTGCTGTGCCGGTTCCTCGACCGGCCGCGCGCCGCGGCGATCGCGCTGGCGTTCGGCACCAGCGCGGCCTTCGTCGGCCAGCTGAACGTCGTGATGTCGGATCTCCTGTTCTTGCTGCTCGTGTTCGCGGCGTTGGGTTTCTTGTTGCCGCAGCGGGACGGCACGACGCCGTTCTGGAAGGATGCGCTCGCCACGGTGACGATCGCGGCGGCACTCTACGTGCGGACGGCGGGCGTCGTGCTGCTGCCGCTAGCGCTCGTCCAGCGCCGGCTCGTCGGCGCCGTACAGGTGGCACTCGTGCTCCTGGCGCTCGCGCCGTGGCTGCAGTTCGCGGGGGCCGCCGCCGACGCCGCACCGAAACCGTCGACGCAGCTCCTGAACTTCACGTACGGCACGCCGATGCTGCACACCGACTCGCGTGACCCGACCTCGCCGTACCTTCCGCCGCGGAAGTGGGTCGGCCGCGCGGCGCGGAACGCGGTGGACCTCGCGGAGGACGTCGGCCGCGTGCTCGGGCTCGGCACCGGCATCGGCGCGGCGGCGGCGACGCTGGCGGTCGGATACGGCTTCGCGGCAGTCGCACGCCGGCGCTGGTCGCTGCTCGAATGGTTCGCGCTCGCGTACGCGGGGCTCATCGTCGTGTACGCGTACTACGAGAGCCGCTTGATCCTGCCCCTGGTGGTGTGCGTCTACTACTACTTCATGGCGGCGGTGGAGGACGTCGCGTGGTGGTGGGCGCGACGCGCGGGACGTACGACGCTCGCGCCCACGATCTGGGCCGGCGTCGTCGCATGCCTCCTCGCTGCGAACGTCGCCGCACTGCCGACGAGCCGCGCGTCGACGCCGACCGAGGACACGTTTCCGCTCCGCGCCGCCGTCCCCTGGATTCGCGCCAACACGCCGGGCGATGCGACCCTCCTCACCGACCTGGCGCCGGACCTCTCGGTACTGACCGGGCGCCGCGCCTACAGCTACCTGTACCTCGGCACGGCGCCTCTCCCGGCCGCCGACTACGTGGTGCTGCACGGTACGCCGGCGGCATTCGAGCCGGCGATCGCGCTCCGGAGCTCCGCGACCGTCGCGCTCCCGAGCGGCTCCGGTCCGGAGAGCGTCCGCATCTACCGGCTGCGCGACGCGCGCAGCGGAGGGTGATTCGAAACCGGCGTCGCGCCGTGACTCAGTTGACG
Organism: Polyangiaceae bacterium; assembly: GCA_031400185.1. Classification (GTDB taxonomy): domain Bacteria; phylum Desulfobacterota; class Binatia; order UTPRO1; family UTPRO1; genus UTPRO1. The sequence continues at coordinate 6,329 of JANNPN010000040.1, forward strand.
TAGCCGAGCGCGCGCAAGCGTTCGCGACGATCGTGGTCGAGCACGCGCTCGGTCGGGGGCGCGGCGGCGCGCGCCCTGTAGCCCGCCTTGTTGTGCGCGCCGAGCGTCTTCTGCAGCGCGGTCTTCAGCGATGCCTCGGTGCTTGGATTCAGCTCGCCGGGGTCGCGCGCGAGGTCGTAGAGCACGGGCATGTAGCCCTTGTCGAGCAAGAGCTTCCACGTCGAGTCGACGACCGCGGCGCGGTGCTTGGCGCCGGCCGGCAGGTCGGCGAAGATCGCCTGCGGAGCCGCGGTGGCACCGCGGAGCTCCGCCACCAAAGAGCGGCCCGTGAGCCCGTCCGGCGGAATCGTCGCCGCGATCTCCGCGAGCGTCGGAACGATGCTGATCACGGAGACCGGCGTGTCGACCACGCGGCCCGCCGGGAAGTCGCCGCCCGCGACCAGCAGCGGCACGCGCAGCATCTCTTGGAAGAGACTTCGGCCGTGCTGCACTCCGCCGTGGTCGGCGAACTCTTCGCCGTGATCGGCGGTGACCACGACGACGGTATCGCGCGACCGCTCGGCGCGCAGGCCGTCGAGCAGCCGGCCGATCTCGGTGTCCATGAAGGCGATCTCGGCATCGTAGAGCGCCACGATCGTCGCGAGGTGCGGACCCTGGAGCGTCTTGCCGGTGAGCGTGACGAGCGCCTGCGCCGGTCCACGCATCGGGTCGTCCGCAGCGACGCCGAACTTGGCGGCGTAGGCCGCCGGCGGCGAGTAGCTCGCGTGTGGGTCGAAGTAGTGCGCGTACAGAAAGTAGGGACGGCTCGCGTCGCGTGACGCCGCCCAGGCGAGCGCGCCGTCCGTCACGACGTCGGCCGTCGCCTCCGGCGGCACGACGTACTTCCCGTCGCGCATCGCCACGGCATCGGGACCGCTTTGCTCGCCGCGCTTCTCCTGCACTTCGAAGCGCGCGAACCCTTGTGCGAGACCGGCTTCCGGGTTCACGACCGCGGTGTTCGCGGAGATGGCAAACGTGTCGTAGCCGGCGGCGGCGAGCATCTCGGCGACCGTCACGCGGTCGTTGCTCAGCACCGACTCGAGCTTCTGCACCCCGTGCTCGACCGGGTAGCGTCCGGTCAGGATGCTCGCGACGCTCGGCAGCGTCCATGAGCACGTCGAGTGGGCGGCGCTGAAGCGCGTGCCTGCGGCGGCGAGCGCGTCGAGCCGCGGCGTCTGCGCGCGTGCGTAGCCGTACGAGCCGAGATGATCGGGCCGCAGCGTGTCGATGACGATCAGGACGATGTTCGGGTGCCGGTCGCGCGTGCAGCCCGCGGCGAGGCACGAAGCGCCGACGAGCGTCAGCGCGAGGAGCAGCGGACGGAGCGATGCCGCGAACCATCGCGATGCTCCCTCCCTGAACGGCACGACGTGCGTCCTATGGAACACGGGCGGGCCGGTCAACACGGGCACGGTGGGAAGCGCGCCCGGCTTGCGGTAGGTCGTTTCCCGCATGCCGAGCACGGACAGGCGCCGACGCATCCGGACTGCGGTGCTGATCGCCGGCTGCTACCTCGGCCTCGCGCTCTGGTGCTTACGGCCCGTCCTGTCGCATCCCGCGTCCACGATCGCGACCTCGACCTCACTCCCCCGGGACTGGCAGCAGATCACCGCCGCCGACCAGAAACTGGTCGTCGCCGTGGTCGCCGCGCACGGGCGGGCGCTGGCCGCGCCGACGACGCTCCTCGACGGGCCGCAGTGCCATCCGCTCCGCCGCGCGTTGATGCTCGGCCAGCACGAGCTCGCCGAGGGCCTGCTCGGCGCCGTCCCGTACATCCTGTCGCGGGACCCCGTGCTCACCTACAACGCCGCCATGGTGCTCGCGATCGCCCTCGCGGGCATCGCGATGCACGCGCTCGTCCGCACGTGGACGGGAGAGCACGTCGCCGCCGCCGTCGCCGGGACGCTGTTCGCCGTGCACCCCGCGCGCATCGGCGACCTCGTCCACCTCTCGGCGGTCGGCAACTACTGGACGGTCGCGAGTCTGCTCTGCCTCACCACCTTCTTCGCACGGCCGACGTGGATGCGGGCCCTCGCGCTCGGCGTCACGACGAGCGCGCAGCTCCTGGAGAGCATCTACCCGCTCGTCCCGCACGCGATGATCTTCGGCACCCTTGCCCTGTGGCTCGCATGGCGCCATCGGCGCGAGCTGTCGACGCTCGCCCCGAAGCTCGCGGTGGCGGCGACGATGGTGCTCGCGACCGCCGTGGTCGTGCTCGGACCGTATCTGACGTTCAAGTCGACGTGGGGCGCGCTCGCCGGCCGACAGTCGCTCTTGTACCCGATCGGCGAGCTCGGGTTCGGCGGCGGAGCCTACAGCGGTACGATCGCGCTCGTCTTGGCGCTCGTCGGCCTCCTCGACCGCGTGCGGTGGCGCGCCGCCGACGTGCGCCCGCAGTGGCCGCTCCTCTTCGCGGGACTGCTCGTCGCGTGGTCGGCGGTGATCGCCGTGCCGATTCCCGGCGTCGGCATCGAGCTGCCGTCGCTCTTCAGGGCGCTCGCGACGATCGTACCGGGTCTCGACGCGATCCGGCGCGGCGGCGCGGTGATCCTGGGGTGGCACCTCGTCGTGATCGTGCTCGCCGGCTTCGGCGTCGCCGCGCTCGCGCGCGGACGGACGCCGATCGTCCGCGCCGGGCTCGGCATCGCGCTCACAGCCCTCGCGGTGGCAGAGGTCTTCGTCCCGCGTGTCGCGCGCGCGACCTTCGGGCGTACGTTCGCGCTCGCGGCCTACAGGGTCCGTCCGCCGGATGTCGTGCTCGCGCTCTACGATCGCATCGGACCGGGCGCGGTTCTCGACGTGCCGTACGAGCGCGGCCCCGGACGCTTCTACCGCCAGGCCGACTTCGTCCTCGCCGGCGCCTTTCACCGCCAGCGCGTCGCCGCCTGCTACAACTCGTTCGCCGTTCCGATCCAGGACGACGTGACGGCGCTCGCGGCGCGCGTCTTTCGCGACGCGCCCGCGGCCGACGCGCTCGCCGCGCTCGGCGTACGGAACGTCCTCTACCACTTCGGCATACCGTCGCGGACGAACCTCGTCCCGCCGAATCCCCTGCCACCGCATTTGGAGGAGGTGGGACGCGCCGCGGACCAGATCCTCTACAGGATCACGGGCGCGGCGCGCGTGACGGAGGCGACCGCGGCGCTCGACGTCACGGTCGCGCGCCGTGCCACCCCCGCAGGCGCGTTCGAGATCGTCTTCCGCAACCACGACCCCGCGCTCTTCCGGCATCCCGACCCGATCGAGCCGAGCATGTTCGTCGTGCGCTGGTACGGCGACGCGCCAACGCCGCTCGCGGAAGAGCGTGCCGGAATCCTCCTGCCGACGGCGCTACCGTCCGGCGAAGAGTTGCGTCGAGCGTTCGTGCCGAGCAACGCGCCGGCGGCGGCGCGGCGGGTGACGATCGCGACCGCGGCCGATCCCGACCGCGTTGTCGCGACGCTCGACCTCGGAACGTAGCCGGCGGCCCGCCCGGGCGCGGCGACGACCGTAAACCCATGACTTCGTAGGCCATTCCGCCAGTGGACCGTCGGATAGGGATTGTCGGCCCGCGATGCACGGAAAACAGGTGATTTCAATTGACACGTCAAACCGTGAGGGCGTACGTTCCCAACGACTGGGAACCCCCTTCCCAGAGCCGATTTCACAGACGTCCGGAGGGTATTGTGTTGACGATTCCCGCATCGCGCTCGGTCGGCCTCCGTGCGGATCGCGACGAAGCGATCGTGACCACGAAGGCAGCCATGTAGCTCTGGACTCGACCTGCAGTTGGGAAACCCTGGACCTCCCCCCCACGGTTTTCCCTCGGGCGCCACGCTCCCCCTTCGTGGCGTCCAACAGAAGGCCCCGGCGACCCCCCCGCCGGGGCCTTCTGTTTGGTGTCGCCCCGTGCGGTGGGCGCTTCGCCGCGCATCCTGCGATTCGCCTCTCCTCATCATCACCGGCGCTTATTCGACGCGATCGAACGGCCACGCTACGTTGCGGTGCGATGGCGCATCGCGTGACGCTCCTGGCCGGCGATGGCATCGGGCCCGAGGTGGCGGACGCGGCCCGGGCGGTGGTCGACGCGACCGGCGTCGCGATCGAGTGGGTCGAGCGCGATGCCGGGCTCCCCGCGATCGAGCGTGACGGCGATCCGCTCCCGGAGTCGGTCTTCGCCGCCATTCGCGAGACCGGCACCGCGCTGAAAGGTCCCGTCACGACCCCGATCGGCGGCGGCTTTCAGAGCGTCAACGTGCGCCTGCGAAAGGCGCTCGACCTGTACGCGAGCGTCCGGCCGGTGCGGACGATGCCGGGCGTCCCGACCCGCCACGAGAACGTCGACCTCGTGATCATCCGCGAGAACACCGAGGGCCTCTACTCGGGACTCGAGCACGAGGTCGTGCCGGGCGTGATCGAGACGCTCAAGGTCTTCACCGAGAAAGCCTGCACGCGGATCGCCGAGTACGCATTCATGCTCGCGCGCCGCGACGGCCGCCGGAAGATCTCCGCGGCCCACAAGGCGTCGATCATGAAGATGACCGACGGACTCTTCCTCGACTGCTGCCGCACGGTCGCGCTGGCAGTAGAGAAGCTGCGAGGCGAAGGCCTCGTTGAGCTCGACGATGTCGATGTCCTTCATCGTGAGACCGTGCCTTCGAAGCAGCTTCGGCACCGCGAAGACCGGCCCGATGCCCATCTCCTCCGGCCGGCAGCCCGCGACCGCGACGCCGCGGAAGATACCGAGCGGCTCGATGCCGAGCTCCTTCGCCTTCTCCTCG
>JANNPN010000068.1:0-3757 GCA_031400185.1 Polyangiaceae bacterium
TGTCGAAGTCGAGGAGGATCGCGCACGACGGGGCGTTGGGGGCGGTGAAGGTCTGGTCCAGCGTGAAGTTGCCGTTGCCGTCGTTCGCGTACATCCGCCACTCGCCGGGGCCGCCGCCGAAGACCGACAGCACCCAGTCGAGGTCGCCGTCGCCGTCGAGGTCGCCGAGGTCGGTCGACGGCGTGTGATCGAAGGTCGGGACGGTCACCGGCGCCGCGAACGTGCCGTCGCCGTTGTTCTTGAGGGCGGCGCCGTTGTTGCTCCCGCTGTTCGCCGTCGTCGCGTCGAGGTCGCCGTCGCCGTCGATGTCGCCGAGCGTTACGACCCAGGTGGAGCCGCCGGAGCCTTGCTGCGCCAGCTGCGTGAACGTGCCGTTGCCGTTTCCGAGCAACGTGCGGATCCCGCCGCCGCCGTTTCGCGCCGCGACCACGAGGTCCATGATGCCGTCGTTGTTCATGTCGCCCTGCGCGAGCCCGTACTCGCCGTTGACGCCGCCGTCGAAGAACGCCGGGACGCCGAAGTTGCCGTTGCCGTCGTTCAGCATGAGCGCGAGCTCGCCGTCGTCGACGTTGGCATTGACGATGTCCCAGTCGCCGTCGCCATCGACGTCGAGCACCGCGATGCCGTGCGGCGCCCCGGTCATGTTGATCGTCTGGCTCGCGCCGTAGGTGCCGTTGCCGTTGCCCATCAGGATCGTCACGGCCTGACCCGACGCCCCGGAGAAGCAGCCGTCGGTGTCGCCGTCGTTGTCGAAATCGGCCTGCTCGTTCGGGCTCGACTCGAGCGCGATGCTCTTCGGAGGCAGGAAGGAAGCGTACGTGCCGTTGCCGTCGCTGTTGAGCGTGACCCGTACGTCGCCGCTCACCTCGTTCACGGTCGCGAGGTCGAGGTGGCCGTCGTGGTTCAGATCGGTCGCCTGCGCGCCGTAGATGCGGGTCTGCGGGCCGCCCGGGCCCCCGGTCCGGTTCGAGAGCACACCGCCGTACGCGAAGGTTCGCGAGCCGAGCTGGGCATCGATCGTGAACTGGAAGGCGTAGCCCGCGCTCCGGAGCGGCGACGTGTCGACGGCGGTGACGTCGTTCGAGAGGTTCACGGTCACGACCTCGCCGGCCGAGAAGGGATTCGTCGGCGTGAACGTGAGCGTCTTGTTGTCGGGCGAGAGCGCGAGGCCGCCGGTCGCCGTTCCCGTGCCGCGGCCGAAGACCCGAAGGTTCCCGCCGCCGAACGCTCCGAGCGTCACCGCCCGATCGAACTCGATCGCGATCGTCGTGTTCCGCGGCGCGGTCCCGTTGATGGTCGGGGAGGTGCTCACGACTGCGAGGTCGTCGGCGTGCGCCCACCGGGGCACGACGAGGGAGACGACGGCATACGCCAACGCTACGCAAAGGGTGGAGCGCTGCATGGAGTCCTCCTGAAGGTGGGCAACCGCGCTCGAATCCGCGGACGGCCTGCTTGCGGTATCGAGGCCCCTTGCGAGTGTCAAGGACGAAGTGCCGCAGGCGGCGCCATGCGAGTTCGGCGTTGACGGTTTCGCAGGCCCGTCGCTAGCATCGGCCGCACATCATGCGACCCGTTCTTCGTGCGCTCCTGCTCGCCGGCTTCGTCTCCGCACCGCGCGCGCTCCCCGTCTCGGCCGCCGACCTGCAGGTCGTCGCGGTGAGCCCGGCCCGGAACGCCATGGCGGCGGCGACCACGACCGTGCGCATCGACTTCGACCGGCCGCTCGACCCGGCGACCGTCACGCGCGACACCTTCCGCGTCTTCGGCCGCGGCACCGGCACGGCGACGGGGACCTTCGCGTTCTCGAACGCCAACCAGTCCGTGACGCTGACGCCGGCGCGGCCGTTCTCCGCGGGGGAGGTGGTCCTCGTGAACCTCTCGCACGCGATCGCAGCCGCCGACACGTCCGCGCTGCGGAGCGCCGGGTACGCGTTCCAGTTCACGATCGCCACTCTCCCGACGGCGCGGAGCTTCCAGCGCATCGACACGATCTCGAATCGCTCGAGCCCGGTGGTCGCGACCCGGATCTACGGCGCGCAGGCGACGGATCTGAACCACGACGGCTTTCTCGACCTCGCGACCGTGAACGAGGTGAGCAGCGACGTCCGCGTCGCGCTGAATCGCGGCGACGGCTCCGGGCTCTACGGCGCGTTCCTCGAGCCCGAGAAGATCGCGGAGGAGTCGAGCCCGAACGAGCCCGCCGACTTCGACAACGACGGCCATACGGACGGCTGCTTCTCGGCCGCGAACGGTCAGGCCGTGACGGTCCTCCTCGGAAACGGCGACGGCACGTACGGGTCGACGCAGACGATCGACCTCGGCGGCCAGCCGCACGGCATCGTGGTGCTCGACGTCGACGGCGACGCCGACTGGGACATCGTCGACGCCGACCGCTCCGGCGGCGTGCTCGCGGTCATGCGGAACGACGGCCACGGCGTCTTTGGCACGCCCACGACATTCGAAGGTGGCGTCGGCGGGGAGTATGGGCTTGCCGCGGGCGACATGAACGACGACGGCATCACCGACCTCGTCGTCGCCGGCCGCGACAGCCAGACCATCCTCACCGTGCTCGGGAATGGCGACGGGACCTTCACGGCCGCGACGCCCGCGCAGGACTCCGGCGGCAGCACGTGGGTGATCGCCCTCGGCGACGTGAACGGCGACGGTCGGCTCGACGCGACGACCGCGAACTCCGGCAGTAACAACGGGGCCGTGCTGCTCGGCGACGGCACCGGCAGGTTCGCTGCGCCGCTCCTGACCGCCACCGGCGCCCACACGCCGTCGACCGACCTCGGCGACCTCGATGGCGACGGCGACCTCGACTGGGTGCTCTCGAGCTTCGGCGGGGGCTTCTGGCGCCTCTACGTGAACGACGGCGCTGGACACTTCGCCTTCGACCAGGAGATCGACGCGCCGAACAACCCGTCGTGCGCGATCCTCCTCGACTTCGACAACGACGGCGACCTCGACATGGCGCTCACCGACGAGATGGCCGACGTGATCCTCCTCGAGCGGAACGGGGGTGTGGTGCTACCGACGCCGACGCCGGTGTGCGCCGCGACGCCGCGGCCGTGCCGCACGCCGGCGGTCGCGGCCAAGAGCGCGCTCACGATGACGAACGTCGCCGTCGCCGCGCGCGACGGGTTCGCGTGGACCTGGGCCAAGGGGGCCGCGACCGCGAAGCCCGACTTCGGCGACCCGCTCGCGACGACCGGCTACGACCTCTGCGTCTACGACGCCGGCACGCTCGTCATGGGCGCCGCGGCACCGCCGGCCGGTCTCTGCCCGAAGACGCCCTGCTGGAGATCACGCAAACACGGGTTCACCTACGCCGATCGCACCCGCACCCCGAACGGCCTGAAGGGCATCACGCTCCGCGCCGGCGGCGCCGGCAAGTCGCGTATCGCCGTCAGTGGGAAAGGCAGTGCCCTCCCCCTGCCGAACCTCGCCAACGTGACGGGCCCGGTCGACGTCCAGCTGCAACGGAGCGACGGCGGCCCCTGCTTCGGCACGCGCTTCAGCCCCCCGTTCAAGAAACACCTCACGACGAAGCTCATCGACAAATCCGACTGAAGCCGCTTCCAGCCTTCGCGGCAAAGTTCTTCGCTCCAGCGCCGAAGCAAAGTTTCGTTCCCATAAAAGCCCGAGCAAAGCGAAGGCATCCTTCGTCGGGCAGCGACCACCCAGGAGCCGGCGGCCGAGACGTGGGCAGCTGCAAGGCGCGACCGAGCGAACGCGGAGGCGTAGCGGAGCTACG
>JANNPN010000086.1:0-23605 GCA_031400185.1 Polyangiaceae bacterium
CGGGCGGGTCAGCATCGACTTGACCCAGAACGAGTCCGGCAGTTTCGGCATGCCGAGCGAGACGTAGAAGTCTTCCGCGGTCCTCGTCATCTTCACCGACATCGCGGCGTCGGCCTGGTGGGAAAGTTCGGCGATTTCCTCCGGCGTTCTTGCTTTCGGATTTCCGGCGCGCAATTTTGCGAACTCCGCATCGCGCTGCTTTTTCAGCGCCGATGTGACGTCGAGGCTGGCCACGCCTTTGTAAGGTTCGACCAGCGGGTAGATGTTGCTCCACTGCTGGGCGCCTTCTTCGGGCTGGAATCGGCGAATCCAAGAATCCGCCGCATCATGAAGAAACCGGGGAAGAAGGAGGAGATCGCGGAAGCGCTCCTGAGATGTCGCGATCAGGGGTGGGTACGATCCCTCAACATGGGAATTATCGTGAGCTGGCCGGATGAAACCGAAGAGGAGTTTTTTGAGACGATCGAGTTCGTAGAGTGGGCGGTCTCATTGGGTATCGTCGCCTGTATCAACGTAACTCCGCTGTTCCGTTCACCTGGCATGATGGATACGGATCTGCTCGCCAGCGCAACTGGTGACGCACGGGGAATCGCTTGGCGTTTGACAACGGCGGCGGGCTCTCCGCACATCAGAGCGCGCCGGTTTCTGCATGTCTTCAAACACTTCTCGGGTCTCGTCGACGTCGTGTCCTCTGTTCCGCATGAGCTCATCTTGAGCACGATGCTCGAGTCACGCGATCGAGCGTTCTGGGGAGATTGGGTCGCGCGAAACGGCGCGGGCGGGATCCCGGACAGACTCGACGACGATGCACCGCATGTGAATGGCAGCAGGACCTCAGCGCCCGCGCCGTCCGAAGCGCCAACGCCCTCGGACTCGCCCGCGGCAGCAAGTGCGCCAGATTCGTCCGAGCGTCTGGTATCTGGACGAGGCGCGAGCGTCGTGCTTCGGCTCATTCCTGCAGGAGCGGGCAAAGGATTCGCGTCCGCGCTGGGACATTGCTTGAATCATGAAGGTTCCGAGCTCCCCGAGCCTCTCCGCGATGTGGTACTCAGGGTCGGGCAGTCGTTCGACAAACTGCCGCAGCGATTCGTATTGACCGAAGAGGCATGGGCAGCCGTATCGAGAATCGTTGGTGAAGTCGCCCATGACGTACGCATTGAACCGATCGCGGACGCTCGCTGCGACGCTCCGAACATTCCCGCCTAGCGGAATCGTGAGCGCCAGCGATTCAACCGGCATCGATGTCGGCGGCGTGGAGAGCTCGCTTTACTACATTCTACCCACGTCTCGGATCAATCGACGCTACGTGAGCCCGGCCGGCCAGATGAACCTCAGCGAGTACGGGCCGCAGCAGGTCTTCGTTCGCGACGCGCGGCCGATAGCCGATCGAATCACGTTCCACAGTCATGGCTTCATGCTCAGGCGGCATGCGAGCGCGGTGACAGATTTCCGCGACAGCGAGCAGATCGATCGGGTCTACGTGCCGGAGATGGCGCGGTTGCTCCAAGAGCTGACCGGAGCGGACAAGGTGATCCCGTTCGCGTGGATGACGCGCAGCTCGGCTCCGGCGAATGACGAGGATCAACCGCCCGCGAATGACGTCCACGTCGATCAGACGCCGTCCTTCGCGGAATGCATGGCGCGCCGGGCCCTCGCCTGGGCCGGCGAGTCCGATCTCGCGTTCCGCCATTTCTTCGTCGTCAATCTGTGGCGCGCCTACAGCGGGGCGCCACAGGATTGGCCGCTCGGCCTCTGCGATGGCACGTCGGTCGCGTCCGACGAGGGGGTGACCTACCCCATCCTCAGCGTCGACAAGCTGCCGGCGCTCGACGACATCCCCGAGGTTCTGCCCGACGACCCGTCGATCGCCCAGTCCCCGGAGATCTCCGCCTTCCAGTTCCGCCCCGAGCATCGGTGGTACTACTTTTCCGACATGGGCGTTGACGAGATCGTGCTGTTCAAGAACTACGATTCTACCCGCACGGGTCCGTGGCGCGTACCGCACGCCGGGTTTCGGGATCCCACGTGCGCACCGACGCCGCCGCGATTGAGCATCGAGGTCCGCATCCTCGCTTTGTTCCTGTGAGCACCCCGCCGCTGTCGTCATCGAGCTTCGAGTGGATCGAGCCCATCGCTCGTCACTTCTACGACCACGGCTGGGCGCGCGGGATCGTGGTGTTCGATGCGGAGACGCTCGCGGCGATCCGTGCCGAGATCGCATCGATCTGGGCTGAGCGCCGCGCGGCGTCACGCGATCCCTTCGCGACGCACCGCCCGGAGTTGCCGCGCCTGCACCGCGTGAGCCCGACTCTGGGCGCCTTCGTGCGCCACCCGGTGCTCGTGGCCCTTGCCGCGCGCACGATTGGTCCCAATGTGGACATGCTCTGGAACCAGGCGCACTGCAAAGCGCCCGGCGGCAACCCTCTCGGCCGCTATCCCTGGCATCAGGATGGCTTCTACGCACCCGTCGAACCGACGGGTGGCTACTCCTGCTGGATCGCCCTCACGCCCACACGCGCGGAGAACGGCGCCATCATCGGCGTCACGCGCCCCGCGGGTCGTGGGTTGCGGCCCCACACCTGGAATCCGGAGCTGGGGTACTACGTGTGCGAGGTCGCGGACGACGAGGCCGAGACGCTGGACATGGAACCCGGCGACTTCTTGCTGTTCGACAATCTCTGGCCGCACGCGAGCGGACCGAACACGGCGGGCGAACCCCGCATCGGCTACTCGCTCTCGTACGCGCACACCGGCACGCGACTGATCGCGACCGGAGAGACGTACGGGGACCGGGTACCCATCGTCCGCGACGGCCGTTCGATGGAGAGCGTCCTGGAGGAGCTGGCGCGCGATCCAGCCGCGGCGGGCCCGGGGCGGCGGGTTCTCGACGAGCTCCGGCAACGCATGCCCGAGATCGCCGATCTCCTCGACTCGCGTTTCGCGTCGTACCGCGAGGCCGTGCTCGCCGGCGACACGGAGCTCGCGTCGCGCATGCTCACCGACTTCCTCTGTAGCGCGCCCGACGAGGCGATCGTGCTCGGCGACCTGCTGCGCTCGCGCGGCATCCCCGATGAGCTGCGGCGCGAGTTGCGCGACCTCGGGGACCGCGATCCGACGGCGCGGCGGCTATTGCTCGGGCGCCTCCTAGAGCTCGACCCGGGCGACGAGGAAGCACGCCGCGCGCTCGCCGCGCTCGCAAGCGGCGGTCCGAAGTAACGCGACCAAATCTTCTTGCCCTCGTCCTCCGCGCGGGTCGCCCGAGCGGGCCCTCGCGGAGGACGCTGGACAATCAGCTCAATCCGCCTTGTCTTTGAAGATCGCGTTCGTGTGTGTCGCCGGGGCGCTGTACACCGCCTCCCAGCAGAGACCGTTGAGGTTGCGCAGCTGGACCCGCAACGGCTGGGTGACGGTCGTGAGATCCGGTAGCGCGAGCAAGATGCCGCGCGCGGCGACCTGGATCTGCGCCTTGCCGTCGGCGCCCTGCTTGAGCTTCATCTGCTGGATGCCCTCGGGCAGCAGCTGCTTGTCCTTGTACTTGAATCCCGAGGAGCCGAGCGGCGCCCAGCACGGCTTCGCGCCGCAGAGGCCGCCGGCGGGGGCGGTCGCAGTCAGGCGCAGGCCCGAGGCGTCGTAGACGCAGAGCCGGTAGTCGGTGGTCGTGCGCGGGTCGCCGAGGTCTGCCACCGTCGTGCGCGAGCCCTTCAGCCACTTCCACTTGAGGAGGTTACGATCGGGCGTCGTCCCACGCTTCAGCATGAGCGACGCCTTGCCGGCGATGAACGGCTGCCGGCAGTCGATGCGCGGCACGGTGCTGCACTCGAGCGGCGACTCGATCTGGCACGTCGCGGTGCAACCGTCGCCGCCGTCCACATTGCCGTCGTCACATTGCTCGCCGCAGCTCCCGTCGACATCGCCGTCGCCGCACAGCATCGCGTCCACGTCGAGCAGACACATCCCGCTGCCGTCGCAGGTGTCGATCGTGCAGATGTCGGCGTCGCGATCGCACGGCGTCTCGGCGGGCGTGAAGGCATCGACAGGACAGACGTCCCCGGTCGTACCGGTACACTGCTCGGCGACGTCGCACGTGCCGTTCGCCACCCGACACTCGGTGCCCGCAGGGTTCACCACGTCGGCCGGACAGGGCGCGAGGGGGGTCGCGGTACAGGTCTCGTCGGGATCGCACATGTCGCCCGAGCCCATGCGACATACCGTCGTCGGCGCGGCGACGTGGTCTTGCGGACACCCCTCCCCGGCCACGCCGGTGCAGCGCTCGTCGGGATCGCAGACGTCCCCGGAGCCGGTGCGACAGAGGAGATTGAGGTGACCGGGCGCGTCATCCGGCGGGCATGTCGTGCCGGGAACGCCAAGGCAGCTCTCGTTGCCGTCGCAGACGTCGTCGACCGGGCTCAGACGGCAGACGGTGCCGGCCTTGCCGGGCGCGTCGTCCGGCGGACAGCCCTGTCCCGGAACGCCGGTACACGACTCGTTCTCATCGCAGGTGTCGCCGGAGCCAGGTCGGCAGACGTTGCCATTGTGGATCGGGGCATCGTCGGGTGGGCAGACTGACGCGGCGCCCGTACACGCCTCACTCGTGTCGCACTGCGCGTCGACGCCCGTGCGACAGACCGCGCCGTTCGGCCGGAACGTGCAATTGCTCGCACAGCACGTGCCGGGAGCGCCGTTCCCTGCGCCGATATCGCACTGCTCGGGGCTGTCGACCTGGCCATCGCCACAGTCCGAATAGTAAAAGGCGACGTCGACCTTGCTGATGTCCGCGCCGCCCAAGGCCGCGTGACTAGGATCGTACACCGCCGGACATGCTTGGCCGGGTCCGAAGAAGCTGTTGCTTGCCCTCACGTCGACGCGGATCGCGAAACTGCCGCTGGTGACGCGAAACACCCTCTCGATGTCCCCGAAGCTGGTGTTGCCCGGAGTTCCGCCCGTTGCGACGATCGTCGCGGATCCCCCGGTCAAGGTCAGCACCAGCTGGTTGTTCACCGGCTGCGTGCCGTGAACCTGGTCGGGGACAGTCGTCGTGCTCGCGTAGGTAATCGAGTTGGCGGTGCTGCTCGAGTAGCGGAACACCGCCCCCGAGCCGGCGGCCGGCGTGCTGCCGGTCATCGTATTGCCGTTCACGTTGAGGTTGTTCCGGATGCCGAAGTAGGCATGCGTGTGAGCCGCGAGGTTCACGCCTGTACACGACACCGTGGCACCGCCAGTCTGGCTGGCGACGCCGGCGACCGTACAACTGCCGCCACCCGGCAAGGTGTACGACGGCCCCCCCGTCAGAATGAGCGCCGACGCATTCGAGGCGACACCTAGCCAGACCAGCATCGCCAGGATCGACAGGCGATTCGTCAGTGCGCGGTGGGGCATAAGGCACTCCTTCATGGGGTTGGGGCCAGGTTCGCGAAGAGCGCCAGGAAGCCGCCGTTCTTGGACACCTCGACGCCCTGAAGATTGAGACCGAAGAACTGCGGGACCGGGAAGCCAGAGAGCGCTCCGGCAAGCCCGGGGACGAGTGGTCGGAACACCGCGGGCAGCGTCTCTTCGAGCGCCGCCTCATTGGTCCCGAGGGGGTTGTAGATGACCGTCATGACCATATCGGCGGCCTCCGGCGTCGCAACGGTCACGGCCAGGCCCGAGCCGTCGGGCAAGAAGGCCATGTTCAGGCCGAGGCGAACATCGAACGCTCCGCTCAGCCAAACCGTCTCGGGTCCGGGCTCGATGATGTCCACGCTCATCTGCGCGATCTTGAGCTCACTCAGCTCGCCGCCCGGACCGGTAGCGCCCGTGACGACCGGCGCAATCGTGGGCGCGATGTCGATACGGAGCGGAGTGTTCGGCGGCAGCTTTCCGAACTCGGGAACCAGCAGCGAGAGCAACGACGACGTGATGGCCAGCGGATCGACGCCACCCGGTCCGTCGAGGTCGATCTCGGTGAGGGAGGTCCGCATGAGGCCGCATTCTGTCTGCCCGCGCAGCAGCTGATTGAACGCCGCGCTCGAGATGCCGAGACCGATCCCGTAGGGAGCGTTCCCAACCGGGGCGTTCGGCCCGAAGCTCGGGAATGCCTCGGGGGGCGCGTACGAGGCCGTGAAATTCGGCGTGCCGGGCGGCGGCACGCACTGCCCCGGCCCGGTGCCGATGGTCGTGGTGAAGCTCGCACCCGCGCCGAATGTGATCCCGTTGTTGTCCTCGGCGATCTGGAAGAGCGGCGCGTCCATCGTCATGCCCAGCCCCGAGCCGACGGCGCCGGAGATCGAAATCCCTGCGAGCGTCGCCTCGATCGCCCCCGCGATCGGGTTGTCTTGTGGCCCAGCACCGTCCGGGTCGCCGAGGAAGCCGTTGATCCCGTCGGTAGCGAGATCTTCGACCATGGGCCCGATGATCAAATTGATGATGTCGCCGATGATCGGCGCGGTACAGAGCCCATAGGTGAAGTGGTAGCTGAATCCGACGAAGTTCCCCTGGAAGTCCCCGGCCAGGCTGACGTCGACGAGCCTGGGGTTCGCGGCCTTCGGTTCGAGGGAGTAGTCGCCGTTCAACACCAGCTTGTTGGCGGTCACGCGGAGACCGCAGTCCGGCACGAGGCCGCTCCCATCGATGCCAATATCCAACCGCAGATTGTTGACGTTGATGTTCGCGTTGGCGGCATTGGGCTTCGCATCCAGCGCAAGTGAGAAGCTTCCGAAGGATGGAGGTGGGTTGGCAATGGTGACCTTGGCGCTACCCCAGCAGCCGATGACGTTGAGGAAACATGAGTCCGCCATCACCGTGCCGGGAGGTATCATGCCGGCCAGGTCGAGCTGGTCTCCCGCGAGCATCGTCACCAGGGGCTCGACCGTGTCGAGACCCGAATCGTTGATGCGCATCGCTACGCTCTGGGGCGAGAGCGCGCCGTCGGTGACCGACGCCCCCTTGATCACGACCACGCGGTCGCGCACGTCGTCACCGTTCGCCGTATTCGTGAGCGTAGCAACCACCGGATTGAAGACGGCCGGCGCGCTCAGCGACAGGGTGTGCGAGAAGGTCCGGGCGGCGGTGTTGACCGAGCTCGCCGGGACTCCGTTGATGGTGATTGCCGTCTGCCCGGCCGACAACGTCGTGTAGTGCCCGGTGACGGTGGCGGAGCTCCCGGTGGTAAATACCCCGTTCGCCGGGGAGTCGATGAAGATCTCGAACGGCGTGCACGAAGAACCAGGCCCGCCACAGACCCACCCCGACTCGTTCCGGCAGCTCGCGTCGCATCCGTCGCGGCTCACGGTGTTGCCGTCGTCGCAGTCCTCCGCCGCATTGATGACGCCGTTGCCGCAGTTGTGGACGCACACGCTCGGCTGGCCGCCGCAGGCATAGCCCGTTTCGGTCAGGCAAATCTCGCTGCAACCGTCACCCGACGACGCGTCGCCGTCGTCGCATTCCTCGTCCGCGTCGAGGTTCCCGTCCCCGCAGTTGAAGATGCAGACGCTCGGCTGCCCGAGGCAGGTCCAGCCGACCTCCTGCCGGCAGAAATCACCATCGCAGCCGTCCTCGCTCGCCGTGTTGCCGTCGTCGCAGGTCTCCAAGCCCTTGACGAAGCCGTCGCCGCAGATGGCGATGCAATTGCTCGGCTCCGACTCGCACGTGTAGCCAGCCTCGGCCTGACACGCGAGCGAGCACCCGTCACCGCTCGTGACGTTGCCGTCGTCGCAGGTCTCGGCGCCGCGGCGGAGGCCGTCACCGCAGCTCGGCGTGCAGGTGCTCGGCAGGCCGGAGCAGAGCCAGCCTTCCTCGATCTTGCAGAGCGCACCGCAGCCATCGCCTGCGACCATGTTGCCGTCGTCACAGGTTTCCCCGGGGTTGAAGGCGTGGTTGCCGCATACGAACGTGCAGCTGCTCGGCTCGCCAGTGCAGGCGTAGCCGTCCTCGAGCTCGCACCCGCTCGAGCAGCCGTCGCCATCGACGCCGTCGCCGTCGTCGCAGGTCTCGCCCTCGTCGGGTTGCAGGATGCCGTTGCCGCAATTCGGGACGCAGATGCTCGGTTCGCCGGTACAGCCGTAGCCGTCCTCGACCAGACATGCGCTCGCGCAGCCGTCGCCGTCGGCGTTTGCGCCGTCGTCGCACATCTCACCGGCGTCGAGCGTCCCGTTGCCGCAGTTCGGTGTGCAGTCGCTCGGCTCGCCGGTGCAGGTCCAGCCGCCCTCGATCTTGCAAAAGTTCGAGCAACCGTCATCGCCGTCCACGTTGCCGTCGTCACACGCCTCCCCGGCCTGCAGCACGCCGTCGCCGCACTCTTCTCCGCACGAGCCGTTCGCGCCGTTACCATCGTCGAAGAGATCGCAGTCGCGCGCCAGGCCGCCGACCTCGTTCAGGATCCGGCACGTCTGGCAGGCCGCCTCGCCGGAGAGGCACGCCGGAATCTGAGATTCGGTGGTGGCGCCGCAGGCGGCGAACGCCTGCACGATCGGGGTCGTGGCGCAGCTCCGGACGATGGTGTCGGCCAGCTTGGTGCCGCAATCGAGCGCGATCTTGCCGCTATCGGGTTGGGGCTCGTTCCCGCTTCCGAGACAGGTCGCCGCCAGGGTCGCGGCGTCGGTGATCTGGCCTGATCGCAGGCCGAGCTTCTGGCACTTCACGAATTCCCGCAGACGTGTGTCCTGACACTTCAGGAGGGCGGTTGCGACCTTGGATTGGCAGGACGCACCGGCCGGATCGACGAACATGCCCACGTCGAGATCGGCGGCGATCGACCCGTGTACCAGATCGATCTCGCCGAGGGCGGCGCGGCTGAAGGCGGCGCGGCTGAGGGATATGTCGGCCGGCACAACTCCGAACGGCGGCGGACCCCCCGCGCACTTCCCGCTCGTGCTGACGAGCGCCTGCCCCACCGCGTTGGTCAGCTTGCCCTTGGGGTCGGAGCGGACGCAGGCCTCCGGGGTGGTCGCGATCAGAGAGCCGGCGGCGTACTGGCGGAGGCACTTCGAGACGATAGCCCCGTGCGCTTTGGCCACCTTCCAGGCGCTCTTGCTGAACCCATTGATGCACCCTTGGTCCTGCTTCGACACCTGGGCATTGGCCACCCCGGCCGCGAGCATGAGACCGACGAGGCTCGACGCCATGAGCGACAGTGCGTCCCGTTTCATCATCCGCCCTCCTGCACAGTCCGCCTGGGAACGCAGCGGCCGGCTCGACGTGAGAGTCGAATCGAAGCGCTGGTCTCGGTGGCGGATTTGGCTACTAGTTCGTGGCTCGATCCCCTTGGGCTGGATCCAGGCTCGACCGCTGCACGCGGGGCGGGCCGTGTTCGTCTTGTCATTTGGAGGCGCTGCGGTCTGCGGCGACGGCTCGCGCATTGTTCGCGAGTGAAGCACGGAAGACAGCGGCGACGCTTGAACGTAACGGCTACGCAGGGGGTCTCCGCCAGGATGAACTCGAGCGAGGACGCTACGCGGAGCACAGGATTCGTGTCAAGGAAAATGACCGTCGCGATGAGGCCAAGTCGCGCGCGTCGTGCGCGAAATACGTACGGGGCCGCGAGGTGGAGAAGCAGGCCGCTCTGAACGCGCCGCATCGCGTCGATCACGAACCCGCGATTGGTGCGGCGCTGCTGACGCCGACCTCCGCGCAGCTGAACGGGAGCCGATGCTAGCGGAGGTCGCGGGCGACTAGGTACTTTGCGAGGCGCTCGCCGATCAGGCGATGCCCTTCGGCGTTGAAGTGGCATCCGTCCATGCGGATGGCCCCGGCGGGAACATCGTTCAGCCATGCGCTGAGATCGACCAGCTCGAAATCGTGATCGGCCGCAAGCTGTCGCAACAACGGCAGCTCGTCGTTCGCGCGGACAGCGTCGCCGGCGAGGTCCGGCGACGCGAGCACGACCAGCCGTCCGCCGGCGCGCCGCACGCGCTGGTGCAGCGCCACGAGCGGCTTTGCGACCCGCGACCAGTCGTTGCCCGCGATGCGGCGTTCGTAGGCGATCACCGCGTGCGTCAGAAGCTGGTACAGGCGCGAATGGACCAGCAGGAAGTCGTTGATCGACGGCGAGACCGGCAGAGCGCGGACGACGAGCCGACCGTCCGGCGATAGGTCGGCGACGTCCAGGACGTAGCCGCCGACCGCCCGGTACTGCCGCCCATCGTCGCTCGAGTAGTGCAGCAGCACGAGGTTCGGCCGTAGCCGGTCTTCGAGCTAGCGGTGGACGGCGTCTTCCTGCGCCGTGTTGTATCCGGATACGGCAAGATTGAGGACCTCGATCGGACGCGCGATTGATCCTGACAACGCGACCCGCATTTGCTCGAGGTAGGTCTGCTCCTTCGTCAGTGCCATTCCGTACATGACCGAATCACCGAGCCCGAGCACGATGAAGGCGTCGCGGGCCGCGGCCGCGCGCACGACGTCCTCCGGAAGGGCGCGCGGGTTCCGATCCTGCCAGAGAGGGACACCTTCGACCTCGCGGATAGCCGACCGAAAAGACTCCGGAGCACGCGGGTCGTCGACGGGGAGCAGCCGGCCATAGCCGAGATCGACGCCCACCACACGGCTCGAGCCCTCGGCGATGATCAGGCCGACGACGATCGCCGCGGCGAGCAGCGCAAGCTGCTGCTTCACGGGTCATCCCCGCGATTCCTCGCAACGGGAGGCACAGCGGACCCTTCCGGCACAGCGGACCCGTCCATTGTGGAGAAACCGGACATCTTCATTTTGGGCGTACCGGCGAACGTCCGGAAATCGGAAGTCGTGTCACTTGCCACGGTAGTCGCTCATACCCACCGCGACCAAAGTGGGGCTGCACTCAGTCCTGCAGATACCGGTCGAGCACCGCGTGGAAGTGTCGCACGAGAAGCTCCTGCTCGCCGAGGATCAGCTCGGAGATCCCACCTGACTGGAGCCCTTTCTGCACGCGCACGAAGTTGTGCGCATCCTGGTCCGGCACCGACCCCAGCGACTCCTCGCCGGCCTTGAAGCTGCTCCGCGGCGGCCGCGGCGGGTGGGGCTGGCCCTTCGGGATGCGCACCGACGTCTGCTGATCGAAGTACGACTTGCCGGGGTCGGTGGGATGCGGGCGGAAGCGCCAGAAGATGTGGCTGAGCCCGGTGTTGGCGAACGAGACGTTGGGGAAGACGAAGAGCGCGAAGAAGTCGGTCAGCTGCGCGTCGGCGAGACGCGAAAAGTCGAACTCCGCAGGCGCGCGCGAGCGCAGGTGCCGGGCGATCGCCTCGCGCACGCCCACCCCCGGCCCCTGATAGGTCGCCGGGTCCATACCCGCCTCTTGCATGAGGCCACCCAGCATCTCGTTGACCGACTCGCGGTCCGGATGCTGTGGGCTCGGGATGCCGAAGGGCGCCGAGCCGATGTTGTGGTCGCCGACGATCTCGATACGGGTCTGCGACTCGTCGTAGATCGGGCGCAGGTGCTCGTGCAGCCGCACCACGTGATAGCCGTCGTTGGCGTTGTCGACGGCGATCTTCCAATTGCAGTCCACCTCGGCGCTCTGGTCGGCGACGAGGGCGCAGGACGCGAGATCATAGTCGATCAGACGCTCGGCCATGGGGCCGAGGTAGTCGCGCAGTGGCGGCGCGTTCGGGTCGAAGTGCACCCAGACGTAGGTCTCGAACTCCTCGCATGCGAGTGGCGCCAGGCTGCAGCTCGCGAGCCCGCCGGCGAGCTGGGGAAAGAGCTCCACCTCGGGAACCTTCACGAGGCAGCCGTCACGCCCGTACTCCCAGTGGTGGTAGCCGCAGCGGAACGCGCGCACGTTTCCCGATCCCGGCTCGCGGAGGCGGCGTCCGCGATGCCGGCACACGTTGTGGAACGCGCGGAGCCCGCCGTCATCCTGCCGGACGCAGAGCACCGACCAGCGCCCGAGCTCGTACGTCAGGTAGTCGCCCGGCTGCCGGAGGTCGGTGGCGCGGCCGGCGACGTGCCATACTCGGGGCCAGAGGCGTTCCCACTCGAGACGCTGAAACGCGGGCGAGACGTAGCGCTCCGTCGAGAGGTTTCCGAAGCCGAGCCGGGCCTGCAATCCGCCGTCGATGATGGTCGGTCGAGTCACGTGGACGCCGCGCCGGCTACTCGACGACGAGGCGGGCACCCAGATAGCACCAGCGGAATTCGCCTGGCCAGCCGAGGCGCCAGGCGTTCCTGGGACGCGTCTTGGCGTAGGCGTCCAGATAGAATCGGCGACTATCTACTCGGAGCGATGCCGTCGTGGCGTGCGGCTGCCATGAGCGTCCTGTGGATCGCGAGAGCGCCGCCCGCGACGACGGTCATACGCCCGTCGCGCCTCCGGGGTACACGCCTCGCCGGGCGGAACGGACCGTCCTCCACCAGGTCGTTCGCGAACACCTGGAGACGTTCCTTGCTACCACCGCCCGCGCCGATCCCACCGGGCTCCCCGCCTTCCTCGAACAGGAGTTCCGCGGGTTCCTGGACTGCGACGTCTGGTCACCAGGCCGTCGCCGCCGCCGACCGGGTTGGGCTCGAACGACTCTGCCGATACCTTTTGCGCCCGCCGCTCGCGCAAGAGCGGCTCGCGCGACTCCCCGACGGCCGCGTCGTCTGCACGCTCCGCCACCCGTGGCACGACGGCACGCGCCACCTGATCTTTACCCCTCACGAACTCCTGGAACGCCTGGCGGCGATAACGCCCCGCCCGCACATCAATCTGCTGATCTATCACGGCGTCCTGGCCCCGCGCGCGCGGTGGCGGCCGTCGGGACCGAGCGAGCGCACGGTTGCCGTGCCGCCCCTGCCACTATCGCCGGCCGCCACTGCGCTGACACCGCCCGCGCCGCTACTGATCGGGGTCAGCCACCAACATGCGCGCGCCTACACAGTGAACGTTATGTCCGCCCGAAACGCCGCTAGAAACGCCTATCAACCTTCGCCTGCGGCGACGTCCAGGACCGCGTCTACCGGCAGGCCATCACCGCCGCCGGCACGGGGTGCATGGCGGCGATCGATGCCGAGCGGTTCCTCGAGGCACACGGCCCGCACTGAGCAAACCGCGGCCGGCCGCAAATCGCGCCTTGCCTGCGCTCCTTGGCTGGGACAATAAAGGCGGCACTTAGGGATCGATCGTGTCACAGCTCGCCGACGAGTTCCGGCTGCCGCTCCGGCGCTACAGCCTCCCCGACTTGCGCGCCCACAGCGGCACCATCTACGGCCTGTTCTCCGATCTCCGCCTCGCATACCTGAATCCCGCCTGGTTTCGCTTCGCCGCCGAGAACGGCGGCGAGCCGCGCATCTCGGAGGAGTGGACGCTCGGACGGTCGATCCTCGACAGCATCCCGTCCCCGCTGCGGGACTTCTACGAGCGGCATTTCCACGAGTGCCTGCGGACGGCGACGGTGTGGAAGCACGAGTACGAATGCTCGAGCGCGGCCCGCTACCGGCGCTTCCATCAGATCGTGTACCCGCTCGACGACGGAACGGGTCTCCTCGTGGTCAATTCGCTCCTCGTCGACCGTCCCCACGATCCGGCCGAGCGGCTGCCGTACGCGCCGGACCAGCGGACCTATCAGGACGCCGACGGGTTGATCTGCCAGTGCGCGCACTGCCGGCGCGTCAAGCATCCCGGGGAGCTCGAACGCTGGGACTGGATTCCGGAGTGGGTCACGGGCTTTCCCAAGGCGACGAGCCATGGGTTTTGTCCCACCTGCTTCCGCTTCTACTACCCGGTCGGGGCCGACGCAGGCCGCTGAGCGACCGGCCCCCGAGGACCATTCGGGAGGAGGCGCGCACAGCGAGCCGCCCCTTCTCCCTCGCGGTTCAGCGCTTCTTTCCCGCCAAAGCGAAGATCGCTGTGGCGAACGGCAGTGCAGGGCCGAACGTCCGACAGTGAACGTTCTGTCGACCAGCCCGTGCGAAAAGGCCGGTAGTGCTCTCACGAACGCGACCGCCTACTGCAGCAGCTCGCCGGCCTCGCCGACGCGCTGAACGGCCTCTCGCCTGAACAGCTCGCCGACGTCCTTCCGATCGTGGCCGGCGTCGATGCGATCCTGAGCTGTGGCAAACGGCAGTACAAGCGCGAACGTCCGGCTTCGGGCACGATGTCCACCGGCCGGCGCGAAACCCCGCTGAAGTTTCCTATCCTCTCCTCGGCCCCGCGGCTTACCAGAGCGTCCGCACCGGGTACCGGGCGATGTCGGCGTCGGGGGTCACGACGGTGAGGCCGCCGACCAGGGCCTGACACACCAGCATGCGGTCGAAGGGATCGCGATGCAGGGGTGGAAGTCTCGGCAACTGCAGTGCAGCCTCCTCGTCGAGCGCGAGCGGCTCGATGCCGCGCGCGCTGCGTTGGCTCGGCACGTATTTCTCGGGCGGTTCCGGCAGTGGCAATTTTCCGAGCGCGTGCTTCACCGCGATCTCCCACGCCGACACGCTACTCAGGTAGATGTCGTTTGCTGGATCGGCCAGTGCGGCACGCGCCGATTCGGAAACGGCGCCACCGCCTTCGATGCTCCACAGAAAGGTGCAGGTGTCGAGCAGGAGGTTCACCGATCACCGTCGAAAGCGGCGATGATCTCCTCGGGCAAGGCGTCGAAGAAGGCGGCGGGAACGGTGAACCGCGGATCGCGTCGAAAGATCGGACGTTTGGTCGTGCGGCGTCGCGGCAGTGCCCGCAACTCCGCAATCGGCTCGTTACGCCGGCAGATGACGACCACCTCCTCCTGCCCCCGCTCGAGCCGGTCGAGCCATTCCGAGAGGTGAGTCTTGGCCTCGTGCACGTTGAGTTTCACCATGGTTGCCTTGTAAACTAAGAAGTTGATCAACACAAGGCACCCATCGCGGTGAGAAGCCGCGGGCGCACGAAGGCGGCGGCCTGCTGGTCGCGGAGCGCGGGATAGACCGCGTCGGTCAGACCAGCCGACCGCCGCGCAGGAGCGGCAGCTGATCGCCCCACAGCTCGCCGGTCTCGACCAGGCGGATGCCGGGCACGTTGAACGTGATGAGGAAGGCTTCGCGGATCCGATCGGTCGCGTTGGGTGGGCTCCCGTGCGGGGTGTTCAACCGGTAGACCACCATTTGGCCGGGGACGAGCGTACCTGCCACCACCTCCAGCCCCTCCACCGAGCACGACCACCACTCGAGGCGCGCGTCCCACGTATGCGCGAGCACCGTCTTGTGCGCGCCCGCCGCGAAGGACAACGTGCCGTTCTCCGGCGACAGCGGGCCGAGGCCGAGGAAGCACGAGAAGCCGGACTCCTCGCGATCGATCGCGGCAAATTGGCCGTCCTGGTGAAATGGAAACTGCGTGAAGGCCTCGACGTCGGGGAGCTTGAGGCAGCCCTGGCTCCACGTCTGGTCGACGTCCGGACCGACGATCTCGCGCGCGAGGTGCTGGAACACCGGATGCCGCTGGAACTGCGCGATGATCGCGCTGCGCTTCTGGGGTGCCGGCAGGAAAGGTCGCACCCGCTGCTTGGCTCGATGCACCAGGTCGCTCGCCGGAATCTCCTCGATCGAATCACGGTACAGGCGGAGGCATTCGTGCCGCACCGGCTCGAGCTCGGCCGCGGTGAAGAGGACGTCGGTGAAGAAGAACCCGCGCTCGTCGAGGTCGCGCCGCTGCTGGTCGGTGACCAGTGTGCGATCCGCGGATCCCTGCGTCATAGTTTCAGCCCCCGCACCCGCATGTAGAGCTCGGCCAATCTGGCGATGGCGACCTTTGGTCCCTTCAGCCACCACAAGTTGACCGCGAACGAGGTCGTCAGCGACCGCGCCTGATGCCACCACATGCTCGGGATGTACAGCAGATCCCCCGGTTCGAGATCGGCGTACAAGAGCGGCGCGCCGCGGAAACGCGGGAAGCGCGACAGATCCGGATCCTCCGCGTCCACCGGGCTGTAGTTCGGCACCCCGGAATGGAATGAATGCCGGTGCACCATGCGCGTGAGGCGCCGGTCGAGGAGCAGGAAGCGTTTGCGGCCGCTGATCTGGGCATACAGGTTTTCGGGGAGGTCGCGATGCAGCGGCCCCTTCGCGCCGGGACCGCCCATCCAGAATCGCGACCGCGCCCACTGCGCCGCGGCCGTGTACGCCGGCCGGCGGATGTCGGCGAACAGCTCCGGAACGACCTCGTGCACCCGCACCGTCATGTACAGATCGTGCGGCTTGCCGTCGGCGAGCAGATCGCAGTAATCGCCGAATCGGATGCGCTCGTAGTGCAGTCCGCTCCCGGCGCTGTAGTGCGATCCGTTCTTCTCGCGAACGACCGGCAGCTCGCGCTCGCCGAATTCCCGCGTGAAGAACTCGAGCGACCATTTCCTCATCGCGGGCCAGTCGGCGATCGCGCCCTCAAGGACGACCGGCCGCGAAGCGTGCACGAAGTCGGACTCGAACGCAGCCGCAGACGGCGGCGGGATACGAGGAATGCTGCTCAGTGCGGGCTCCACGTTCGTCAGCCGATGCGCCGCAGGCGCTTGAACAGATCCGCGCCCGCCACCAGCGGCAGGCGCACCCCGCGGGCCCACCAGAAGTTCACGGAGAGGCTGTCGGCCGTCGTGCGCACGTGATGCCACGTCCCACGCGGGATGTAGATACCGTCGCCCGGCGCGAGCTCGGCCCGGTCTGCCTGCGCGTCGCGGAAGCGCGGATAGCGCCTGAGGTCGGGAGCCTCAGGGTCCACCTTGCACCCATGCGGTACGCTCGAGAACAGGCTGTTCGGGTACAAGCGGGCGCTCTGGGCGGGATCGAACAGCGTGAAGCGCTTGGAGCCGAGCAGCTGCAAGTGCAGGTTGTCGGCGGCATCCCGATGGGTCAGGGTGACGGTGCCCGCCGGTGACAGCCAGACCTTGCTCGCGAGCCACGGCGCATCGGCGCAGTACTCCGGCGTCGTGATCCGCTGCCGCCACGCCGCCGGTAGCTCCTGCAGGCGGGCCATCATGTACAGGGACGGCGCGCCGTCGGCGCCGAGCTGCTCGAGGAGATCGGAAAGCACCCGCGGCTCGGTCTGCACGCCGCGGCGCGGATCGGCCGTCACGACGCCTGCCTGCGTGTGGTGAGTTGCGACGGTGAGGTCGCGGAACTCCGCCGCGATCGCGGCGAACGACCAGCGACGCAGCTCGCGCTCCGGGACCAGCCCACGCATCACGACCGGACGGCGCGGTCGCCGGTAGTCGCGCTCGAAGCGCCCCGGCTCGACCGGATCGATGCGCGGAATGTCGGTCGCCTGCATTGGCTACGCCGGCAAGCGGTCGAAGCCGCGCATCCCGCTCGGCAGCGGCGACGCGGTGAGATGGACGTCGGCCGCACGGCATCCCGCGGCCAGCGCCCGCACCGCGGCCTCGGCCTCCTCGAGGGCGTCGAGGCCGAGTGCGTCGAGCGCGACCTCGAGTCTGATTCCTCCGACGCCATGCGCGCGTGCGAGCTCGGGGTAGAGCGGCAACGTGTCCAGCGCCCGTGCGTGCAGCGGAAGGCGGATCTCGACGCGGACGCCGCCGCGCACGAGGTTGTCGATGCCGGCCAGGGCCTGCAGAAACGCGCCCTCGACGCGAGCGACCGCGTCCGCCTCGGCGGGGCGGGCCGCGAAGACCTTGATCGAGGCATCGGACAACCCAGCCCCGATCGCCTCCTCGGCGTATCGACGATAGGCGAACCGGCGTCCGTTCGACGCAACCCCGACCCGGCGCCCGTCCGCGCCGCGCGCCTGCTCGACGAGCGCCACGAAGTCCGGGTGCAGCGTCGGCTCGCGCCCCGCCAACATGACCGGAAGCCCAGCCGCGCGCGCCTCGTCCACCCGCTCGCCGAGCGCGGCGCCGTCGTCGGGCAGAAAGCGATCGCGATTCTCGCAGCCATGGCAACCGTTGTTGCAGGCGCCCGCAAAGAACACGGGGGCGGCACGCTGACCGCGCGATCCGTGCAGAAGCTCCCCGAAGCACGCCGCAAGCTTTTCGACCGCCGCCTCGAGCCCATGCATCGACTCCGCGGCAGGTGGCTGTTCCCCGTCCATCTGCCCTACCCAGCGGGCCACGGCGAGGAGTTGGCTGATCTCGGTTTCGTCGCCGAACGCACCCCGCAACCGGCGACACGTCTCGTACGCAAGCGCCGCCCGCGGGTCGGCGAAACGCCAGGCGATGTCGACGCTGTAGCCCTTGGCGCGCGCGGTTCGCGACGCGGCATCGCCCTCCCACGCCTCGGTCGCGAGCCCGTGCGCCTTCGCGAGAGCGAAAATGGGAAGGCGCGGATACAGGCGGAGCCGGTTGCGCGTCATGTCGTGGAAGAAGTCGGAGAGCCCATGGGCGCGCAGCGTCTCGCCGGAGGCGAGCAACCGTTCGGGAGACGTCCAGGGATGAAAGAGGATCAAGCTGTGGCCGCGCTCGCGGGTGAAGCCGAAATGATCGGGACAGGCACGCGCGAGCTCACGGGCGAGCTCCACCGCTGCCAGCAGCCCGGCGCGCGTCGTCCCTTTGTTGAAGAGCTCGAGATCCTCGTCGGAGAACGATTCGAAGCCGATCAGATAGAGCTCGAGCCGCATGCCCGTGCGCTTGGCGATCGCGATGCTTCTCTCCAACGCGCCACGATGCTCGATCAGCCAGTCGGCGCGCGTCTCGAGGAGCCAGGTGACGTCGCGGACACCGCGGCGCTCCGCGCTCTCGAGCAGCAGCGTCAGGTAGCGCAGCGGATGCTGATCGGTGAGCACGAAGACATGCGGCTTGGGCAGGTGCTCGGTGAGATACGCCACCTGGCGGAGCACCGAGGCCACGGTGTCGTGGTCGGGCCGTTTGTCGTAGTCGCCGCCCATGGTGCAGAAGGCGCACCCTTTGCGGAGCATCTCGCCCGTCTTCGGGAGCGGCAGGTCGCGGTAAGGTGCGGCCTGGCCGACGTCGCGGCTGTAGGGGCACCCGCCGTTCCCGAACACCGCGTAGGGCGTGCGCGGGATGGCGACGTCTCCGGCCGCGGCTATCACCTCGCACTCCACGACCGGACGATAGTCGAGCAGCGGCCCACCCGAGGCTGCGATCAAGGACCGCACCGGCGGCTCGGGCTGCCCGTCATGCACCTCCGAAAGCCCGGGGATGTCGACGTCGCGCGGCGACGCGAGTCCGGTCGCGAGCCACATCGCGAAGGCACGGCGCACTTCGTCGCCCATCTCGCCGTGCTCGCTTCGCCGCTCGTACGGGCGATAGCCGATCGCGGCGTCGCCGGCGAGGACGGGCCCCATGCCCTCGGGCGGCGGCAGGAGGAGCATGCGGCCGCCCGCGCGGGACGCTTTCCATTCCGCGAATGGCTCGCTGGTGAGGACCCGGTCCGCGACCACCAGGTCGATCTGCCGGTCGACGAGCCACCGTGCGAGCCGGGCCGACACGTCCGCGTCGACGGTGCCGTCGGCACCGTCGTAGTAGACACGCACCATCGTGGCGTCGTGCCCGAGCGTGCGGGCGTCGCTGCACAGCAGTCCGAGCAGCACGTCCGAGAAATAGCCGCCCTTGCGGGTGCCGAACGCGGTCACCATCGCGATGCGGAGCGCCGGCAGCATCTCGCCCTGCCCTTCGTGCATGGCGTCAAGCATTCTGCGCTTCTCGCGCGAAGCTCTGCATCCACTCCCCGAGGTAGCGCGTGAAACTGATCGGCGCATATCGGGGAGGGTCGTCGGGGCCGCAGCAGGTCGGAAGGCACGCGATGACGGTCTCGGGATGGATCGGGAACCAGTAGATGATCGACCGACGCTCGCGGTTCGCATGATTGTTGACCACGCGATGCCGGTTGGGCACGTATCGATCGTTCGTCCACCGCGCGAACAGACTGCCGAGCTGGCAGACGATCGTCCCCGGACGTGGCTCGATGGGGGTCCATCCGCTGCCGGGGATCTCGGTCTGGAGGCCGGTCACGTCGTTCTGGACGATGAAGGCGAGCGGCAGACCGTCGACGTGCGCGTTGGTGCCGACCCGTCGCTCGTGCGCTGCGCGCGGAGGGTAGCGGCGGGCGCGGATCGATCCCGCCTGGCGTGGGCCGACGATGGCATCGAAATGGTCCGCGGGAAGCCCCACCGAGAGGGCGAGCGACGACATCACGTCGACCCCGAGGCGGTGCAGCGCACCCATCGTCTGGCGAACCATGTCTTCGAATCCCGCCGGCCGTCTCGGCCACCGGATGGGACCCTGCTTCGGCAGCTCCGTGAGGTGGGGGAACTCGTCGGCGCCGAGGGCACAGCTGAACGAGTCGTTCAGCTCGCGCTGCATGTCGAGCGGCTCGTACCCAGACCCCTCTCCAGGGCGGGCAACGATCTCCATGCGCTCCTCGAGCGGAAGGTCGAAGAACGCATCGAACTGGGTCGTGGCGCGCCGCAGCACGTCCTCCGGAACACCGTGGTTCTCGAGGTAGAACGTGCCACAGGTCGTGCATGCCGCCGCGAGGCGCTCGAGCGCGCGCGCGCGCAGGTCCGCGTCGCAGTCTCGGAGCGGGCGTCGGAGCACCGCGAGATCCACGACCGGCACCCTGTCGTCGCCTGAGGTCACCACGCCAAGATTGGTAGCAATATCGAGCGTTTGTGTAAACGAGTTTTCTGAGGCGGCACTCAGTCCGGCGGGGTGGTCCGAAGCTCGTAGAACTGGATCGGCACGACCCCGCCTGCGTAGAACAAGAATGGAGGATCGTCCGCCGGGTCACGGATCGCGCCGCGTGGGCCGATCGGCGTGCCCTCACGCTGGAACGGCCGGCATTCCGGGCGGGGTCCGTCGGGAGGCCGCAGCGGCGAGGGCAGCCGACCGAATAGCACCTTGTCCCAGCGGACCTCGCCGACCGGACGATCGTCCGTTGCGCCGGTCAGCTCACGAAACGCGTAGGTCCAGCACTCGATGTCCTCGAGAAAGACCCACGGCGGCGGAGCAGCCATGAGATCGCTCGACGGCACCACGTGCACGTCCTTGCCCAGACGTGCCAGGAGCCCTGCGTACCTCGAGTAGCCATGCACGGTAGCCTCGGCGGTCGGTAACTTGACGAGCGTGAACGCTTGCGGGAGGTCCGCGGCCGCCGACTCCACGGCGAGGTACTCCTGATGAATCGGGGTGCGTATGCCGAGCACGCGCCAGCCGGGAAAGAACGGTGGCAGGACGGTCAGGACGGCCGCGGCACACAGCCCTGCGGCGGCCCGTGATCGCTGAGGCACGCGGCTCTCCAGCACCGCCACGCCGGCGATTGCGACGAGCAGCGCGCCGAAGGCGACCACGGACAGTCGCTGGGCGAACTCCACGCCCGGCGACGGCATCCCACAGGGATAGGTGGCGACGAAGTTCAGCGCGAATGCCACGGCCGTCGCGCGCGCGACCCAGCCGTCGCAGCACGCCCAGATCACGGCGGCCACGGTCAGAACGGGAAGCGGGCCAAAGCGCGCGACGTCCAGGAGCGCGTGATACCGCAGGATGGTGGGCAACAGTACGGGTTCCGCGAATATCCCCAGCATCTGCTGAGCCAGTCCGCCCGCTTCTGCACTCGCGGCGATCCGGGTCGCGAGCACCGCGACGACGACCAGGCCCGCCCCCCAAAACCTGGCAGACTTGAGGAGGTCGAGGCCACCCCGCGCGAGGCCGAGCAAGAAGGCACAGGGCACGACGACGTAGAACGTCTGCCGTGTGTGTATCAGGAGGCAGAGCACGAGCACCGCGGCCACCAGCGGGGCGGTGCGGCGCGCCACTGCGAAGACGTCCATCGCGACGAGCGCGACGAGGGCCAGAAGCAGCCCGACGTTGTGCATGTCCTCCGACCCGGCCACCCGCATGAAGACCGGATTGGTGCCCGTGACCGCCACGGCGAGAAGCGCACCGTACGGCGAGCCCGACAGCCGATGGGCCAGGACGGCGAGCAGCGCCACGTTCAATGCGCCGACGATCGCCATGACGCGAAATACGGCGTTGAGATCATTGCCGAACGGCCGTGTGAGCGCCCCGAGGAACAAGAAGCCGTACTGTCCGTACGACCCGCCACGGGTCGTACACACGCGGGGCGACTCGAGGACGCAGTCCACGAGCTCTGGCGCGACCACGTCGGCGTGGACGAGTGTCGGCTGCACGGAGACCGCGCGCACGACCACCGACACCACGAACAGCACGACGGCGCCCAGCATCGCCGGGTGGGTCAGGGTGCGAGATGCTGGCCGCCGGAGGCTGAACGCGATCGCGAGCAGCAGCGCTGCAGTCGCGCTGGCAAACGCGATCGTCGATGACGTCATGCGTGCGGCGGATCTACCGCGCTACCTTCACGGGGCGAACGGTACGACTCCCGATCGAGCGATCGCGGCGCCAACCAGCTCCGCGAAGTGACGATTGCCTTCCGGCGTCGGGTGGCCGTCGTCGGGAATGAAGTCGATCTCCGGTAACGGGCCGTGAGCAACGAGCCACGCGCCGTCGCCGAGCTCCATTTGCACCGTCTCGGACCAACGCGGGTCTTCGGTACGATAGAGAAAGACGAACAGTGGTGCGGAGACTCGGGACCGCCGGATTCCCTCGATCGCCTGCACGTGTCGCGCCAGAAACGCCAGCTTCGAGGCGTCGGAACGGGCCTCCGAGGCGCGCATGGCGTAGAGCACATACGGGTTGTTACTGGTCCCGAGGAGGAACGTCAAAAAGCTGTGAACGCCGAACTGAGCTGCTTGCGACGGCTGCTCCAGCTCACCGAGATCGTTCGGCAGGAAAAGACAGAGGACGACGAAATCTGGCGTCAGACGCTGCATGGCGGCGCGGTAGAGCTCGACGTATCCGGGGAGATTGGTTCCTTGGACTCCGAGGTTGAGGATCTCCACGGGTGTACGGGCGTCGGTGCCGCGGAGCCGGCGGGTGAGCGCTGCGTCGATGGTGTCGCCGTCGTCGACGCCACTGCCGAAGACCATGGAGTCCCCGATGACGACGCCGCGCACGGTGCCGCGCGCCTTGGCTTCGCGCCACTCGGGCCCGCGAAAGCCGAAGGAGTTCGTGTGATAGGTGTGCGTGCCGCGGCGCGGATAGTTCTCCTCGATCACTTCCAGCGGCGGTTCTGTCGCGGCGGAGCCAAAGCGGTGCACGGGCAGGAACACGAGGTACCCCGAATACCCAACCGCCACGAGGCTGCACAGCGTCGCCGCCAGGAACCCCGGAGTGACTTCTCGATCCGCGCGAGCGCTCGCGAACCACATGAGGAACGCTCCCCCCACGAGCGCCACGGTCATCGACAGCGGCCACAGGACTGCGTCACCCATCGTCACGCGCATGACGACGGAGTTCAGGTTGCGCAGTGATGCGAGAAGAAGGAAGGCGATGCTGAGCGCAAAAAGCAGTTTCTTCAGCACCTATCGGGCCCACTCACCACGCTCGCCGTACCCAACGTCCTTGAACGACCACTCCCCAGCGTCACGGCTGCGTCCTCCTACCATCCGCGTCGTCTGCGAGGTAGCGCGCCCAGGGCGTCCGATGGTAGAGCGCCGCGATGGCGAGCGCAGGGACACCGCTCGCAGCGACGCAACCCGTCATCTCCGCGGACCTGCGCCAGCTGTGGGAGGACGGCCGCCGCGGGCCGGCAATCCGCGCGGCGCTGGACGGCTGGGAGCGCCTGCTGCCGACCCCTCGCGATCTCGATTGGCTGGTCGGGGTGCTGCGGTCTTCCGGGTTGGGACCCGAGGCCCTCGCCGTGCAGCTCGCATCGACCAGGAAGCGGG
>JANNPN010000116.1:0-9344 GCA_031400185.1 Polyangiaceae bacterium
CTTCGATGCTGCCGCGCTCGATCGGGGCTGGTGGCGCGCACCGGAGGTCTGGAAGATCGGTGCGGGCTGCAACATGATGATCCGCCGCCAAGCATTCGCCGAGGTCGGCCTCTTCGATCCGCGCCTCGGGGCCGGGGCCTCGGGGTGTAGCGAGGACAGCGAGTTCTGGTTTCGGCTTCTGCGCGCCGGCCGCATCTGCCGCTACGATCCGGCGGCGTTGGTCTTTCACCACCATCGGCCGGACTGGCCCGCGCTCTCGCGGCAACTCCATGCCTATGCGGGCGGGCATCTCACGGCCCTCTTCATTCACTTCGCCCAGGACCGTCGGCCGTGCCACCTGATCCGAGTTTTCGCGACCATGCCTTGGCACTATCTGAAGCTCTTCGTGCGCGCCGTCTTCTACGCTGACCGCGCCGGTCTGGCGTTGGTCGGACCGCAAGTTCGCGGCTATCTCTCGGGGCTCTTCCACGCTCCGTACCGCGTCCGCGCTGCGGGGCCTCCGCCCCTCGACGCTCCGGGCATGGAACCATGACGCGCGCACCGGTCCACAAACCGCCGCTGCGCGCCTTCCTCGCCCACAACCCCTTTTCCGGACCGCTGACCGACGGGCTCTTCTTTCGCGACAAAATGCGGGCGTTGCACCGCATCGCGCCGGACGTGCCGATCTCCGACCTCCTCGAGGTGGGCGGGGGACAGAGCGGACTTTCGGCGTTGCTCTATCCGCGCGCCGGGATCGTCACTCTCGACATGGCTCCGGCGTTCGCCGCTGCCCCCTGTAACCGAAACCCGCGTGTCACCTTCATCGCGGGGAACGCCACGCGCCTGCCCTTCCGCGACGCGAGCTTCGACCTGATCACGATGTTCGATCTACTCGAGCACGTCCGCGACGATGCCACGGTGGCCCGTGAAGCCTCGCGCGTCTTGCGTCCGGGTGGGTGGATTCTCGTCAGCACACCGAACCGCGAGCGCTGGCGATATCCGTACTACCGGATTTTCAAGCCCATCTGCCCGACCGAGGAGGAGCTGTTCGTCGCGTGGGGCCACGTCCGCCGCGGCTATACCCAGACCGAGCTCGATACCCTCTTCGGCGCACCGGCCGCGGCGATCGCGTCGTTCATCAATCCCCTGCTCGCGCTCAGCCACGACGTGAGCTTCAGCCGCCTCTCGCGCCTCAGTCGCACGCTGTTCCACCTGCTGCTCGCGCCGGTCTCGGTCGTTGGCTGGTTGGCGCACCGACCGGACTCACCTGGCACCGAGATCGCCGCCGCCTGGCAGAAAGCCGGCTGACGCTCATCACGTCGGTTCGTCCGGCTCCGGTGCAGGCGATGGGTCCAGCAAGCGGAATGCGCAGGCGACCACTCCGTTGGACCGCGATCCGAACCCTGGATCGCGTGGCAGGACGACCTCGAGCTCGAAGGCCTCCTCGATGTAGTCGATCGCGTGCCCGGCGGAATCGCCGATCCACAGGCCGACCACGTACGCGCCAGGATTGAGATGGAGCGCATCGATCCGAATGCCGATCACACTGCGACCGCGAGGAATGGGAATCGATTCGCCGAGCTCCATCGAGTCGGCACTCAGCAGCTTCGTGCCGGACCGGCTGGAGATCGCGACGGCGAACGAGCTCAGATCCCTCGTCGCCTCGGATTCGACGACGCAACGGACTTCCAGCTCGCAGCCTGTTGCCGTGCGCCTGGCCGACGCGGGATCGCCGGCATACCGAGCGGACAGGATCCTGACGCCCCCCTCCCCTCGCCGCGCGGCAGTCGTCAGATCGATCCACGTCTCGGGGTCGGCGGTGTCCGAGGCGCGGGCGAGGTAGCGCGAGACGATCGCGGCGGTCGGCCCCTCGGCGGTGATGCGTCCGCGTTCCAGCAACACACAGCGGGCACAGAGTCGCTGGATGGCATCCATGTTGTGGCTGACGAACAAGACCGTGCGTCCGTGGCGCGCCACGTCATTCATCTTGCCGAGGCACTTCTTCTGAAAGGCCGCGTCGCCCACGGCCAGCACTTCGTCGACGATGAGGATCTCCGGCTCGAGATGTGCCGCCATCGCGAATGCCAGCCGCAGATACATGCCGCTCGAGTAGTGCTTCACCGGAAGGTCGATGAACGGCTCCACCTCCGCAAAGGCGACGATCTCGTCGAACTTCCGGGCAATGTCCCGTCGGGGCATCCCGAGAATGGCACCGTTGAGAAAGGTGTTCTCGCGACCGGAGAGCTCGGGATGGAACCCGGTTCCGACCTCGAGCAAGCTTCCGACCCGCCCGCGGATCTCGACCCGGCCTTCGGTCGGCGCCGTGATGCGGGACAGGACCTTGAGCAGCGTGCTCTTGCCGGCTCCGTTGCCGCCGACGATGCCCACGACCTCTCCCTGTGCCACGTCGAATGTGACGTCGCGGAGGGCCCAGAACGTCTCGCTGCGATCGCGCTTCCCCGCACGAGGTCCCAGCCGGAGCAGCCCACTGGCGCGCCGGGCAGAGGCGGTCAGGGCGTCACGCAGAGTCGGAAACGACGGGCGCATCTCGCCCAACCGAAACTGCTTACCGAGGCCCTGTATGCGAACCGCTTCCCCGGCCATCGTCACACCACGTCGGCGAAATCGCGCTCCAGCGAACGGAAGTAGTACGCCCCGCCCACCAGAATCACGATTGCAGCCACGGCGGAGGCGCTGACGATGGGACCGGGCACGATCGCGGTCCCCAGGAGGCACCAGCGGAATCCTTCCACCACCCCCACCATCGGATTCAGCCCATACAGCATCCGCCACGACTCCGGCAGGAGACTGCTCGGATAGGCTATCGGCGTGGCAAAGAGCCACACCTGCACGACGAAGGGCGTCATGTATGCCACGTCGCGGTACCGCACGTTGAGTGCGGCAAACCACAGGCTGACGCCGAGCGCGGTGACGAACGCGAGCAGAAGCAGCGCCGGGATCCAGACCACGTTCGCGGTGGGCACAATGCCGTAGAAGAACATCATTCCCAGCAGCACCAGGAAGGCAATCGCGAAGTCGACGAGCCCGGCCGAGACCGCCGCCATCGGCAGAACCAAGCGCGGGAAGTAGACTTTCTTGATCAAGTTTTGACTGTTCACCAGGCTGTTGGATGCCTGAATGAGACCGTTGGAAAAAAACGTCCAGGGCACGAGTGCGGCAAAACTGAAGACCGGGTACGGCACGCCGTCCGACCCGATGCCGGCCAGGCGTCCGAAGACCACGCTGAAGATGACCATCGAGAAGAGCGGCTGGATGATGGCCCACGACGCGCCGAGCACGGTCTGTTTGTAACGGACCTTCACGTCCCGCCAGACCAGGAAATAGAGCAGTTCGCGGTAGTGCCAGAGCTCACGCAGATCGAGCACCGCCCAACCCCTGCCCGGCTCGATCACCAGCACCGGAGGCACGAACGCCGGCGGCGCCGGATCGGCGTCATCCGCTTTCGCGTGCGCTCGCGCCTCGGGGTCGCCCGACGACAACTCCGTCCCTTCGGTCATGAGCACACGAATCCGGTCATTTCGCACATATCCGACGGCGGGCAGCCTCGTATACCACGCGGACGGCGAGTTGAACCGGCGCCAATTTATGGCGTCCTCGAGGCCGTTTCTCCGCCATTTGAGACCCGTCGAGGATTCTCGCCGCCCGGCGGCACCAGGCTTGCTCATGCGCGAGCGCGCGTGGCATCTATCGCCGCGCCCCATGGCCCGCGCGCGCAAGCTCGGCATCGCCCTCGTGCTCGCGGCCACCACCGTGGTCCTCGCATGGGAGCTGCTGACGCCCGGCAAGGAGCCCGTGCCGATCGCCGGAAAGCCCTTCGCCGGCGCACCGTTCGTCCGCTACCCCGTCACCCCGCGGCCGCTCACCGGGTTCGCCGCGCAGCAGATCCTGCATCCGTTCATGGCTTTCGAGGGCGGCGGCCTGCACGGCAACGCCTACAACTCCGACGTGCACGTGACCGGCGGCCCGCTCGGCAACGAGGTGCAGGTGAAGAGCCGGAGCGTCTCACCCTTCCCCGGCGGGCTCTGCCCCACGATCACCTTCGCGAAGAGCGGCCTCGTCGTCGCGATGTGCGCCTCGTTTCTCGGCTTCGAGATCAATCTGTTCGAGCCGCATACGCTGAACCTGCTGGCGAGCTACAAGCTCCCGACCCGTCCCTCCACCTTCCAAGCGGCCGTGCGGCTCGACCTCGACGTCATTTTCCTCGACACCAGTGGCGGCAGCTACTTCTACCTCGACGACCAGGACCGCGCCGTGCTGGCCGACGCCGAGCAGCGCATCCAGCGCATTGCCCACCGCCAGCGCCCCGACGGCGCATGGGAATTCTACGCGACCGACGGGTGGGACATCTCGGCGGAGGCTCCGCACGATTGCCAGGACATCGACAACTGGTTCCCGGCGGGCGAGTGCGACCCGATCACATCGGTGATGCCGGACTACGACGGCCGCATCTGGTGGGTGACGCGCTTCGGCCGGGTCGGCACCGTCACGCCGGCGACGGGCGCCATCGCCGCGCATCGCTTCGTCGGCGAGGAGATCCAGAACAGTCTCTCCGCCGACCGCGACGGCATGTACGTGATCACCGACTACGCGCTCTACTTCATGACGGCGGATGATGCGGGCGTGCCGCGGGTCGTCTGGAAGGAGGCGTATCTCCGGAGCGATCGGTATCGCTACGGCAACATCAACAACGGCTCCGGCTCGACGCCGACGCTGATGGACGACGAGCGCGGCCGGAAGTACGTCGTCATCACCGACGCTGGCGACGACCGCACCGGTCTGGTGGTCTACCGCCGCGAGGCTGAAGTCAGCGGGCCGCGCCAGATCTGCCGCGTGCCGCTCTTCGATCAGGACGCGTCGGCCGTGGAGATCTCGCCGATCGGCTGGGGGCGCGCCATCGTCGCCAAGAACGACGCCGGCTACCGCAGCGCCTTCCACGGCACCTCGGAGGCGAAGATCGCGGGCGGCATCGTGCGCGTCGACGTTCGCGCGGACGACACCGGCTGCGACGTCGTCTGGACCGCGCCCGATCGCGTTCCGGCCGTCGTCGGCAAGCTCTCGACCAACGGTCTCCTCTATTTCTACACCTTCGAGGAGCAGCCCGATGGCGAGAATGCCTGGTACTTCCTGGCGCTCGACTTCGCGACCGGCAAGCCCGCCTTCAAGCAGCTCATCGGGCTCGGCCGCTCCTTCGACATCAACTGGGGCTCCCCGGCGATCGCGACCGACGGCACCGTGTACCTCGGCATCCTCGAGGGCATCCTCGCCATCCGCGACATGCCGACGGGCGCCGGCGGCGGGTGAGCTCGTGACGTTCCCGGCCTACCTCGCGTTCACCGATCCCGTCACGCTGACCCGCATTCTCGCAGCCAACGGTGGATGCGACGCCCGCTTCATCCCGCGCGTGCTGGTCCTCTATCTGGTGTCGGTCGTGATGCTGCCGTTCAACGGGCTGGAGCGTTTGCGGTACGGCCGGCGCGTGGCCACACAGCGGCTGAGCGAGAGCCCGCTCGTCATCCTCGGGCACGACCGCAGCGGCACCACCCATCTGCTCAATCTGCTGAGCCTCGACCCGCAGTTCGCCTATACCCGCCCGTCACAGATGGTGTTCCCCGGCTGCTGCCTCCTCCTCGACCGCCTGATGGACGCGTTCCTGCGGCGCCTCGACTATCGGCGACCGTTCGACGCCATGGAGGTCGGCCCGGGGAGCCCGCAGGACGACGAAGTGCCCCTGGTCAAGCTGACGCCGCACTGCGAGTACCACAAGTACAGCTTTCCCCGCCGCTACCGGTACTGGCTCGACACCTACGTCTTCGGCTTCGACTCGGCGTCACCGGCCTACGAAGAATGGAAACGCACCTACCTCGGCACGTTGCGGAAGGCCGCGGTGCTGATGGGCCGCGAGCGGTCATTGCTCAAGAGCCCGGCCACCATGGCGAACCTGAACGTGGTGCTCGAGCTCTTTCCACACGCCAAGTTCATCCACATCACGCGCCACCCGTACAAAGTGCTCCCGTCGCAGATCCATCTGCACAAGACGATGGTGCGGAAGTACGGACTCGAGACCGTCAGCGACGACGAGATCACCGACTTCGCGCTGTACCAGTACCGCGGCTACATGGAGGGCTTCCTGCGTGACCGTGCGCGCATTCCTCCGGCGAACCTGATGGAGATCCGGTACGAGGACTTCGTCGCCCACCGCCTGGACGGGCTCCGCGCCATCTACGAGCGGCTCGACCTGGGAGACTTTCCCGCGATCGAAGCGACCGCGCGGCAGTACATTGCCAGCGTCGCGCGCTACGCGCCGCACCAGTTCACCGAGGATCCGGCGCTGCGCCGCCGCATCGACCGCGAGCTCGGCTTCGCCTTCTCCGCCCTCGGCTACGAGCCCGCGTCCGCATGCTGAGCCGCGTGAAAGCGACCCTCGACGCCAACGTCGACTACGCCGCGGCCGCGATGGGAGCCGCGCTGCTCGGCGGGATCGTCTTCGCGCTCAATCGCTCGCACGGCACGGCGTCCGCGGCCACCGCCGCCCTGAAGCAGGCGACCTATACCTTCTTCGTCGCGGGCTTCATCGTGAAGAACAACGAGCGGCTGGCGCGAAAGCTCGCGGCTCCCGTGCCGTCGATCCTTCTGGCGACGACCGTCTCGACCTGCCTTGCCGTCGGCCTCACCTTCCTCGTCCACAGCCTGAAGGGAACGCCAGAGCCCGCGCTGTCGACCCTGCCAACCGCGCTGATCGGTCCCCCGAGCTTCCTGCTGCTCGCGCGGCGCGCCCGCAGCGCGATCTACGATCCTCGCGGCTCAGCCGACGGTGATCGGTAGCGATCGATAGCCGCGCACGACCCCGGCGCGGATGCGGTGTGCCCGGGCCTCGTCGATCCGATGGGGACCGAGCCGGGTGGTGAGCTCTTCGAGCGCGACGCGGCCCATGAGCCGGGCGAGCGCGGCGCCGATGCAGTAGTGCGCTCCTTGGCCGAAGGCGAGGTGGCGCTCGGGCGCACGGTCGACGTCGAGCCGGTCGGGCTCGGGGAACTCGCGCTCATCGCGGTTGGCGGCAGCGAAGAGCAGCAGCACCTTCTCGCCGGGCGGGATGGTGACGCCGTGCAGGGTCACCTCCCGCGTCGTCGTTCGGCAGAGGCCCTGCACCGGGGTTTCGAGGCGCAAGAACTCCTCGATCGCGGCCGGGATGCATGCCGGTGCGGTCGCCAGACGCCGCCCCACGGCCGGCTCGGCCTGCATCATCAGCATCGCGTTCGCGATCAGGCTGGTCGTCGTCTCGACGCCGCCGGTGATGATGTTGAAGCAGAAGCCGAGCACGTCCTCGTCGGTGAGGGATGCGCCGTCGACCTCCGAGCCGATCAACGTGCCGATCAGGTCGTCGGCGGGCTCGCGGCGCCGGCGCTGGGTGAGCTCGCGGAAGTACCCATAGAGGCCGACGGCGGCCTGCATCGCCTCGGCGTGGAACTCGCGGCCGCTGGTCGCGCTCACCACGCCCGTCGCCCACTCGTGGAACTGCATGCGGTCGGCGGGCGGCACGCCGAGGAAGCGGCCGATGATGGCGGTCGGCAGCGGCGCACCGAGGTCGGTGATGAGGTCCCCCTCCCCGGCCCGCTGCAGTCGCTCGACCGCGTCGACCACGATCGCCCGCACCTCGGGCTCGAGGTCGGCGACGCGCTTCGGCGTGAAGCCACGGTTGATGAGCTTCCGGAGCTTGGTGTGGTCGGGCGGATCCGAGGTCACCATCATGGGAAGGATGCCGGCCTGCTCGGCGGCACCCGGATCCCAGGTCAGCCCCTGACGGGAGCAGAAGACGTCGTGCTCGCGGAGCGCCGTGAGGACGTCGTCGAAGCGGCTGAGGGCCCAGAACCGCAGCCGCTCCTGACGGTAGACGGGATGCTCGTCGCGGAGGCGGCGATACGCGGGATACGGATCGCGCTGCGTCGGCTCGTCCTCGGGGTCGTAGACGAAGGACATGGCCTCGGGTCCCTAGCAGCTCGACGATCCGAGTCCACCCCGATGCCACGGGCCGCCCCGCGTCGGCCCGTTCGGGTCACGGGGCGCGCGGGGCGCTGGGATCTGGAAGCCGTCAGCCTCGAGCGCGCCTCGCAGCGAATCACGCGACGGGACGAGGGATCTCGAACTGCGGACACGCGCGCACCCGTGCGAGCGCGTCCTCCCGTTCACCTGGATCGCTCGGCACGTCGCTCGGCAACGGCATGGACGAGCGCGTGAGGCGGCCGAGCCACCGTGCACCGAGCGGCCGCGCGAGGTCGGCGATTCTGGTCGCAGCGATCGTCGTTTCGTCGTGCTCACCCGTCGGGTCGCCCACGCCGACGGCGAAGCCGCCGAGCAAGAGCCCCGAGCGCGTCGAGGTCGAGGCACTGTAGGTGTGGAGCGTCGCGCCCTCGCGGCACACGCGCCGCAGAGCTTCGAACATGGCGACGGTCCACAGCGCCGGGGCCGTGCGCGGGGAGAACAGATCCCAGAACACGATGTCGACCGACCCGTCCGGCACCTCGGCCAGCAGCGCGGGAAAGTCTCCGAGGCAGAGCCGCCAGCGCGTGCGCGGCGTTTCGTGCCGGCCCGCGACGAGCAGCGCGGTCGCGGCGGCGTGCGCGTTGGCGCCTTCAGCCGTGAGCCCCAGGGCGGCGGCGTTCTCAGGCCTCAGCGCCAGCCTCAGTGCATCGAGATCGTGCTCGAAGCTCACGATCTCGAGCCGCCGTGCCGACGTCGATTGGGCTTCCGACACCTGCCAGGCGGAAATCGCGTTGGTCGCCGCGCCGAGGCCCACGTCGAAGAGCACGAGCGGATCACCACCTGCTTGCAGCCGCGCGGCCAGTCGTGACGGCACGACGTAGATCGTCTCGGCCTCGATCAGCGGGCCCGCGCCGGGATGCATCACTTCGCCGCTCGCGCGCTCGCGAATGGCCAGCGCCCCGTTGGCGAGCATGACGACCTCGCAGCCGTTGTCCGGGTCGGAGCCATGCGCCTCGCCGACACCGCCGCGCGGCACGGCTTTCAGTCTCCGCCGACGACGAATGCTGCTGCCCCTGCTCGAAAGGAATCGTGATCGGTGTCGCCACCGAAGAGTGCGGCGGTGCGCCGGGTCGGGAGCCGATGTGTAGTCGACCTGAGTGCCATTGCCACTGTGCCGCTGCCGTTGCGCTTCGCTCCTCTCAGGTGACGCGGGGCGGGTCAACCGTCCCGTCGGTCGTGTCTCAGTTGATGCTCGCGCGGCGGAGCACTCGGAAATGGTGGCAGCAGGCGGGCGGGTCGGGGATGGTTTCTACGGTCGCCGGGTCGTTGCCACCCAGCGCATACTGCCCGCCGGTGCCTCGCTGGCT
>JANNPN010000117.1:0-4046 GCA_031400185.1 Polyangiaceae bacterium
GGTTGGCGGACGGCCAGCGTCCGCGCAGTGCCCTGAAAAAGAAAGGGGCATCGCTCACGCGATGCCCCAAATTTACGCCGCCGACCCGGCTCCCCCAGCTCACGGCACCCTGCCGCGTTTTTCAGGTCGATGACGCATCAACTCCTATCGCAAGGTTCAGGCCGTCGGAAATCCTAGGAAATTTGGAGATCCTGGGCTGCGGAGATACCGGTACCGTCACTGAAATTACGAAACTGATCGCTCAGCAGGCTACATCGCCGCGCCTTCCGGGTATTGCAGCGCGAGCCTCAGTTCCTTCGCGAGCGACTCGACCGTGGTGCCACTGCGCTTCCACTGCCCTTCGGTCTCGAAACGCAGATCGCCGATGCGCCGGCCCCATGGAGAAATCACGCGGCCGATGGCGCGGAAATCGCCGCGCTCGGCATGTTCCTGATCGAGCCGCCGGACGACGTCGGGCGCCACGCGGATGAAGGTGCGCAGCGCGGTCGCGCTCTTGATGCTGTACTTGCGGCCGTTCCACGCACCGCCGAACACGAGCGCGATCTGCTTGAAGTAGTTCACGAAGAACTTCTTCATGTCCTCGTAAAACGCCGTCTTGTTCTTCGATCCGAACGCGTCGGCTGCGAACAACTTCTTCAATTCCTGGGCGAGCGGCGCCTGCGCGACCCTGCCGGTGCCGACGCCGAGCAGCTTGATCTCGCCGACCAGCGGCGAGTCGTCGCGGTCGTTCAGCGCGCGCACGATATCGTGCGCAATCGCGAGCGAATCGTCACGATACAGCTGGCGTCCCGACAGGCTGACGAGATGCGACGCGTTCAGCCGTGTGTGCTTGGCGTTGATCGTGACGAACATCTCGACGGCCTGGTCGGGGGCAAGGCGGTCGAAGATGACGGCTGGCACTTGCACGTCGGCGACCGGACGCGTCTCGGCCAGCTGATGTAGCGCGAGGAGCCGATGCTGGCCGTCGAGTGCGCGCAGCATGCCTTGCTCGGTCGGCACGTGCAGGATGCCGAGCGAGCGGTTCCCGCCGAGCGGGTTGAAGTCGAGGCGCTTCTCGGCGACGAGCAGCACGGCGCCCGGGATGGCGGGCAGGTTCCCGGCCTCGGCGCACTGGTTGTAGTACTCGATCAGCTCGACGATTTTTTTTCTTATGACGGGGCGCTGGTAGGCTTCCGCGCTCCGCGCGATGCGCTTTTCGAGCAGCTCCCAGTTGATGGTGGCTTTGCGCTTCTTGCCCTTCGGCTGGGCCGCGCCGGCGTCGACGACGCCGGCGTCGTACGAGAGCACCTCGAAACGGACGAGCTTCTGCACGTCGGTCCCGGTGAGGACGGCCTGGTAGAAGTCGACCCCGAACTGTCGCACACGCATCGCGGGAACAGGAATCATCGCTGACCTCTCGTGCCGGAGGAGGAAGCCGCGCGCGACGTGCCGGCGCCGTCGTCGCTCGTGCGTCCTCCGCTCTCGCTGACGTTTGCCCGCCGGGGCACCACGGCCTGCGCTT
This sequence comes from Polyangiaceae bacterium, assembly GCA_031400185.1. Taxonomy (GTDB): domain Bacteria; phylum Desulfobacterota; class Binatia; order UTPRO1; family UTPRO1; genus UTPRO1. The sequence continues at coordinate 1,502 of JANNPN010000117.1, forward strand.
CGACGCGCAGGGCCTCCAACGCTTCCATGGCCGCGGCCTGCTCCGCGCTCTTCTTGCTGCGGCCTTCGCCGCGGCCGAAGGTGCGGGTTGCGACCGAGATCTGACTGACGAAATGCTTGGCGTGATCCGGACCCGTCTCCATGACGAGCGTGTACGTCGGCGTCGCCTTGAAGAGCTTCTGGGTGAGTTCCTGGAGCCGGGTCTTGCAGTCCTCGACGGCGCTCGGGCTCCGCGAGCGGATGTCGGTCGAGAACTGTCGTGCCAAGATCCTGCGGGCGGTGACGAAGCCGCGATCGAGATAGATCGCCCCGATCAATGCCTCGAAGGCGGCGGCGAGGATCGACTCCTTGCTGCGGCCGCCCGATTTCTCTTCGCCTTTCCCGAGCTTCAACTGTTCGCCGAGCCCCAGCGCGGCGGCCTTCTCGGCGAGCACGCGCGCGTTCACGAGCGACGCACGGAGCTTCGAGAGCTCGCCCTCGTGGTGCTGCGGCGAGTGCTTCATCAGGAGGTCGCTGACGGCGAGCTCGAGCACGGCGTCGCCGAGGAACTCGAGCTTCTCGTTGTTGCGCGAGCCCCGGGTCGCCGAGAACGAGCGGTGGGTGAGCGCGGTGTCGAGGAGGTCGTGGTCGCGGAAGTCGTAGCCGAGCCGCTCCTCGATCGGGTGTCTCGTTGGCTTCGTCACAGGGCCTCCGCGATCCAGCCGCCGCCCAAAACCTCGTCGCCGCGGTAGAAGACCGCGGCCTGGCCGGGCGTGACGGCGCTCGCCGGCTCGTCGAACCAGGCTTGGACACGATCGTCACCGATCTGAACCAGGTGAGCTGCGACCGGCGTGTGCTTGTGGCGGATCCGGACCCGCACGGCCGCGTTCGGGTCCGGCCGGCCCGCGGCCCAGCGCACCTGCTCGGCGACGAGGCCGCGGTTCGCGAGCGCGTCCTTGCCGCCGACGTGGACGGTGCCCGTCGCGCTGTCGATGCGCGTCACCCAGCGTGCCGTCCCGTCGCCGATCCCGAGCCCGCGGCGCTGACCGACGGTGAAGCGGTGTACGCCGCCGTGGGTCGCGAGCGTCGTCCCCTGGTCGTCGACGACGGTGCCGGGCATGAGCGCATCGGTGGCGACGTGGCGCTCGACGTAACCGGCGTAGTCGCGGTCGGGCACGAAACAGATCTCCTGGCTCTCGGGCTTCTCGGCGACCGGGAGCCCAAGCGCCTTGGCGTGCGCGCGCACCTCGGTCTTCGTCAGCTCGCCGAGCGGGAAGCGCGTCCGCGCGAGCTCGTCCTGTGTCAGGCTGAAGAGGAAGTAGGACTGGTCCTTGGTGTCGTCGCGAGCGCGTAGGAGGTGCCACAGCCCGTCCTCGTGGACGACGCGCGCGTAGTGGCCGGTCGCGACGAGATCGGCCCCGAGGGTCGCAGCGCGCCGCCAGAGCTCGTCGAACTTCAAGTCGCGGTTGCAGAGGACGCACGGGTTCGGCGTCCGGCCGCGGAGGTACTCCGCGGTGAAGACGTCGGTGACGCGCGCCTTGAAGGCGTCCTGCAGGTTCCAGACGTAGTACGGGATGGCGAGGTGATCGGCGACGCGGCGGGCGTCGCGGAAGTCCTCGAGCGAGCAGCAGCCCTGCCCTTGCCGCACGGTCGCGGCCGGCGTCGCCGAGAGCTGCATCGACACGCCGACGACGTCGAAGCCCCGATCTTTCAGGAGCGCCGCGGCGACCGAGCTGTCCACGCCGCCGCTCATCGCGACTACGATCCGTGGACCGGCCATGCCGCCTCCTCGGAGCGTCGGGCGATCCGCGCCCGCACCCGCGCGAGCGCCTGCAGGATGAGCTCCACGTCGGTCGCGGCGCTCGCCCAGCCGAGGCTCAGGCGCAACGAAGCACGCGCGTCGGCCGGACTGCGGCCCATCGCGAGCAGCACGTGCGACGGCTCCGCCGCGCCGGCCGCACAGGCGGAGCCGGTCGACGCGGCGACGCCTTCGAGGTCGAGCGCCGCCACCACATCCTCGCCGACGACACCGGGCAGCACGAGGTGCACGACGTGCGGCGCCACCGGCACGTCGGCGCGGAGCGTCGGACGAGCCTCCGGCCATGCGTCCGCGATGCCGGCGCGGAGCTGGGTGACGAGTGTGCCGAGTCGCGCGACCTCACGCTCGCGGTCGGCGACGGCCAATGCCACGGCGGTCGCGAAGCCGACGGCCGCCGCGACGTTCTCGGTCCCGGCGCGGAAGCCGTGCTCCTGCGGTCCGCCGCGCAGCAGCGGTGCCAGCGGCGTGCCGCGCCGCACGTAGAGCGCGCCCGCGCCGACCGGCCCCCCGAGCTTGCTGCTCGCGAGCGTCACGAGATCCGCGCCGAGCGCGTCGACGGCGAGCGCCAAGAAGGCCGCGCCCTGCGCGGCGTCGACGTGCACGAGCCCGCCGTGCGCGCGCGCGGCCTCGGCGAGCGGGCCCACGTCCTGCACGACGCCGGTCTCCGCGTTGGCGAGCGCGACGGACAGCACGTCGGGACGCGCGGCGCGGACCTCGGCCGGGTCGGTGCGGCCGTCGGCGTCGACGC
>JANNPN010000162.1:0-20461 GCA_031400185.1 Polyangiaceae bacterium
GTTCGGGTTGCATCGGTGGGGCGTCAGTCTACCGCTCGGCGCTCGGTCCGAGCAATCCGGAGAAGGTCGCCGAGGGAGGGACATCCAGCCACCAAGATACACTGAACATGTTGCTTGATACTCAAGCATAAGTATCAGATAGTTCTCCATGAACAAGTTGCCGCTCGCCACCCGCATCCAGATCCTCTCGATGCTCTGCGAAGGCTCCTCGATGCGGTCAATTGGTCGCGTCGCCAACGTCTCGACGAATACCGTCAACCGCTACCTCGTGCTCGCCGGGAAGGCGTGCTCGGCCTTCCACGATGCGACGGTCCGGAACGTGAAGGCGCAGCGGGTGCAGTGGGACGAAATTTGGTCCTTCATCGGCATGAAGGAGAAGGCGGCAAAGGCCAAGGCGTCCAAGGATGCCCGGACGGCGAACGTCGGCGACGTGTGGACATGGACGGCGATCGACGCCGACTCGAAGCTGATCGTGTCGTGGCTCCTCGGGGATCGCGGCGCGGGCTCGGCGTGGGAATTCATGACCGACGTCGCAAGCCGCCTCGCCAACCGCGTGCAGCTCACGACCGACGCACACAAGGCGTACCTGACGGTCGTCCCGGAAGCGTGCGGTTTCAACGTCGACTACGCGCAGATCGTGAAAGTGTACGGCGCCGATCCGAAGGAAGACGCGCGCCGCTACTCACCCACGCAGTGCCTTGGCGCAGAGAAGCAGCCGATTCACGGCTACCCGAAGGCCGAGCACATCTCGACGTCGTACATCGAGCGGAGCAACTTGACGCTCCGGATGGCGAACCGCCGCTTCACGCGCCTGACGAACGCGTTCAGCAAGAAGCTGGAGAACCACGCGCACATGGTCGCGCTCTACACGTGCTGGTACAACTTTGTGAAGATGCACAAGACGGTCGGCATGACCCCCGCGATGGCCGCGAACGTCACGGATCGCTTGTGGGAGATGTCCGACCTTGTGGCGATCGTCGATCGGTTCGACGATGCGCAGCCGCGAAAGAAGGCGGGCAGAAAGCCGAAGGCTACGTGATCGATGATTAAGCCCGACCAAACCCTAGCTGAGGATCTCGAATGCGAGCGCCTCCCTGACGGCGCCGCCGCTCTCCTCCCGGCAGGCACTCACCTTGAGGAGACTAGCGGGCCGTTCATCACCTCAAGGTCGGACTTCTTTGTGCTCAAAGCGGACGGGGTTGCGTATCGCTGCCGCCATCGGCCGCGCTTGTCGAGCTCCGCGACCGGGTCGCCCGCGGTGACGATCCAGTGCGACATCCTCACCACAGACACTCCCATCGAAATCCTCGAGCATCTTCAGAAAGAGATCGCGAGCGCGGCGAGCGCCGTGCTCATTCTGGAGCAGGTTTACATCACTGAGCGCGGGAAACGCGCGATGAACCGCGCGGCTCACGGGTTCTTTGAGGTGACGAGCCTAGCCCTTCAACGTGACACCTTCCTGACGTTGGCGAGACTCACTGACGACGCCACAATGGGCACGCACTACAATGTCTCTCTCCAGCGCCTCATTGCCGCTATGGCGCTTGCCGGTAAGGGCGGCGACCTCAAGCCGTTCCGGGAGCAATTGGCTTCGGTCCGTCACGCTGCGAAGGGCATCCGCGATTGGCGCGACAAGTACATCGCCCACAACGACCTCGCCGAGGCGTTCGCACAGGTCCCGCTGTCGAAGATCTCGATTGTGGTCGTGCGCGACGTGCTCACCCGTTTGGGGAAACTGTTCGAATCCCTCTCACCGATAGTGAGCCCCGGGTGGAGTTCCGACCCGAGTGTCGTGCTGCTGCCGGGCGACGGAATCAAGCTCCTTGACGTCGTAGAGGCTGGCCTACCGCCCCACCCAGACGCGGACGATCACGAATAGGCGCGCAAGCTGCGCCGGAATCAAGCTACGGTCGCCGGGTTGCGGCCACCCGGCGCCAGGAACCCGGCGACCGTAGGCGCCCTCCCTGACCCACCCGCCGCCGACACCGCAGCAGACCGCGCGCGGCGAGACCGAGGCTTCGAACTCGACACACGACAGGCGGCCGACACCACCTTGCCGGCCCGCGCGCGCGTCCTGCTATAGGAGCCCCATGCTCGACGCCGACGTCGTGATCGCGGGAGCCGGCATCGGCGGAAGCGCGCTCGCGACCGTGCTCGCACGCGCCGGGCTTGCGGTCGTCGTGCTCGAAAAGGAAACCGAGTACCGCGACCGCGTCCGCGGCGAGTGGATCGCGCCCTGGGGCGTCAGCGAAGCGCAGCGCCTCGGTCTCTACGACACGCTCCGCGCCGGCGGCGGGCATCACGTCGTCGAGCAGCGCACGTACCACGACGCGCTCGACGCCGAGCCGAGCGATCTCAACACCATCGCCCTAGCGAACGTCCTCCCCGACGTGCCCGGACCGCTCTGTCTCGGGCATCCGACGATGTGCCGGCTCCTGTCGGACGCGGCTCATCAGGCGGGCGCCCGGGTGCTCCGCGGCGTCGACGCCATCACGCTCGGCGCGGCCGAGCGCGGTCGGCGGACGGTCGGGTTCACGCACGACGGCGCGACGCACGCGGCCCGACCCCGGCTCGTGATCGGCGCCGACGGCCGCGGCTCGCCGATCCGGAAGCAGGCCGGCATCGAGCTCCACCGCGACCCGACCCATCATCTCTTCGCCGGGCTCCTGGTCGAGGGCGCCGACGACTGGCCGGCCACCGTCCAGAGCACCGGCGTCGAGGGCGACGTGCACTATCTCATCTTCCCGCAAGGGAACGGACGCGCCCGCCTCTATCTCGGCTACGGCCTCGACCAACGCCGCCGGCTCGGAGGCGCCGATGCCGCCGAACGGTTCCTCGATGCCTATCGGTTGCGGGGACTGCCGGGATCCGCGGCGCTCTCCGCGGCCCGCCCCGCGGGTCCGTGTCACGCGTACGGCAACGAGGATACCTGGACCGAGACGCCGGTCGCGGACGGTGTCGTGCTGATCGGCGACGCGGCCGGCCACAACGATCCCATCATCGGTCAGGGCCTCTCGATCACGCTCCGCGACGTCCGGCTCGTCCGCGACGTCATGCTCGGCGGCGCCGACTGGTCGCCCGCCGCGTTCGCGCCCTACGTCGAGGAGCGCCGCGAGCGCATGCGCCGGCTCCGGTTCGTCGCCGCGCTCGACTCGACCCTCGAGAACGAGTTCGGTCCCGCAGCCGAAGCCCGTCGGGCACGGGCGCGCGAGCGGCAACTCGCCGACCCGAGCCTGCTCTCGTGGTTCCTGGCCGCCTTCGCCGGCCCGGACGCCTTGCCGGCCGAGGCGTTCGACCCGTCGGTACGCGAGCGCCTGCTCGCGCCGGCGTGACAGGAGCTCGACCCGCGATGGATGCCCGCGTGCGCGCCCGCCTCGTCTTCCACGGTGCCGTGGTCGTGATGCTCGGCCTGCTCGCCGGCTTCCCGCACGCCTTCGTGTTGACCGGCCAGCTCGCCGGCGAGGAGCGCGCGTGGCGCATGGCGCACCTCGAAGGTCTCCTGAACGGCATGGTGATGATGCTCGCGGCTGCGGTGTCGGGCTCGCTCGTGCTGGCGCCGCGCCGGCAGTCGTGGCTCCTCTGGTCGCTCGTCGCCGCCGGCTACGGCAACGTGATCGCGTCGGTGCTGGGCGCGAGCTTCGGCGTCCGCGGCCTGACACTCGCCGGCCCCCCGGCGAACGTCGTCATGAACCTGCTCTTCTGGGTCGCGATCGGCGGCATTCTCGTCGGCGTCGGCCTCGTCATCGTCGGAGCACGCGCCGCCGCGCGCGCCGCGCGGGCCTGATCCATGGACCGACGCGCGCTCGACGGCGTGACCCTGGCGACGATCGTCACTGAGCTCGTCGAGCACTACGGCTTCGCCGAGCTCGGCACCCGCGTCGACATCAAGTGCTTCCAGGTCGACCCGAGCATCCCATCGAGCCTGACCTTTCTCCGCCGCACCCCCTGGGCCCGCGCGAAGGTCGAAGACCTCTACCTCCGCCACGTCCGCGCCGCGCGGCGCCGCACCCGCAAAGCCGACGCGCGCACGGTCTCCGACTAGGGCGTCCGCAGCCTCGCGCGGGCCGGGCCGCCGGCGAATGCGCCGCGTGACGACGGGCGCATCCGGTGCGGGCCTTCGTCGACGCGTATCGGGCCCCTCCGGTGGCCGTGGCGGGGCACGGCGTGAGTGAGCAGACCATCGACGCGTGGCGGAAGCGGTTCGGCACGATGACGGCGAACGACACGAAGCGGCTCCGCGCGCTCGACGAGCAGGGCACGGATCGCCTGTGGACACGGCCGACCTCGTTGCACTCGTCGATCGGTTCTACGAGGCGCAGCCAAGGAAGAAGGCGGGGCCGGAAGCCGGGGGTGTCGGGTAGTCGCTGGATAGACGCCCGGTAGGCTGCTGCGGGAGGCTTCGCCGTGCCCGGCACAATTGGGCGCGCCGTTTCCCACCCACCCAAAAGGAGGATTCGCCCCATGTCCCGATTCGCTCGCCTGCTCGGTGCCGCTGCGTTCACCTTGCTTCTCGCCCCGTCTGCTCACGCCCACCTCGCAGGCCTCAAGCACATTCTCACCGCCCCGGGTGCCATGAACACGGCGAGCGGCCTCGGGACCTCTATCTCCTGCACGAACGGCAATACCGCCAACGCCACGATCGGCGTTGAAGTCTGGGCCGCTAACGGGACCTACCTCGGCGGAAGCTCGTCGTATTCGCTCCCTCCGCAACCGTACAGTGGGGGACTCGAGGTTCCCTTGGGGTCGGCGAAGACATCAATCTTGCCCAGGGCGATTTCAAGGGCCACATTCGCGTCGTCGCAGATACTGGCGGCAAGATCGTTGCAGCGCGTACCTTGCGGAGGCGTCATCACCGCAGCCTGCAACCATGGTGAACCTCCCCGTCGTCTCCAAGTTCAAACAGAAGTAACGAAGTAGTTTCACCCGGCGCATTTTCCGCCTGCCCCTCGATCCTGGGCGGGCGGCACTGCCGAGATCACACTGACCCACCACCGACGCTGCGGGTGCATGGCCCGCGGCTCAGCGCACGGCGCACAGTCGGCGAGCGAGTCCCTCAGCCCGAGCCCGTCGCCGGGCGACCGGGGACGTCGGCGGGGTCGAGCAACCCGTGCCGGCGCCAGCCGACCGCGAGCAGCCACGTCTGCGCGCGCGCGACCGGCCTCTCGTCGTCGCTCGCGTCGTTCCGTTCGGCGCCCCCTCCACTCTTCCATCCGTCGAACCATCGCGCCGACGACGCGGGGTCGAGCCGCACCGGTCTCTGCACGACCGCACCCACCGCACCCACCGCGCTCGCCGCGCTCGCCGCGCTCGCCGCGTGCCGGCGCGCGTTCAGCAGCACGTAGCGGAGCGCGTTGCGCACCTCGCGCGGGGTCGGGAGGAGCCGCAAGTGATAGCGGTCCGCGAGCACGCTTCCCTGGTGGCCGGTCGTCCGATTCACCGCCCGCGCGATGCGCGCACCGATGGACTTCATGGCCCGCCCGAGCGCGTCGCGATCGCGCGCCTCGACGATCAAGTGGGCGTGATTGCCCTGTAGCGAGTAGTGCACGAGCCGAAAGCCCTGGCGTGCCCGCGCAACGCGGAAGCTCCGCTCGAGCTCGCGCACGACCGGCGCTCGTCGGAGCGACGGCACGTCGGCGCGGATCCGCAGCGTGACATGCGCCGGCAATGGCGCCCCGAAGTGCGCGCGCCGCGCGTGCGGCAGGCCGGCCTTCCTCCCCGTGGGTGGCCGCCCTGCCCCCGCCCGCCGCCCACCCCAGGTCCGCCGTGGAGGCAGCTCGAGGGCGAGCTGTTTCGGTCGCCGTGCCATCTTGATTCCGCTATGTATAGTATTCATGGTTACGAAGCAAGAAAATTGTCACCGTGGTCCAAGATAGAGACATGGGTGACAGGTTGGACCGCCCCGCCGCACTGATCGGTGACCGGGTGATCAAACGCTCCAGAGACATGGGTGCCACTGCGGGCGAGGAGGTGTGCATTGCCCTGGAAGGAGACGTCACCCGTGAAAGAGCGGAAGAATTTGTCGACGCCGACATGCGCAGGAGGCCGGCATGACCGCGCTCTGCCGGCAGGTCGGGATCAGCCGCAAGACCGGGGACAACTGGATCGAGCGGTTCCTCGGCGGCTGCGAGCTCGGCGATCGGTGGCGGCGATCGGTCGCGGCACCCCAGGCACAGCCCCCGCGCGGTCGCGACCGCCGTGGAAGATGCCATCGTCGCGGCGCGCCGCGAACGCCCGACGTGGGGCCCCGAGAAGCTCCGCACGAGGCGCCTGACGGCCAACCCGGGCGTGGAGCTCCCGTCCGTCACGACGTTCGCGCTGATCGTCCAGCGCAATGGACTCGTGATCCCGCGCCGGCGCCGACGACGCGTGCCGCGTGGCACCGCGCCGCTCGCCCCTGCCGAGGCGCCCAACGCCGTCGGGTGCATCGACGTCAAAGGCGACTGCGTCGTCGGTCGTGGTCGATGCTACCCGCGCACCGTCACCGACGCGTACAGTCGGTACCGGCTCGCGTGTGTGGCGTCGGCACGACGCCCACCAAATCCGCAGCGACAACGGCGCGCCCTACGCCTCCGTGCATGGACCGGGGGGCCGCTCCGAGCGCGCCGCGTGGTGGCACAAGCTCGGGATTCGACACGCGTGCATCGAACCCGGCACACCGCAACCGAACGGCCGACACGAGCGCGAATCACAACTGTTCTCCCTGTCCTCGAACGCACCGCACAGCCCCACTGCAACGGCAGCTCATCTTGCCGTGCGCACCGCCGGCCGCCATTGCAACGGCAGCTCTTTTTGCCGTGAACGCCGCCGGCCGCCATCCCGGGCGCGCTCGGCACCTGCCCTCTTCGAGACTTCCGATCCTTGATTAGGAGAAGGCCTGTGTGAGCCCGGTACCGGGCGCGCACGTGCACGCGGCCCCTCCACCCACCCGGCCCTCCGGTTGTCCTGCGGCCCCCCGTCGTGATTTGTGACCCTGAGCAGCGCGATGACGCACGAACGAACCACCTTCTGCCGCATCTGCGAGGCCGCGTGCGGGCTCGTTGCGACCGTCGACGGCGATCGGATCGTCGGCGTGCGACCCGACCCGGAGCACGTGGTGAGCAAGGGCTACGTCTGCGTGAAAGGGCTGTCGCTCGAGAACGTCCGGGCCTCGCCCGATCGCCTCACCCACCCGCTCAAGAAGGTGCACGGCCGGTACGAGCGCATCACGTGGGACCAGGCGCTCGCGGAGATCGGCGCCAAAGTGCGCTCCCTCCGTACCGCGCACGGGAACGACAGCGTCGGGCTCTACTTCGGGAACCCGATCAGCTTCAGCCCGATCATCCCGATCATGATCGCGGGCTTCGTCCGCGGGCTCGGGACGAGCAAGTTTTTCAACACCGGCTCGCTCGACTGCAACAACAAGTTCGCCGTCAGCGAGCGGATGTACGGCGGCGGCATGGCGCTCACCTTTCCCGACGTCGACCGCACGCAGTTCCTGATGGTGATCGGCGGCAATCCGGCGGTGTCGCGCATGAGCTTCATCCAGTTGCCGGACCCGATGAAACGGCTCGGCGCGATCGTCGAGCGCGGCGGGCGGCTCGTCTTCGTGAACCCGCGGCGGATCGAGTCGGCGAAGGCGGCGGGCGAGCACGTCTTCATCCGGCCCGACACCGACGTCTACTTCCTCTTCGCGTTCCTCCACGAGGTGCTCGCGCGCAAGGCGGTCGACCGCGCGCGCGTCGACGCGCACATGGCAGGCTTCGAGCACCTCGAAGACGTCGTCCGCGACTGGACGCCGGAGCGTCAGGCCGACGTGACCGGCATCACCGCCGCCACGCTCCGCGATCTCGTGACCGCGTACCTCGCCGCCGACGGCGCCGCGCTCTACGCCTCGACCGGTGTGAACCAAGGCAGCAACGGCACCCTCGCCTTCTGGGCGCTCGAGGTGATCAACGCGATCACCGGCAACCTCGACCGCCGCGGCGGCGCGCTCATGGGCAAGGGCATCATCGACTACCCGAAGCTGATGGCGCGAGCGCCGATGGTGACGCGCCAGTCGCGGATCGGCGGAACCCCGAGCCTGCTCGACTCCTTCCCGATGGCCGTCCTCGCCGACGAGATCCTGACCCCGGGCGACGGCCAGCTGCGCGCGCTCTTCGTGATGTCGGGAAACCCGGTCATCACCAGCGCGAACAGCGCGAAGCTCGAACGCGCGCTCGAGGCGCTCGAGCTCATGGTGAGCGTCGAGATCGTCCGGAACGAGACCGCAAACCACGCCCACTACATCCTGCCCGGCACCCATTTCGCGGAGCGTCCGGACGTGCCGTTCACGTTCTTGAGCCTCTCGGGCCTGACGCCGATCCCGTGGTTCCAGTACACCGACCGCGTCGTGCCGCCGCCCGGCGAGTGTCGCGACGAGACCTGGATCGTGAGCCGGCTCGCGGGCACCTGCGACGCCCCGCTCTACGGCTCGCGCGTGCTGCAAGCCGCGCTTGACGCGGGCGAGATGCTCGGCCGCGCGCCGGTCGTCGGCGGGTATCTCGATCCGCTGCCCGAACGTCTGCTCGGCTGGCTCGCGCGCGCCGGCGGCCAAGGCTCGCTCGGCTATTTGCGCCGGCACCCGCATGGCGTGCTCCGCGAGCCGCTCGCCGGCAACGACTACCTCGGGAAGCGCGTCGTCACCGCCGACGGCAAGGTGCACCTCGCACCCGAGGACCTCGTCGCGCTCGCCCGCGACCGGCTTCCCGCGAGCTTCGACGACGAGCGCGGCCGCGCCGGACGCCTCAAGCTCATCAGCCGCCGCGAGCGTTTCACCCACAACTCGTGGGCCCACAACGACCCGGCCTTCATCAAGGGCAAGCGCTCGACCAACTATCTCTATCTCCACCCCGACGACGCCCGCGCCCGCGGCATCGCCGACGGCGACGTCGTGCGCGTCACGTCCGCGACCGGGACCGTCGAGCTGCCCGCGAGCGTCACCGACGACATGATGCCGGGAAGCGTCGCCCTCCCGCACGGCTGGGGCCACGCGGGCGCCGACGGACTCACGGTGGCGCGCACGACGACGGGCGCCAACGTCAACGTGCTCGCCGCCGACGGGCCGGATGCGATCGAGCCGATCTCCGGCATGGCGCAGCTGACGGGTATCGTCGTCGACGTGGCGCGCACCTCGACGACGGCTGGTGCCTCATGATGGCGGAGCGCTGAGCGCCGCACCCGCGGCACGCCGCATACAGATGTCGCCGAGGTTGGCGGAAGGGATACGGAGGGTTTGGCCGTGGAGCTTTGTGCGCAGCACGCGAACGTAGCGGCGAACATGTCGCGATCGACCTTCGCGTTCCTTCTGGTCGCCTCACTGCTGCTGCCCGGGCGGGTCTCCGCGCAAACCTGCGGCGACGCGGACGGCAACGGCTCGGTGACCGTCACGGACGGAGTCCAAGTGCTGCGAACGGCGGCCGGTCTTTCGGGAACGTGCCCCGTGGCGCGATGCGACACGGACGAAAGCGGAACCGTCACGCTCACGGACGGTGTCAACGTGCTGCGAGAGGCCGCCGGGCTCTCGGCAAGTCTGCACTGCACCGGCACGCCGTGCCAGCCCGGTCTGCACCGGATCATCGATGCGACCGGCGACGGTGCCGGGAATCCGTTGCAGCGTCCGATTCGCATCGCCGTCGATCGCGAGGGGAACGCCTTCGTCGTGGCCGACACATTCTTCTCCGGCACCGGGAACCTGTTCAGGATCACGCGAGCCGGCGTCGTCACCGAGATCCTCGACCCGTCGGGGAACGGTACCGGCACGGTGCTGTTCGGGTTCGTCATTCGCCCCGCCGTCGACGACCTGGGGAACGTCTACGTGTATTCGGGCGACAGCAACGCCCGCGTGATCAAGGTGACGCCAACCGGCGTCGCGTCCATCGTACTCGACGATCGTGCCGTCGCGCCCACGCTGCACGGTCTCGGGGTGTCCCATCTGGCCGTGGATTCCGCGGGGAACCTCTACGTGACCGGCACCACCCATCACGCCGAAGATCCGGTGCGGAGCGCGCTCTTTCGCCGCACGCCGTCGGGAGCCGTCAGCCTCCTCATCGACGAGTCCGGTGACGGCGCCGGCAACACCCTGGGTAGCGCGCTCGACGTCGCCGTCGATGACGCGGGCAACGCGTACGTCCTCGGAGGTCCGTTCCGCGAAGGCATCGGGAACGTGTTCAGGATCAGGCCCGACGGGACGGTCGACCACGTGACGGACGGTCTCGAGATCTCGAACATCGACGTGGACGGTGCCGGCAACCTGTACATGGTCGGCGCGCGGAGCTCCGTCACGGTGACGCCGGCCGGCGCCGTCCGCAACGTGTCGATCGCCCCGCAGCTCGCATTCCAAAAGACGAGCCGCGCATTCGGGGACTATATCGGCATCAGTGATCTGCGGGTCGACGACGCGGGCACGGCGTTCGTGGCGTACTACCGAGGAATCAACGGCGGCCGCCAGAACTTTGGCGTGTACACGGTCTCCCCGGACGGAGCGATCGACTTTCTGATCGACGACGTCGGGGAGACGGTCGGACCGAGCGGGGGCCTCGCCGGAGGCCTGAGTCTCGACGTCGACGACGCGGGCAACGTCTACGTCGCGGGACGCGCGAGCCACAACGCGTTCGTGCTCCGCCCCGGCGCCTGCGAGTAGGGAGCGACGCCGACCTCACACCCCGGGCGGCGGCGTGTAGCCGCCGATCACCTCGCCGAGCCGGCGCGCGAAGTCGATCGTCGTGCGGTCGTCCAGGTAGGGGCCGACGATCTGGAGATTCACCGGCAAACCGGACGGCGTCCGGCCGACCGGCGCCGACGTCGACGGCAGCAAGGCCATGGTGACGAGCCCGGCCCACACGATCAGCTCGATGTACGGCCGCTCGGCGCCGTTCACCGTGATCACCCGGGAGAGCAGCGTGTCCTCGTGGTCGTGCGGGATCGCGGGGACCGGCCAGACCGGACAGAGGAGGACGTCGAAGCGGGTGAAGAAGTCGGCCCAGGCACGGCGGATTCGCTGCCGCTCCTCATCGAGGTCGAGCCAATCGCGATGGCGGAGCGTGACGGCGCGCATGAAGCGGTCGAACACGTTCGCGTCGTCGGGCGGCGACGCGGCCGTGACCTTCGCGATCTCGTCGACGTCCTCCTGGCTCATGCCGCCCGAGAGGATCGGCCAGAGGAGCTTCTCGTAGCAGCGGTGGACGGCGCCGAGATCCGGCACCGGCCGCGCGGTCTCGTCGACGGTGACGCCGGCCGCGCGGAGTGCCGCGACCGTCGCGGCGCCCTGCGCCTGCACCTCGGCGTCGACGGGCGCGTACGGGTCGTCGAGCCAGACGGCGACGCGATAGTCGCGGAGCGCGCGTTGGCGCGGCGGCGGCAACGTGAGCCGCCACGCCTTCGCGGCGGCCACGTCCGGTCCGGCGAGGACGTCCATCAGCAACGCCAGATCGTCGGCGCTTCGCCCGAGCGGACCCATCACCCCGAGGTCGTAGTCGCCGAGCGCGCCCGGCATCCCCGGGATGTGGCCACGGCCGGGGACGATCCCGTGCGTCGGCTTGTGACCGTAGACGCCGCAGCAGTGCGCGGGGGTCCGGATCGAGCCGCCGATGTCGCTGCCGATGTCCGCGCCGGCGAGCCCCGCCGCGACCGCGACCGCCGAGCCGCCCGACGAGCCGCCGCAGGTTCGTTCGAGGTTCCACGGGTTTCGGGTCACGCCGAAGACGGGGTTGAACGTCTGCACGTCGCCGGCGAAGACCGGCGTGTTGGTCTTGCCGAAGATCACGGCGCCGGCGGCGCGCACGCGCTCGACGACGACCGCGTCGACGTCCGGCACGTGCGCGGCGAGCGTCGGCGCGCCCGCGGTCGTCCGCAGCCCCGCGGTCTCGAACGTGTCCTTGATCGTCATCGGGAGCCCGTGCAGCGGACCGAGGGTCTCGCCGCGGGCGCGCGCGGCGTCGGCAGCGTCGGCCGCCTTCCGCGCCCGCTCGACGTCGAGGGTGACGACGGCGTTCAGCGCCGGGTTCAGGCGCTCGATGCGCCCGAGGTAGTGATCGAGCAGCTCGCGCGCGCCGACGTCGCGCTTCTGGAGTGCGGCCACGAGCTCGACGGCGGGACGGAACGCGAGATCGGTCATGCCGACTCCCGTAGCATCGCGGTCGGCGTCATCCCAGACCGGACCATGGCACGAGAGCATCCGTCCCGGTCAGAGCGCGGCCGCCGCATAGGCGTTCCCGCCGAAGCGCTCCGCTTCGCGCTGCACGTCGAAGCGCTCGCGGAGCAATCGCCGGAGCTCGGCTCTTCCGATCAGCGTCGCGACCTCCGGCACGCTCGCGACGATGCTCCGCCACGCGATCTCGCGCGCGAGGAAGCGCGTCAGGGATCGCCACCGCGCCGACAACTTGGCGGCGATGAAGCCCACGTGCCCGATCTCGTCGGCCAGGATCTCGTCGTAGAGTCGGCCGATCCGCTCGGCGACCGGCGGATCGTCCCCGAACAGCCGCACGCCCTCGTCGCGGAGCGCGCGAAAGAGGACACAGCCGACGACCTCCGACGCCCCCACCAGCGGCAGCGTCCACTCGTGCGGCAGTGCCACGAACAACCGGATCGTCGCCCGCAGGCCCAGCTTCGGCAGGATCGTCGGGAACGGGAGACGGAACATCGCGATGACGTCCGCGAGGATGCGCGAGTGGTAGTGCTCTTGCAGTTGGACGTACAGCCGCTCGGGCTCCGACTCGAACTTGTCTTGCTCCTTCCCGTAGACCTCACCCAATCCGACGCCGAAGCGCTCCGATTGATTGAGCTTCGCCGTGGCGAGCAGCCAGAGCATGCGACGGTCGAGACCGGGCTCCGGGCGCGACGCCCGGAGGTTCCGCAGAAAGACCGCCCGCTCCGGCTCGTAGCGAGCGCGCGGCCGATCGGCCTCGATCGCGGCGAAGAAGCGCTCTCGTCGCTCGAGCCGACATCGCAACGGGTCGGCCGCACCCTCTCTCCGCAGCAAGAACTCCCGGTAGCCGGCGACCCCTCCTCCGAAGCTCGCGCACCCGGCCCTCGGCTCGCCTTGGCTCATGCCAGCCCTCCGCCGTCGTGGATCGTGCGGCCGCCGAGCACCGTGCGGAGCACCTGCGTCGCGGGCAGCGACTCGACCGGACACGTCAGCGGATCGCGGTCGACGACGATCAGGTCGGCGTGGTTGCCGACGGCGAGCGTGCCGATCCCCTCCCACTGGAGGATCTTCGCCGCCTCGCGCGTCCACATCGCGACCGACTCGGCGCGGGTCACGACCTGCGCCGGTCCGGCGTTCCGCCGGCCGCTGCCGCAGAGCTCGTGGGTCGTGCCGAGGGCGATGTGCTCGAAGATGTTCTTCGGCCCCCAATCGCTGCCGCACGCGACGAGGCAGCCGGCGTCCTTCATGCGGCGGAGCGGGATCAAGTCTTTCAACACGTGCTCACCCATGCGCTCGATGAACATGTCGCCCTTCCCCCACGAGAACGACATGCTGGTCGTGACGTCGATGCCGAGCGCCGCGTAGCGCCGGGCCTGCTCCTCGTCGACGAAGAACGCGTGCTGCATGATCCAGTGCCGCCCTTTGATGCCGAAGTCGCGGTCGACGGCTTCGAGCTGATCCAGGTAGTCGTCGTGCTCGCCGCTGCCGGCGACGACGACGTTCAGGCGGAGCCGGTGCTCGGCCGCGAAGCGCATCGCGAGCTCGCACCACTCCTTCGGGATGAAGGACCGGCCGCGGATCATGTCGCCGTACGGGCCCTTGTAGGGCTCCCGCATCAGCATGAAGCCCGGCCAGCACGGTCCGCCGCGCGAGATCGTGACGCCGTCGACCTTCAGCATGTCGTCGCTACGGTCGACGAGCGTCACGGCGTCCTCGAGCCGGGCCTGGAAGTCGTCGAGGCTGAGCGGCACGCTCGACGCGAGCGCGTAGTACTCGGCCTCCGGCGCGGCGAGGACGCGCATCGTCAGCAAGTCGGATTGGCGGAGGAAGCGGTAGGCCTCGATCAACGGCCGGTCCATCACGTGGCCTTCGTAGCCGGTCGTGACGCCCATGCGGGCGTACATCGCCTGCGCGTGCGCCATGCCCGGGATCAGCTTGTCGGGCTGCATCAGCGGGAGCTGCAACAGCAGCCGGTCCATGAACGCGTCGCCGGTGTAGTAGTTCGTGACCGAGCCGCGGAGGATGCCGGTCGGCTCTCCGCCGGCATCCTTCTCGATCCAGACGTGCTCGACCTGGTCCGGCGTCTCGCGGGTGATCCCGAGCTTCGCGAGCCCGGCCGAGTTGAAGGCGATCACGTTCGGGATGACCGGCGCCCACGCCTGGATCCACACCGGATGATCCGAGGTCGCGCGGTCGAGCACGCGGCGGTCGGGCAAGCGGCCCTCGGCGAGGTCGCGCCATCCGCGCCGGAGGAAGTAGTGCGGCTCGCCGACGGGCGTCGTCATGATCCACTCGCCCTTCGGCGTCGTCGCGGCGCGGGCGGCGATCCGCCGCACGATGTCGTCGTGCGAGACCGCGTCTTTGACGTCCACGGCCGCGCCCTCGATCACGCCGAAGTGGATGACGTGCGGGTGGGTGTCGACGATGCCGGGCATGACGCACGCGCCGCGGAGGTCGATGTCCTCCGCGCCCTTGCCGAGCGCGACGCGGACGTCGGCGAGCGCGCCGACCGCCGCCACCCGCCCGTCGCGAACGCCGAGCGCGTCGTGGACGGGCTCGCCCGTCTCCATCGTCAGGATGCGACCGTTCCGGTAGATCGTCGCTGCGCTCACGCGGGCCTCCGTTCTCCGCGTCGCGCCGATCGGGCGCCGAGCGGATCCGACGCCGAGCTAGCAGCGTGTCCGACGCCGATCAATCGACGGCGCCCGCGCCGCGCGACGTCCAGAGCGTGGTCGCGCCGCATCGACCGCCGCACGGCCGCGCGCCGCCCCGCCTTGGCTCCGCCATTCCCGTCCGCTAGAGCGCACCCCACACCCGAACACCGACAAGGAGGCTTTGCATGCCCTCGCTGCGCTCGCTGCTCTCCGGACTCGCGGTGACCGGTGCCCTCGCGGCACCCGTCGCGACCGTCCACGCGACCACGACCGAGCATTTCGTGCTGCGCTCGGGCGCCGACTACGTCGCGCTCTGCTCGACGCCCGCCGACGACCCCCTCTACACCGCTGCCATCCACTTCTGTCACGGCTTCGGCGTCGGCGTGTACCAGACGATGCTCGCGCTCACGAACCACGAGAAGCTCACGCCGATCGTCTGTCCGCCCAATCCCGCGCCGACGCGAAACGAGGGGCTGCAGCGGTTCCTCGCGTGGGCGAAGGCCCACCCCGACTACCTGAACGACCCGCCCGCCGACGTCCTCGGACGGTTCCTCGTCGAGCAGTTCCCGTGCCCGAAGGCGGCCAAGAAATGACTGCGAAAGGAGACGTCATGCGTAGCCCCGCCCGTGCCTCCGCCCGCGTCGGCGCCGTGCTCCTGGCAGCCGTCGCGCTCTCGTCGTGCGCGAACATGACCCCGACCCAGCAGCGGGCGCTCAGCGGCGGCGCGATGGGCGCCGCGGGCGGCGCCATCATCGGCGCGATCGCCGGCAACGCCGGCATGGGCGCCGCGATCGGCGCGGGCGCCGGCGTGCTCGGCGGACTCGTCGTCGATCAGCACGAGCAGTCGAAGCAACGCGCCTACGAGCAAGGCTACTCCGACGGACAGCAGCGCCGACGCTGACCGTCGGCGCGCGCGGAATGCCGCCGCGCGGACGCTGGGTCCGCGCGGCGGGCGTCCCCCGGGACGCGCTCGTCGTTACTCCTTCTCCGGCTTCTCGACCGAGATCGCGACGGCTTCCGTGTAGACGACCTCGATCAGATCGCCGATCTTGACGGGTTCGAGCCGCTTCGGCTCACGCGCAGTCACCGTCACGACCTTCCCCTTCGGCCCCTTGAGCGTGATCGTGCCCTTCTTCTTGTTGAGCCCGACGACCTTCGCGACGACCGTCGTCTTGGTGCCGGCCGTCGCCGCCGGCTTCTCGCCGGGTGCCGCCCGGCCGACGATGTCCGCCGCTTCGACCCCGGGCGACGCCTCGCCGGGCTTCTTCAGCGTGATGACGGTCGACTCGTAGTAGGTCGCGACGACTTCGTCGCCCCGCCTCACCTGCGGCAGGTTCCGCACCTCCTCGCCGACCACGATGTCGAACTCCTCGCCGGCGTGGTTCTTGAGCGTGACGAGCCGCTTCTTCTGGTCGACCTTCACGACCGTCGCCGCGACGCTCACGACCGACTGCTCGACGACCCGCCCCGGCGTCTCGTCGAGGGTCGTTGCCACGACCGGCGGCGGCGCCGGCGCCACCCGCTGCATCCCGCATCCCGCGATCGCCGCCGCCAGCACCGTGCTCGCCACCAGCGCCGTCCATGTCCTCGTCTGCATGCTGTCCTCCTCGGTTGTGGGTTCAGTTCACTGCGGGTCCGGCGGCAAGACCAGGAGCGGTGGCCGGATGAGCCCGTCGCGGATGCGCTCGGAGAACGCCGGATCCTCGTCCGCCGCCTCCGCGCGGGCGTTGATGATGCTCGCCTGTCGCACCTCGGGAAACGGTCGGGTGACGTCGATGATGTGCTGCTCGTAGAGCAGCTCGTCGAGTGTGCCGTTCAGGAAGACGCGCCGGTCGAACGGGAACGTCACGCCGATGTTCTTGACGTGCGTAAAGATGGTGGTCGTGCAGTTGCCCGTCGCGGCGTTGTAGAACTCGGGCTGCTGCTGGAGCCCGCTCACGGACGCGGCGTAGTCGAGCAGCATGCCCTTGGCGCGCTCGATCGGCGTCCGCAGCGGGTAGAGATGCACCTCTTCCTTCCGGACGTTGGTGCGGAGGCGAACGACGTCCCGCTCGTCCGCCACCACGTAGTAGATCTCGTACTGCTTGAAGAAGCCGGCGATCGCCGAGTACTCCTCGCCCTTCTCCTTGCGGGTCTCGATCGAGATCGCCAGGTGCTTCCCGTCGCTGAAGTCCCAACTCAGGATCGTGTGGGCGATCGACGGCGAGCCCCAATAGGACATGAAGAGGTCGAGCCCGGAGAGCTTCGAGAGCTCGTACGTGCGATTCTCCCAGCGCGGCGTGAAGTCGGTCTCGCTCCGATAGGTGAAGTTCCGGACGTTCGTCACCACGAGGAGGTCGCCGACCACCTCCATGCCTGGGAGCTGCGCGACGTCCGGTTGCCAGTTGCGATCGTTCCGCGGCTCGAGGCTGCTCCACCACGCGCCGACGAGCGCGAAGACCGCCACCAGCGCGCCGATCGCGAGCCCGATCGGCTGCCCGCGCGCGAGGATCGCGACCACCGTCAGCACGAGCGCCAGCGCGATCCCGTCCGAGAGCAGCACCGGGCGCGGTCCGGAGAAGTGCAGTGCCGCGACGCTCCACGCGGTGGCGACGAGCGCCACGACCGCGACCAGCACGAGCAGCACCCGGCGCATCTCAGCGCACCCTGCCCGCGACCCCTCGCCGAGGGTCGGCGCGACGCGCCGGCCGCAACGTTCGTTCCCGCATCGGGCGCGGGTCTATAGCAGAGGTGGTCGGCGACCGCACGTATGGCGGCGCAGAAAGGTCGGGCAGCGACGGAGCCTCGCCCTCGCTTCCCGTGGCGGCGGCCGATCGCGGCGCACACGTTGCCAACGAATCCGGCGCGGAGCAGAACAGCTGGGCAACGGCACAGCATTACGTGGATACCGAAGAGAAGACCGAAAGGATCGCCCCATGAGAACGCTTTCGTTCCGTACGATCGTCGCTGCGGCTGTGGGTCTTGCCACGGTGCTCGCGGGTACTCCCACCTACTCCCAAACCCAGGGCATGGAGCGCAGGCAGGATCGCCGAATGGACCGGCACGACGCCCGCGATACCCGGCAGGAAGGCCGGCAGGAGGGGCGCGCCGTCAAGCAGGAATGCAAAGAAGGCGATGACAGCCGCGCCGAGTGCCGGCAAGAGAAGCGCAATACCAAGCAAGACGCGCGCGAGCAGGCCCGAGACATCAAGAGGAACGACTAGCGTCGGAAACCCGCACCGTCCCGCCGACGCGCGGCTATCGCGTATCGGCTCGCCGGCCGCACGGTGCTCGGCATCGCGTCAGCGCCGCGTGAAGGGATCGATGAACCACGCCCGCAGGACCGTCGGCGCGACCGAGGTCAGCGGGTTCACCCGCACCGCCGGGTCGGCGGTCCTGCCGGAGACGCGGTAGTCGATGCCGAAGACGCCCTCCCCCTTGCCGCCGACGAGGAAGCGTCCGATCAGAGGGACCTTCCCGAGCGCGGAGTTCAGGGAGTAGGCCGGGATGATGTTGCCGCGGACGTCGCAGGTCGCGGCGTCCCGCTCGAACACACCGTCAGCGGTGAGGCCGATGGCGCCGATCGCCCGCACGTCGTGCACGGTGAGGCGCGTGCCGTCCCAGCGGAACGGAACGCGCGCCTCGCCGACGGGCATGCCGTCGCCGTTGAGGAGAGCGGCCACGCCGCCGAGGGACCCGATGCCGAGCATCCTGGCGAGCACCGGGGCGCGCACGACCCGGAAGTCCCGCAGCACGAGTGTCCCCTCGAGGAACGCAGCGGGGCCGCGGGCGTCGGTGCGGGCATCGAGGACGAGGCTCCCGCCGACGATCTGCTCCACGCCGCCGAAGGCGCTCAGCAAGCGACCCGCGTCGTCGGACGTCACGCTCACCCGCCGCGCGCCGGTGCCGGCCTCGATCACAGCGCGAAAGCCGCCGCGCCCCGCGAGCGTGCCGGTGAGCATCAGCGCCTCGACGCGCGCGGCGCTCCCATCGTCGCCCGTCGCGCTCCCCTCACCGCGCCCCGCGCTCATCGCGATCGTTCCGCGGAGCGCTCGGACCTCGATGCCGCCCGCGCCCCGCACGCGAGCGAGGTCGACCGTCACCGCGTAGCTCGCTCCGGTCCCGGAGGCGCCCGCCCGGGTGAGACGCGGATCGGTGAGGAGCGCTTCGAGGTCGAGCATCGCCCCGCCGAGCGTCCCCTCGAAACGGGCGGCGCCGCCCCGACGCAGCGTCCCTTCGACGTCGCTGCCGCCGAGGCGTAGGCGCTCGACGGCGAGCGCCGTCAGCTCTCCACCCGCGAAGGTGCCGGTCGCGCGTGCCGTCACGCCGTCGCCGTCGAGCGCGAACGTCGCGCGACGCTCGGACCGCACGGCGCCCGGCTTCACGTCGAGCGCCACCGTCACGGGCTTCGTCACGGCCGCGAGCCCCGTGAGCGCGGTCGTGCCCTTCACCGTGATGCGAGCCCCGTCGACCGTGAGCGTGAGCGCGGCGTCCGCGATGCCGACGCCGCCGGCGACGTTCGGCATGCTCGCCCCCCGGAGGTTCGCGGTCGCCCGAACGCCGATCGCGGACGCGGCGAGCCCGGCCTTGATCGGCAAGCGGAGCTCGGCGTGCACGCGGCACTCGCCGCCGATGTCGCCGGGCACGATGCCGAGCGGCGTCGCCAACTCGAGCGGCGGTCGGTCGACCAACGCCAGCACGGCCGCCGTCGTGCCGCTGACGTCGGCCGCGATGGTCGCGCGCGGCGGCGTGACGGTGAGATCCATGCCGAGCGTGCCCCCGTCGACCCGGCATGTCCCGACCGTGCCGGACCGCACCTGCACCTCGAGGCGTTCGGGGGTGAGACGCGCGGACCCCGCCGCGGCGCGGATCGGGTCGAGCGGTGCGAGATACTCGGCGGTCACACCGTCGAAGTCGCAGGCGATGTCGTAGGCGTTCGGCGTCCCGGCCGGTGGCGGCGGCGTGCTAGTGCCGGCCGCCGGTGGCGGTGGCGGCGGCGCGCCGGTGCCGGCCGCCGGCGCCGGTGTCCCGTGCAAGCCGAGCTGCACCCGGCAGCGCCGGAGGGCGCCGGCGCGGACGCTCGTGCGGAGCCACGTCCGCACCGCCGGCGCGAGCTCGCCCGGCCAGAGGCGAATCAGCGTCGCGATCGTCAGGGCGTCGACGGTGCCGTCGAACGCGAGCGTCGGCGCCGTGCCGAGGAGCACGCTCGCCGTGGCGTCGAAGCGCGTGGTCCCGACCGTCACGGCCAGACGCGCGAAGCGCAGCGTCTCGAGCGCGGGATGGAAGGTGCCGGCCGCCGCCAACCCGGCGAGCGCGAACGGCGGCCCCGCATCGCCCGCCGGCGCCACCTCGCCGGCGTCGCCCGCGAGCGTGAACGCGAGGTCGCCAAGCCCGCCCGACGCGGAAAGCGGGGCCACGATCTCGCCGCGGATCGGCACGCGAAACCGTCCCGGCACGGGCGCCACCGCGCTCGCGAGATCGAGCGCGGCCTCCAGGGTGACGACGAGCCGCCCGCCCCCGATCGACACCAGGAGATCGCCGTCGCCGATCACGATCCGACCACCCGAACGCTCGTCGTCGATCGTGAGCGTGGTGCGGGTCAGGTGGATGCGCGGGAGGCCGGCCGCGCCGCGCCCACCATCCGCTGGCGCGCCGCTCGCGGCCAACG
>JANNPN010000236.1:0-16489 GCA_031400185.1 Polyangiaceae bacterium
GGCGATCGCGGTGGTCGGTCTCTACGCGCTCCGCCTCGTCTTCCCGCTCCGGCTCTCGGCCGACTACTCCTACGACCAGATCCCGGCGGTGACCTCGCCACTCGACGCCGGGTTCGTCGCCGGGCTCGCCGTCATCGTCGCGGTGCTCGCGCTCGCGTGGTGGGCATGGCGGCACGTGCCGGCGATCGCGCTCGGGGTCGCGGTGCTCGTGCTCACGTTCCTGGTGGTGTCGAACCTCGTCTTCCTGATCGGCACGATCATGGGCGAGCGGCTGATCTACCTCCCGTCGGCGGGGTTCTGTCTGGCACTCGCCGCAGGGCTCGCGTGGATCGGCGGCGTCCGCCGCGACGCCGCGCGCTGGCCGGTGATGTTCACGCTCCCGGTCGTCGCGATCACCGTGCTCTACGGCATGCGCACCGTCGCGCGGAACGCCGTCTGGCGCGAGCCGTTGGGGTTCTTCCAGCAGATGGTCGTCGACGCACCGCGCTCGGCGCGCAGTCACCGGGAGCTCGGCTCGGAGCTCGCGGAAGCCGGTCGCTTCGCCGAGGCGACGCAGGCCTTCGAGCGCTCGCTCGCCATCAAGCCCGAGGACGCGAACACACTGTACAACTGGGGCAATGCGCTCAGCGGCCAGGGCAACTGGGACGCGGCGGCGGACACGTATCGCCGCGCGATCGCCGCGAAGCCCAATTTTGCGCAGGCCTATGAGAACCTGGGCAACGTCGAGAGCGCGCGCGGCGACCAGCAGGCGGCGCTGGTCGCAATGCGCCGCTCGTTCGAGCTCAGCCAGAGCTCTCCCTATCTCCTGATGAACATGGCGAATGTCTACTTTCGCGCCGGCTCGCTCGCGGAGGCGCGCGCGACGTACGAGCAAGCGCTCGCGCAGGGCCCCGTCACCACCGAGCTGCTGACCAACTACGGCATGTTCCTCTACGGGCAGAGCGACTTCGCGGCCGCCGCTGGCGTGCTCGCGCGCATCGCGCCCCCGGCGCCGGCGCGCGCACTGGTCGCTCTCGCCGTGAGCCAACAGCAGCTCGGGCACACCGCCGAGGCCCAAGCGACGCGCGCCTCGGCGCTCAGGCTTCATCCGCGCGACCCGGGCGTCCAGCAGATGGAGGACTTCTTCCGCCGCGGGCCCACGACCGGAGACGCGTCGCCGTGAACGCGCTCCGGCCGCTCGTGCTGGGGCTCGCGGGCGTCGTCGTCTACGCCCGCACGTTCGCGGTGCCGTTCGTCTTCGACGACGTGCACGCGATCGTACAGAACCTCCGCATCCGCGAGTGGTCGGCCGAGCTCTTGCGGAGCGACCGGCCGCTCGTCGAGCTCACGCTCGCGTTCAACTACGCGCTCGGCGGCCTCGGCGTCGCCGGCTACCACGTCGTGAACCTGGCGCTGCACGTCGGCTGCGGCCTGCTGCTCTACGACGTCGTCCGCCGCACGTTTCGACTGACCGGAAGCCTTCCCGGGCGGGAGGACGACGCCGCGTTCGTCGCCGGGCTGATCTTTCTCGTCCACCCGCTCCAGACGGAGTCGGTCACGTACGTGATCGCGCGGAGCGAGGTGCTGATGGCCCTCTGCTACCTCGCAACCCTCGACCTCGTGCTCGTCGGCGAGACGCATCCGCAGCGGCGGGCGATCGCGTGGGTGCTTGCGATCCTCGCGTGCGCTCTCGGCATGGCGGCGAAGCCGATCATGGTGACGGCGCCGCTCGCGGTCTGGTGGCTCGCGCTCTGGGTGCTGCCGACGTCGACGCGGCCGCGGCTGTCGTTCGCGACGACGCCGGCGGCCATCGAGGCGCCGCGGCGCTGGCCGCTGCACGTCGGGCTCGTGACGACGTGGGGCGTGCTCGCCGTGCTGTTCGCCGATCTCCGGCATCCCGGCGCCGGCTTCGACATCGGCATCGAGCCGCTCGAGTATCTCCGGACGCAGCTCGGCGTGACGTGGCACTACTTCCGACTGCTCGTCTGGCCGGTCGGACAGGTGCTCGACTACGACTGGCCGCTCGCGGGGGGCTGGAGCGACCGCGCGGTGTGGGTTCCCGGCCTCGGCTGGCTCGCACTCGTCGCCGCGCTCGCGTGGTGCGCAGTCCGCGGGAGGCGCGCGATCACGTTCTGGCTCGGCTTCGCCATCCTCGTGCTGCTACCGAGCTCGAGCGCGTTGCCGATCGCCGACCTCGCATTCGAGCACCGCATGTATCTGAGCGTCGGCGGCTTCGCGGCGCTCGCCGGGCTCGCGGCGGGCGCGCTGGCGGCGCGTGCGCCGCGGCTCGCGGTCGCGCTCGCAGCGGCCGCGGTCGTGACGCTCGGCTGGCTCTCGATCGCCCGGAACGAGATCTGGCGCGACCCGGTCGCGCTCTGGACCGACAACCTCGCGAAGACGCCGGCCAAGCAGCGCGTCTATCGGAACTTGCAAGAGGCGTATCAACGGCGCGGCGACCAGGCCGCCGTGCGGCGGGTGGTTTTTGCGGAGATCGACACGCTCGAGCGCCAGCGGCGCGCCGACCCGAAGGACCCGCGCGTCCTCTCCGGCCTCGCGAACGGCTATGCCCGCGTCGGTCGAACCGAGGACGCGCTCGCGGCCGTGCTCGAGTCGATCCGACTCGATCCGCGCGATCCGGGGTCGCGCGCGGCGCACGGCGCGCTTCTCATGCAGCTCGCCCGCCCCGCGGAGGCGATTGCCCCGCTGGAGATGGCGGAGGCCATGATCGAGGGCCACGTCGGGTGGATCGAGCGCGACACCAAACGCATCGTCGACGTGAACCTCGGCTGGGCCTACGCCGCCGTGGGCCGGACCGACGACGCGCTCCGCGTGCTGCGCGAGGCGGCGGTCGACGACGACATGTCCGCGCTCAACAACCTGGGCTCGGTGCTCGGGAGAGTCGGCCAATGGGAGGAGGCCGAGAAGGTCCTCACGCGCGCCAGCCGTCGCGACCCCGACGACCCGAACGTCCAGAGCAACCTCGGCTGGGTCTATGCCAACCGTGGACGGCTCGACGAGGCGGCAGCTCTCCTCGAGCAGGCGATCCTGCAGCAGCCGAATGAGCCCTCCGCGCACGGGAACCTCGGGTGGGTACGCCTCCGGTCCGGCGACAACCCGGGTGCCCTGCATGCGCTCGAGATGGCGCTCACCCTTCAGCCCGACAACCCGTGGATCGTGAACATGATCGGGGTCGCGTACGGCCGGCTCGGGGAATGGGGCAGGTCGATCGCCGCCTTCGAGCGCGCGCTCCGGCTCGTGCCGGACTCCGAGCTCGCGCGGGAGAACCTGACGCGCGCCATGTCCCAGCAGGAGCCCCTCCTCTTCACGGACGGCGGCTCGTAGGCGGGCTCTCATTATATTGACACCGCCGGACCCACCGCCTATACGCGCGTTTGTTCAGGGCTCGAGCCGCCGCGGGGGTGAACATTGCGGCGTCGCGAGCTTTTTTTGAGGGGATCACTGACCGCAGGGTCGAGGCGGTGCGGAGACGCGTTCTCGGCACCGTTTTTTTGGAACGACGGCTGACCGCGTGGTTAGCGGGGCGCGTCGTGTGGAGGGGGACGTCGCATGACCCAGGTCGTCGAGGAGGCACGCCGCAGCACTTCGGTTCCGTATCCCCCTCGTCCGAGCGCTTCTCCCAGGGGCGACGAGTTCCTCGCCAAGGTCAGCCACACGATCGGCCGCGCCCAAGGGTACTTCGAGCGCGAGCAGCATCCCGAGGGCTACTGGCATCGGCCGCTCGAGGCGAACGCCACCATGGACGCCGAGTACGTCTTCTTCATGCACTTCATGGGACGGGTCGACGTCGAGCGGCAGAACCGCATCATCGCCCACTTACTGGCGACCCAGCTCCCCGAGGGATGCTGGTCGCTGTATCCGGGCGCGCCGGGCCACCTCTCGAACACGATCGAGGCGTACTTCGCGATGAAGCTCGCCGGCATGCCGTCGACGAACCCGGCCCTCGTCCGCGCGCGTGAGTTCATCCTGCAAAACGGCGGGCTCGCGCAGGCGCAGGTCTTCACGCGCTGCTTCCTCGCCTACTTCGGCCAGTACCCGTGGGACGGCCTCCCGGCGATGCCCGCCGAGCTGGTGCTGCTCCCGAGCTGGTTCCCGATCAACATCTACGAGATGTCGAGCTGGGCGCGCGGGACGGTCGTGCCGCTCGTCGTGCTGATGGCGAAGCGACCGTACGTGCCGATCCCCGCCGAGCACGGATGTCAGGAGCTCTGGGTGAGCCCGCCGGCGCCTGCCGACTACGCCTTCCCGGCCGATACCAAGCACCCGCTCTCGTGGCGGAACTTCTTCCTCGGCCTCGACCGGGTGCTGAAGCTCTGCGGCAAGTCCCCCGTGAAGCCGCTCCGCGAGCGGGCGCTCCGGAAGTGCGCCGACTGGATCCTTTCGCACCAGGACGTGAACGGCGGCTGGGGCGGCATCCAGCCCGCCATGGTGAACTCCGTGATGGCACTCCGCGCGCTCGGCTATGCCGACGAGCACCCGGCGGTCGCGCAGGGCATCCAGGCGATCGAGGATTTCGTGATCGAGGAGGGCGACCAGCTCTTCTTCCAGCCGTGCGTGTCGCCCACCTGGGACACCGCGCTAGCCGCGAAGGCGCTGCTCGATTCCGGCATGGAGCCCGACGCCCCGCCGCTGCAGAAGGCCGCCGCGTGGCTGATCGAGAACCAGATCTTCGCGCCCGGGGACTGGTCGATCAAGAACCCCGATCTCGAGCCCGGCGGCTGGGCGTTCGAGTTCGCCAACGACTGGTACCCCGACACCGACGACACCGCGGTGATCCTGATGGTGCTGCGGCGCATCCACGCGGCCGACGAGAAGGCCAAGCAGCACGCCCTGGTCCGCGGACTCAACTGGACGCTCGGCATGCAGAGCCGGAACGGCGGCTGGGGCGCTTTCGACACCGACAACCTCCGCGAGCTCTTCAACAAGATCCCGTTCGCCGACATGGAGGCGATGCTCGACCAACCGACGGCGGACCTGACCGGCCGCCACCTCGAGCTCATGGGCGACTTCGGCTACGACCGCGACATGAACCGCGCCAAGCGCGGTCTCGCGTTCCTGAAGAAGATCCAGGAGCCGAACGGCTCGTGGTGGGGCCGCTGGGGCGTGAACTACATCTACGGGACGTGGTCGGTGCTCGCGGGTTTACGCTCCATTGGCGAAGACGTGAGCCAGCCCTATATCCGCCAGTCGGTCGCGTGGCTAAAGTCCCGCCAGAACGACGACGGCGGTTGGGGCGAGACCTGCGACAGCTACGGCGACACCTCACTCGCCGGCAAGGGTCCGAGCACGCCGTCGCAGACCGCGTGGGCGCTCCTCGGGCTCCTCGCGGGCGAGGACGCGCTCAGTCCGGAGCTCGTGCGCGGCATCGAATACCTGGCGCTCACCCAGCAGGGTGACGGCACCTGGGACGAGCGGCATTTCACCGGCACCGGGTTTCCGCGCCATTTCTATCTGCGCTACTACATGTATCGGAACTACTTCCCGTTGATGGCTCTCGGACTCTTCCGCGCGCGTGCCGAAGCGCACGTAGCTCGCCTCGCCGCGAACGGGCACGCGACCGGCAACGGGCATGGCAACGGCCACGTGGCCACGAGCGGACACGCCCCTGCATGAGTGAAACCCCGCGCCGCCGCTCTTTCGCGCTCCTCGGATCGACCGGGTCGGTGGGCGTGTCGACGCTGGCGTTGGTCGAGCGGTTCCCCGAGCGGTTCCGGGCGGTGGCGCTCGCGGCCGGGCGCAACATGGAGGTGCTGGCGGAGCAGGTGCGCCGGCACGCGCCCGACCTCGTGTCGGTCGCCGACGAGGCGAGCGGCGCCGACCTGAGGCAGCGCGTGCCCGGATTCACCGGTCGCATCCTCGTCGGCTCGGACGGACCGCTCGCGGTCGCGACGCACCCCGAGGCCGACCTCGTACTCTCGGCGCTCGTTGGTGCGCTCGGTCTCGTGCCGACGCTCGCGGCGGTGCACGCCGGGAAGCACGTTGCGCTCGCCAACAAAGAGGTGCTGGTCGTCGCGGGCGAGCTCGTGACCCGTGCGGCGCGCGAGAAGGGCGTCGACCTCTTGCCGGTCGACAGCGAGCACAACGCGATCTTCCAGGCGCTTCAGGGACATCGGCGCGCCGACGTGAAGCGCATCGTGCTGACGGCCTCGGGCGGCCCGTTCCTCACGCGTCCCGCCGCCGAGCTCGCGACCGTCACGGTCGCCGAGGCCCTGAACCACCCGACGTGGAAGATGGGCCCGAAGATCACGATCGACTCGGCGACCCTCATGAACAAGGGCCTCGAGGTGATCGAGGCGCGCTGGCTGTTCGACGTCGACGCCGACCGCATCGACGTGGTGATCCACCCGCAGAGCATCGTGCACTCGATGGTCGAGTACATCGACGGGTCGGTGCTCGCGCAGATGGCCGTCCCCGACATGACCATCCCGATCGCCTACGCGCTCGCGTATCCGGCTCGCTTGGCGCTCGACTACCTCCGCCCGCTCGACCTCCCTGCCGCCGGCACGCTTACCTTCGTCGCTCCCGATCGCCAGCGCTTCCCCTGCCTCGACCTCGCGTACCGCGCGCTCCGCGCCGGCGGCACCATGCCGGCCGTCCTGAATGCCGCCAACGAGATCGCCGTCGAGCGTTTCCTCGCCGAGGACATTGCGTACCGTGAGATCCCGGCGCTCGTGTCCGCGGTCATGGACGCGCACGAGCACGCGGCGGCGGAAAGCCTCGACCAGCTGCTCGCGGCCGACGGCTGGGCACGCGACGCGGCTCGACGCGGCGGCTCCATCCCCCCCGGGAGGGCGGCGGCGCAGCGCTGATCCGCGTCCCGATGACGGCTCCGTCTCCCATGCGCGTGGCATCGCCCGCGTCGGATTTCGCAGTGGCGTGGACGCCCGACCCGGCGGTCACCGCCGCCGCGTTCGTCGAGTGCGAGCGGATCGCCCGCACCCACTACGAGAACTTCACGATCGGATCGCGCTTGCTGCCGCGGCATCTCCGCCGCCACATCGCGGCGATCTACGCGTTCGCGCGTACCGCCGACGACCTCGCCGACGAGGAGCCGGATCCGGTCCGCGCGCTCGCCGGGCTCGACGCCTGGGAGCGCGAGCTCGATGCCTGCTACGCCGGCACCGCCTGTCACCCGATCTTTCTGGCGCTCGCCGAAACGGTGCGCGCGTTCGCGATTCCGATCGCGCCGTTCAAGCGCTTGCTCGCGGCCTTCCGCATGGACGTGGGTTTCACGGGCTTCGAAACGTTCGACGATCTCCTGCACTACTGCGCGCACTCCGCGAACCCCGTCGGCCATCTCGTCCTTCATCTGTTCGGGCACGCCGACCCCGAGCGGCAGGCGCGCGCCGACGACATCTGCACCGCGCTCCAGCTGACGAACTTCTGGCAGGACCTGGCCGTCGATCTCCGGAAGGGCCGCGTCTACCTGCCGCGCGAGGACATGGCGCGCTTCGACTACACGCCCGAGGACCTTGCGCGGAACGCCGTCACGCCGGCGTTCCGCGAGCTCATGACGTTCGAGTGCGCCCGCACGCGCGGGCTCTTCGAGCGCGGGCTCGCGCTTGCGTCGATGCTCGACCGGAGCCGCGGCCGCGAGGTCAAACTGTTCGCAGGCGGCGGGCTCGCGATCCTCGATCGGCTGGAAGCCGTCGGCTACGACGCGTTCACCGCACGGCCGACGCTTTCCCGCTGGGCGAAGATGGGCCTCGTCGCGCGCTCGCTCGTCGGAGGTTCCGCGTGAGCTCGCATTCCCTCGAGGCCGCGTATGCCGAGTGCGGGCGCATCGTCCGCGCGTCCGGCTCGAGCTTCCACCAGGCGTTTCGCTTGCTGCCGGAGGAGCGCCGGCGGAGCCTCGAAGCGCTGTACGCCTACTGCCGCGTCGTCGACGACGCGGCGGACGGAGATGGGCAGGGCGACGCCGTCGAGTCCGTCGCCTTCTGGCGCGACGAGCTCGCGCGTGTCCACGCCGGCACGCCAACCCATCCCGTGGGCGTCGCGCTCGCCGACTCCGTCCGTCGGTTCGCGATCCCGCCGCAGCACCTGACGGAGATCCTCGACGGGGTCGCGATGGACTTGCGACCGCAGCGCTTCGCGACGTTCGCCGAGCTCCGGCGCTACTGCTACCACGTCGCCGCGGCGGTCGGGCTCGCGACCATCCCGATCTTCGGCTGCCGCGACCCGCGCAGCCGCGCCTATGCCGAGGCGCTCGGCATCGCGCTCCAGCTGACCAACATCGTCCGCGACCTCGCCGAGGACGTGGAGCGCGGCCGCGTCTACCTGCCGCAGGAGGACCTCCGGCGCTTCGGCTACACCGAGCGCGACCTCGCGACCCACACCCGGAACGACGCGTTCCGGGCGCTCGTCGCCTTCGAATGCGCGCGTGCCCTGGAGTTCTACGGCGCGGCCCGCGCCGCGTTGCCCGCGACGGACCAGCGCGCGCTCGCGCCGGCGGAAGGCATGCGGCTCGTCTACCAGCGGGTGCTCGCGAAGATCGGCGCCGAGCCCGGGCTCGTGTTCGGACCACAAGTCAGGTTGCCGCGTTGGCAGAAGGCTGCGCTCGCGGGATGGGCGTGGCTGCGGACACGGCTGCCGCGCACGGCGGTGTCGGTCGCGGCACGGGAACAGAGTCCGGCATGAGCGACGTGCTGATCATGGGCGGCGGCTTCGCGGGTCTCGCCGCCGCGACGGCGCTCGCCGCCACGGGCCGCAGCGTCACGGTGCTCGAGAAGCGCCCCGTGCTCGGCGGCCGCGCCTACTCGTACACCGACCAGACGACCGGCGAGGTCATCGACAACGGGCAGCACGCGATGATGGGCTGCTATACCGAGATGTTCCGGTTCCTCGACCGCATCGGGGCGACCGGCAAGCTCGCGATCCAGCCCGGCCTCCGCGTCGACATGCTCGATCCCGACCGCGGCCCGGGCGTCATCAGTTGCCCGCCGCTGCCGAACCCGCTTCACATGGGCGCCGGGGTGCTCGGCTACCGCCTGCTCTCCGTCGCCGACCGCGCGCGCGTGCTCGCCGGCGGCCTCCGGCTGCTGCTCATGAAGAAGCGCGGCGACGTGCGTCTCACGGAGCTGACGGTCGACGGCGTGCTCGACCTGCTCGGCCAGCGTGCCGCCGCGCGGCGCGCGTTCTGGCACCCGGTTGCGATCGCGACGCTCAACGACGACCCGGCGATCGCTTCGGCCGATCTCCTCGCCGAGGTGATGGTGCGGGCGTTTTTCGCCGGGAAGGACGCCGCCCGCTTCGTGCTCTCGAAGGTCGGTCTCTCGGAGCTCTACACCGACGACGCGCGTCGCTTCATCGAGGCGCGCGGCGGTCGCATCGAGACCAAGGCGCACGTCGTCGGGGTCGGCTTCCGCGGCGACGAGGTCAGTCACTTCGAGCTCCGCGACGGGCGGCGGCTCACCGCCGGTGCGTACGTGAGCGCGGTGCCGCCCCAAGGGCTCTTCCCGTTGCTGCCGATCGCGGTCCGCCGGAGCGTGCCGACGCTCGGCGGCATCGAGGGGCTCACGAGCTCGCCGATCGTCTCCGTGCACGTCTGGTTCGACCGGCCGATCCTCGCCGAGCGCCCGTTCGTCGGCTTCGTCGGGACCGGGACGCACTGGGCCTTCAACCGCGATGTGATCAGCGGACGGCGCGACCGCAACGGCGGCTATCTCTCGTTCGTGATCTCGGGCGCGCGCGCGATCGTCGACGAGGACAGCGATGCGATCGTGGCGCGCACGCTCGCCGACCTCCGCCGGCTCGTGCCGGCGGCCGGCGCCGCCGAGGTGCGGCACACGCAGGTCGTGAAAGAGAAGTTCGCGACGATGTCGCCGACGGTCGCTGCGGCGCGGCTTCGCCCTGCGACCGTGACGCCATTCGACAACTTCGTGCTCGCCGGCGATTGGACCGACACGGGTCTGCCGGCGACCATCGAGAGCGCCGTCATGAGCGGACACCGTGCCGCAGCGGTCGTGACGACGCGTCTCGCCGCCCAGGGAACCCAGGGGAGGGAAACACGGGCGGCGAGCTGAGTCAGCAGCGGATACACACTCAGGGGAGGGATGATGAGCACACATGTAGAGCAGACGGCGGTGCGGTGGCAGGAGGGCGGGAGCGAGCGCGCGAGCGTCGGCGGCGTTCACGTGCGTCGCATCGAGGTACAGACGAGCAAGCGCATGGAGATCCACGATCTCACCGCGGTCGTACAGGAGACGGTGCGCGCGACGGGCGTGAGCGCGGGTCTGGTCACCGTGAGCACGATGCACACGACGACCGCCGTCTTCGTGAACGAGCCGCAGTCGGCCCTGCTGGAGGACGTGCAGCAGATGCTGGAGCGGCTGGTGCCGCGCGGCGAGGACTGGAAGCACAACGATCCGCGCTACTCGGACTGCGACCGCCACAACGCCGACGCGCATCTCCGCGCGATCATGCTGGGGAGCAGCGTGACGCTGCAGGTCGCCGAAGGGGTGCTCACGATGGGGCAGTGGCAGCGCGTGCTGATGGCCGAGCTCGACGGGCCGCGCAAGCGTGGGCTCGTCCTGCAGGTGCTCGCGGCCAACTGAGTTGCAGTACGACCGCGCGGAGCGACGCGAGGCGGGGCGTGGGGTGTCGCCTCGCCGTCGCTCAGGCCGGACGCCCGTCCGGCTTTGCGAAACACGCATTCGGGGACGGTCCGCGCATTCTTTCGGTGCAGGCGACGCGACTGCTATGGTGCGCCGCTCACTGAACACGGAGGCACATCATGCCAGGCGCGACCGGGATCGTTCCTTTCTGGAAGAACTACGACCGCAAGACCGTCGTCAAGTTTGCACGGCTCGCGGAGGAGCTGGGCTACGACTCGATCTGGATTCCCGAGGCGTGGGCCTACGAGCAGTTCCAGCTGCTGACGGAAATCGCGCTCACTACCACGAAGATCAAGCTCGCGACCGGGATCGCGAACGTCTTCAGCCGCTCTGCCGGTGTGCTCGCGATGAGCGCCGTGACCCTCGACGAGATCTCCGAGGGCCGCGTGATCCTCGGGCTCGGCACGAGCGGGAAGGTCGTGATCGAGAACTTTCACGGCGTGCCGTACCAGAAGCCGCTCACGCGCCTCCGCGAGACCGTAGGCATCATGCGGGCGCTGTGGCGCGGCGACCGGCTGTCGCCGGAGATGAGCACGCTCTTCGACGCGCGCCACTTCAAGCTCGAGATGACGCCGTTCCGCCCCGACATCCCGGTCTACATCGCGTCGCTGCAGGAGAAGGCGGTGAAGGACGTCGGCCGCGTCGCCGACGGCTGGGTCCCGACGTTCTGGCCGTACGAGCACTTCAAGGACGGCATCGCGTGGCTCGAGGAAGGTGCGCGCGACGCCGGGCGCGGCGACGTGAAGATCAACGTGGCGCCGTTCATGGCGGTGATCCCGTTCGACGACGTCGCGATGGCGCGGAGCCTCATCAAGCCGCTCGTCGCCTTCTACATCGGCGGCATGGGCGTCTATTACCACGCGCTCTTCTGCCGCTACGGCTTTCAGGAGAACGCCGACCTCGTGCGCGAGCTCTACAACAACGGGCAACGGAAGGAGGCGGCCGCGGCTGTGAGCGACACCCTCATCGACGCGATTGCCATCTGCGGCCCGGCCGAGCACTGTCGCGAGAAGCTCGCCGAGTGGCGCAGCTGCGGGGTCGACTCGGCGCTCCTGAACCTCCCGACGAACGTGCCGCCTGAGCTCACGGAGAGCTTCCTCCGCGAGATGGCGCCGGCGCGCTGACGCGGTGAGCACTCCGGCTCCGAAGTCTCCGTATCGCGTGGCGCTCGTGACGGGCGCGTCGAGCGGCATCGGCCAGGCGCTCGCCGAGCGGCTCGCGGCCGGCGGGACGCTCGTCGTGCTCGCGGCGCGCCGCGCCGACCGGCTGCACGCGGTCGCCGACGGCATCGAGGCCGACGGCGGCCACGCCCGCGTCGAGCCGATGGACGTAGCCGACACCACCGCGACCGTCGCCCGCATCCGCGCGCTCGACGCCGAGATCGGCGGCTTCGACCTCGTGATCGCGAACGCCGGCGTCGGCATGAAGCACAAGGGCCTTCCGAGCTACGCCTGGGAGGCCATGGCGGGTGCCTGCCACTTGAACTTCTGCGGCGCGGCGGCGACGCTCACCGCCGTCCTCCCGCAGATGGTCGAGCGCGGGCGCGGACACGTCGTCGGCATCAGCTCGATCGCGAGCTTCACCCCGATCCCCGGACGCGGGGGCTACTGCGCGCCGAAGGCGGGGCTCTCGATGCTTCTCGAGTGTCTTCGCTTGGAGCTCGCCGGCACCGGCGTCCACGCGACGGCCGTGCACCCGGGCTTCGTGCGGACGGCGATGACCGCGAAGAGCAAGGGCGCGTTGCCCTACGTCATGGACCCGCCCGCCGCCGCGGAGCGGATCGTGGACGCACTTCCGGGCGCGCCCGCGACCATCGACTTCCCGTGGCAGCTCGCGACCGCGGCGCGCCTGGGCGCCGCGTTGCCGCGCATCGTGCGCGACCGGGTTCTCGGCGTCGCGGCCGGCCGGCGTCCGTCCGACTGAGGTACCGCGCGCCGTCCGTCGGCGCGGGGTGTGCATCATCCGTCTCTTCCTCCGCATCGGTGTGGCACTTGGCGTGCTCGCCTGGCTGGCGAACCGCGTCGACCTCACCGAGGTGGGGCGTGCGCTCGCC
Organism: Polyangiaceae bacterium; assembly: GCA_031400185.1. Classification (GTDB taxonomy): domain Bacteria; phylum Desulfobacterota; class Binatia; order UTPRO1; family UTPRO1; genus UTPRO1. The sequence continues at coordinate 12,664 of JANNPN010000236.1, forward strand.
GCGTCGCCGCCCGCCGTCGTGTTCGCGATCGTCGCGTCGTTCGCGGCGAACCTGACGATCGCGTTCCGGCTCTGCATGGTGCTCGCGTCGCAGGACGTCCACGTGAGCGCGGCGCAGACGTTCGCCATCAACATCGCCGCGTTCTCCTCGCGCCCGGCCTCGCTGGCGGAGTCGTCGAGGGCGTGCATTGGCTGCGCAGATCGCCGGCGGACCTAGCGATCCCGTCACGCACTCGCCACCCTCGTTTTACCGTCTCGTAACGAGTGCTGCCGTAAGTGTCATCGCGAACAGAAAGAACGAGGAATACGATGACATACCGTCGGGACGAAACGACGGACGCGGGGCGGGAGCCGCGCGTCATGAGTGGCGATCTTGGGCATCGGCTGGGAACGAACCCGACTGCCCTCGCAGGTATCTGCTGGAGGTTTGCCGTTGCGGTCTTGGCCCTGATGACGGCGCAGGCCCGTCATCTCGTGCGGCCTTCTTCGGCGGGCGACGCGCTCTCCGGGCGACTCGTCCACGTCGCCGCGAAGAGACTCCTCGAGTCGCTCAGAATACGCGTCGTCGTTCGCGGGGCACGGCCGCTGATCGGGGGCCCCGCTTTGATGATCTCGAACACGAAGTCCGTGGCCGCCGTCTTGGCGTTGGTGAGCGTTGCCGAAGCCTACGTCGTCGATCGACCCCGATCGGGACGACGGTATGTCGGCCGGTTGATTGCGGAGCTTCTGCGAAGCGTACGGGTGCGGGCCGCCGGCAACGACTGCCAATCCGTTCGAAGAGCGGTGACGGGACTCTTGGTCACCGGCCACCGAGTCGTTGCGCAATCCCAGCAGCCGACGATCTTGCAGGCGGCAGTCGATGCGGCGGCGCCCGTTCAGCCGGTGGCCATCAAGCTGTCCGCGCGCGGCACGATGTCCGACTCAGCCCGAGGTGCACCGGGGAGGACGGGATCCCTTTCTCGACTGCTCGCAGAGCGAAACCTCGTCGTCGAGCTCGTCTTTGGAGCAGCAGTGTATGCGGGAGACAAGACGACTCGGGAGCTCGATCGATCTTGTCGTGACTTCTTCGAACGGGTACGCGTCGTCGAGCGGGTCGGTGCAATGAGCGATCGCTCCCTTCACCGCGCTGCCTGACTCGGTCTCGTTTCGAGGCTTGAGGGTGCGCACCGGCTCGGCATAAGGAGACCGCGTGTCCCGCCTACCTGTGGGCTTGCGGAGACCGCTGCGGATCCACGCCGCGTTGAGACCGAGATGGTCGCAGAGGTTCTCGAAGGCGTAGGGGTGCATGGTGTCGCGCGACGCGATCCACAGTGCGGCGTCGCGGGCGAGGCGCCGCGCGCGCGCGGTCGCGATCCCGGTCGTGAGGCGCACGGTCGCGATCGCGTCCTCGAGGACGGCCAGCGCCAGACGCATCTCGCCCGGCCACGTGTCGTAGCGGGGACAGTCGTACAGCTGGGCGGCGAGCAGCGGGTCGACGGCATCTCGGCCGTCGGTGCGGTCGGCGCGGTTCCGGCCCGCGTCCTCGAACAGGTCGTTCATCGTTCGTTCCTCCGGTTGGTTTTCGCGATGAAAGCATGCCGAGCGTGACCAGGCCGTGACCGGCAGGTGGCCCGCCCGTGATTCGGGCGCGGCGTCGGCTTGACCGCGACGAGCGGGCGAGGTGAAACGACGGAGGATGCGAACATTCGCCGTCGCGACGCCCTTCGTGCTGGCTGTGAGCCTCCTGGCCGCGGCGTCCGGGCGAGCGGCGGAGCCGTCCGATACGACGCTGACGTTTCTCCGCGACGGCGCCGTGGTGAAGACGATCGATCGCGCCGGGCTCGAGCGAGCGTGCGGGCCGGTGACCGTCACGCTCGCCGACCCGTACTACGGACGGCAGAAACGCTATCGCGCCTGTCCGCTCGGCGCGGTCTTGGCACTCGGGTTCGGCGACCTCGCGAAGACGGCGAGCGCCGACGCCGACCTCTTTTTTCGCGCCCGCGACGGCTACGTGAAGCCTGCGAGCCTCGCCCGTGTGCGCGAGCCCGGTGGGTTCGTCGCGCTTGCCGACGCAGATCGCATGCACGGCGACGATCCCGGATGGGAGCCGATCGACCGGAAGCAGGTCGACCCGGGTCCGTACTACGTCGTGTGGGAGAATGCGGCGGCGCACGACCCGCACCGCTACCCCTGGCCCTACCAGCTGGCGTCGATCGAGATCGCGTCGTACGCGACGCGTTACCCGCACACCGCGCCGGCGGGGCTCCCGTCCGACGCGCCGGCGTGGGCGGGCTTCGCGATCTTCCGGAGCGAGTGCATCGCATGCCACGCGATCAACGGCGAGGGCGGCACGATCGGCCCCGACCTGAACATGCCGCAGAGCATCGTCGAGTACCGCCCCGAGGCGCAGATCAAGGCGTACATCCGGAACCCGGAGACCTTCCGCTACACGAGCATGCCGGCGCACGAGCATCTGAGCGCCGCCGACCTCGACCACGTCGTCGCGTACTTCCGGGCGATGCGCGACCGGAAGCACGACCCGAAAGCCGGGGCGGCGCAGGCGCAGGCGACCCACCCATGATGGCGGACCCCGCCCTCGCCGGCACCGTCCTGCACGTCGGTACGGAGCGGCTGGACACGCGCCACGGCGAGTTCATCGTCCACCTGTGTCGCGATCTCACGCGCCGGACGTATCTGCTCGTGATCGCGCGCGGCGACCTCGCCACGCCCGAGCCCCTGCTCGCGCGCGTCCATTCGTCGTGCGTCACCAGCGAGACGTATGCCGGGTGCGACTGTGATTGCGCGGAGCAGCTGGACGCCGCGCTCGCCGCGATCGCCGCCGCCGGCCGCGGGGTGATCTTCTACCTCGACCAGGAGGGCCGCGGCGCGGGGTTCGTCGCGAAGGTGCGCGACCGCATGCTGGTGCAGGCGAGCGGTGGTCGCATCAGCACGTTCGACGCGTACGCGCAGATGGGGCTCGCCGCGGACGTCCGCTCGTACGAGGGTGTCGCCGGCGCGCGCGCGGTCCTCGGCGTCGGCGCGCCGCTCGTACTGCTCACCAACAACCCCGAGAAGCTCGCGTCCCTCGCGACGCTCGGTGTGCCGCTCGCCGGATCGGCCCGGCTCGCGCTGCCGCCGTCGCCGTTCAATCGTCACTATCTCGCCGCGAAGGCGGCCGCGGGACATCGTCTCGAGGCTGCGTGCGAAGGCGACGAAGCCCATCCGCCCGCGCCGGTCGAGGTGACGCCGCCGCGCGCGGTGCCGGGTGCGCCGAGCCTCGTCGACCTCGGCTTCTACTGGCTGCCGATCCGTCCGCGCGCGAACGGCCGGGATCCGCATTGGTTTCGCCTGCATGCGTACGTCGACCTCGTGAGCGGCCGCGAGCACGTCGTGCTCGCGTACGGCGACCCGGCGCCGACGCCGGTGCTAGTGCGCTTCCAGCACGAGGCGTTGCTCGAGCGCCTGCCGGGTCGCGTGCTCGGGATGGAGCAACGGCGCTGGGATGCAACCGTGCGTGCGTTCGTCGCTCACGGCGGCGGCGTCGCCGTGATGCTCACTGACCACGGCGGTGCTGCGATGCTCGGCCTGCCGGCGTCGCCTGGCGACGAGGGCGCGGCGACGGCGCTCGCCCGCCGTCACGTCGCGGAGCGACGCGTGCTGCCGCTCTGCGACGCGACCGAAGATGCGTCGTCCGGCGAGCGATTCGCACGGCTCGCTGCTGCCGGGATCGTGGTCGGCGCCGAGCGTTCGCTCGCGGCCGCATGACGACCTGGCGCACTGCGCACGCCGTGCTGGAGGCGCGCGTTCGGGCGCTGCCGGAGCTGCTACGCGCGATCGCGGGCGGCGAG
>JANNPN010000270.1:0-7494 GCA_031400185.1 Polyangiaceae bacterium
GGCCAGCAGACGTGCCAGCTGCCCGCGGACCCGGTCCTCCAGGCGATGGCGATCGCCTTGCGTGATGCCGGCCAGTGGGGCGAGATCGTCGACCGGGACTGGCGGTGGACCTACATGACGGACGATCTTCGTCGCAGCTACGGCGGTCTGCTCGAGCTCGCGGATGTCGCGCTCGGCGAACACTATTTCGGACCCGAGGCGGTTGCCGCGCGGCTGACGTGGCGTACGGGTGCGAACACGGTGGACACGGCTCGCGGCTTGTTCGCGCAGCTAGGGGACCTGGTCCTCGCTGACACGCCGGGCGGTCGTGACGAGCTGCGCGAGCGCGTTCATCCCCAGTTGCGTGCGCTGGTCGACGGGCTGTCGCCTCGCCGCGTGCCGGCCCAGTCGTTCGAGTGGCGCGGCGTGCACAGCGGCAACGAAGAGTCGGCCCGGGTGACCGCCGTGCGCCTGCACGACGATGCGGGGCGATTCGCCGGAACCGTACTCACCTACAAGCCGGCCGCCAGCATGACGGTACTCGGGACCATCGCCGGGGCGGGCGATCTGCGGCATTTCGAACGCATGCAGAGCGTCGCGAAGCCGGCCAGACGACCCGCCGCGATCCTGTTCGCCGACCTCGACGGCTCCTCACCGCTCGCCCGGCGCCTCTCGACTGCAAGCTACTTCGCACTCGGCCGCCGCCTGGTTCGCGCCGCGGACCAGTGCATCATCGATGCTGGCGGCCTGGTCGGCCGCCATAGCGGAGACGGAGTCGTCGCGTTTTTTCTGGCCGAGACCGCAGGGTCGGAATCCGCCGCCGCTCGCTCGAGCATCGAAGCCGCGCGAGCGCTTCGCGGAACGCTCAGCGGGGTCGCCGAGCGCAGCGGCCTCTCGCCAGAGGACGTCGTCCTGCGGTTTGGGCTGCACTGGGGCTCCAGGCTCTACGTCGGCCAGATCACCACCGCCGGACGCTCGGAGATCAACGCCCTCGGCGACGAGGTCAACGAGACCGCCCGCATCGAGGCGTGCGCCAGCGGCGGACGCGCGCTGGCCTCGAAGGACCTGATGGAACGCCTGGAGCCCGGGGACGCGGGCGCGCTCGACCTGGACCCCGACCGCGTCACCTACACGCCACTCGGCGACCTCGGTACCGCGACCGAGAAGGCCCGGCGGGATGCCCCCGCCATCGCCGTCTGCCACATCTAGCCTCTCCGGGTCTCGCCGCGCATTCCACGCATGCCCACGCAGCCCAGGCGCTCGACCTGGCAATCACTGACGTCGAGGATGCCCCGACCGCGGAGATGATCGAGCGAGCGAGATGCAGTGACGGCGCCCTGCAGGGGGCTCGCCCCTTACGGTTCCCTTGTCGGCGAACAGCCCCTTCACCGCGTCAGGTGTCCGGTTGGTGCTCCGCGTATCGGCGCTGACGGTAATGCCGCCAACTAGATGCCACCAAGGATCACGCCCCATGAGCAGTCCCGGTAGGACCAGCTCTCTACAATACCCGCGCTGTCGATCACGAGGGTGATCGCGCAGGTGTGCGACGCGTAGCGATCACCCCAAGCCTGCCGCCAGGTGTACGCGGACGATCCGGGACGAAGCCGCTCAGGTCTACGAGGGTAGGCGCTCCGACAACTCCAGTACGCTGAACGACCTGGCAGCACGAATCTGGAGGCAAGAAAGTCCCCCCGACCAGGTTGCAGGACCCGTCGATACTCGCTCTACGAATGGAGCGAGTGGCACCGTCGTGCCAGAAACTGGCCGGTAGTAGACGATGGTGCCGTCCGGGATTCCGTGAGACAGCAGCAAACCTGGTCCGAATGTGTCCTCTGCTATCGTGAGGAGAGGTGACTATCCCATTGCCATCGAAGCGAATTTGAATCCGAATCGCTCTCGTGCCTGTCACTGCCCGCTGTGGCGAACGGCAGTTCATGGCGCACGTCCGATAAGGGGCGGTACGTCAAAGGGGTGGATCCGGTACCTGGCCGACGACGAGGCGCGAGATGGACTTGCTCAGGCGGACCGAGGCTGCGTAATGGCGAACGGCGAGCCCGGACGAACATGACGAGGCGGACTCGGGCCCCGTACGCTGCGCGGCCTCCCGGTCTGCACGGCCGCCTGAACACCGTCACGCCGTAGCCGGTGTATGCGCCGAGCGCCTCTGCTTCGCGTGCCGCGGGCGGTGGAACTCGAAGTACGTGAGCTTGTCGATCGCGGCGCCGAGCCCGAGCGTGAACCCGGCGAGCTCGCCGGCGGCGCTTGCCGCGAGCCCCAGGACCAGCGCGGGGAACACCCCCCGTGGCACGGTCGGGTTACCGCGGGCGCGCCGCTGGACGCGCACCCACCGCAGCCGGAGGAGCGGAATGAGCGGGCTCCCGACGGCGTAGACGACGCGGCGCCAGAACGGCCACGACCGGGAGCGCACAGCCGCGAACACGCGACCGGCGTGGAACTGCACCTGCAGAAACGAGGTCAGGCGCTCGAAGTTCATGTGGAACACGCGCGCCCGTGACTCGAGATAGAACGCGTGCCCCTTCGCCTGCAGGTCCCAGTGCAGAACGATCTCGGCTTGCAGGAGCGTCTCGAGCTCGTCGGCGCCGTAGCCGGTCAGCACGTCACGCTTGTAGGCCCCGTTGTGGGTCGGCAGGTGGTCGATCGGCCCGGACGGCCGCGGCGACGACCAGGTCGAGAACGCCACGAGGAAATCCGCCCAGCTGATCGCGCTCCGCGGATTCGGATTGTCGAGGACCGGCGCAACCGCGGCCCATGGCTCGCGGTGCCGCTCGAGCGTGTACTCGGCCCACTTCGGGTCGGGATAGGAATGATCCTCGAGGAGCGCGACGATCGGAGCCGTGGCCGCACGGATGCCGACCGCGTTGCCGTGCGCGAGCGACCGGATCGGCCCCGCCTCCACGATCCGCACCGTTGCGAACGTGTCCGCGGTGTCCGCCGGGTCGAGCACGACGTCCGCCGCCGTGGGCGCCACGATCACGATCTCGAGCCGTTGGCGCGCCGACTGCGTGCGCACGTGTCGCATCGTCTTCGCAATGGTCGCGTAGACGTCGGGGGTCACGATCACGACCGACATTTCGGCTGACGATGTGGTCACGATGCGGATCCTCCGTTCGTCTCGCAACGCGAGCGGAGCGGTGACGCACGCGATCGCGCGAAACGCTCGAGGCAGTCGCGATAGAACGCTTCATTAGCGCCCAGGAGGACGTCGACCGCGAAGCGCGTCTCGACGTCGCGCCGGCCGGCCGCCCCCGAGCCGCTCCGCGAAGGTCGGGTCGCCGAGCACGCGCACGATCGCGTCGGCGATCGCCGCCGGATCGGCCGGGTCGATGAGGAGGCCGGTCTGCTCGTGCCTGATCAACTCGGCGCCCCTCGTGCGGTGGCTGTAGATGGTGGGACACCCGCACGCCATCGCCTCCATGGGCGCCAGCGCGAACGCCTCGACGAACGACGGAAACACCGCGACGCGTGCCGTCTGCAACGCCCGATGCAGCGCGGCATGAGACACGTGCCCGTGGAAGCGGACGCCATTCGCCGCGCTCGCCCCGAGCTGCGACGCGAGGAAGCCCTGCATCGAACCTCCGTTGCGCGAGAGCCCGTCGCGGCCGAAAAGATGGAGCTCCGCTGCCGGAAACGCCTCCCGCACCCACGGCCACGCACGCAAGAGCTCGACGACGCCTTTCTTCCCGGTCAACGTGCCGGCGAACACGACCGAAGCGGCCCGCATCGTTGCGCCGCACGGTGGCGGTAGGGCCACCGGGTTGTGGAGCACAGTGCTCGCGGTGCGCGCTGGCCGGAAAAGCTCGGCGGTGCGGCGCGCCGTGTAGTCGCTCACGGCGCACCAGAAGTCGGCGCGCCGGAACGCGGCGCGCTCGAGCAGCGCCGTCACTGCCTGCGGGCGCTCGCCGAGCTCCGTGGCGAAGTAGATCATGCAACCGTTCGCGCGCACGATCACGGGTACGGGTAGCGCCGGCCAGAGCGCGATGGCGCCTTCCCAATCGGGCGCCTCGACGAGGTCGATCTCGCCACTGCGCGCCCAGCGCGCAACCGTGCGGAACAACCGGTGCCGCACGAGGGCTTTCCCCGGACGATGCACGCCGTCGCGCAAGCGCCAGACCTCGACGCCCTCGTCGATCTCGTGGGGGACGCCGGGGTGGTCGGGAGGATAGGCCCCGATGACGCGCACGCGATGCCCGGCCGCCGTCAACGCGCGGCCGAGCGTCTGCGTGCAGGTCCCGATGCCGCCGTGCGGCCCCGGCGGATACTCGTTGCAGAGAAAGCAGATCCGCATCGTCATCGCCGTGTCGCGCTCGTGGCTTCGCGCAGCTCGGGAACGTGGGTCTGGACCCGCACCGACGCGATCGTCTCGAGGATGGTCGCTTCGGCGTCGTAGGCTGGGATGATCACGGAGACGGCCGGGGCGCCCATCGCGCGCCATCATCCGTGGAGAGGGGATGCCCGTGCAACCGCCGCTACGCGGTTACGCGGCGCGACGCTCGACCACGAGGCATTCCCTCCGATAGCGAACGCTATGCCCCTCCGTACGACGTGGTGGCCGGATGGCGCGGAGCTCGAGCGGCCGAGGATGCGCACGAGCACCATTTCCGTCCCCAGAGCTCGCGAACGCGGGGCGGGCGCAGGCACGGTTGCTCCGCCGAACGCGACGAGCTCGTAGTCAAACGAAGCACGCTCGGCGTTCAACGCACGTACTGGCGCGAAGCGACCTCATTCTCGGCGGAATGCTAGGCCCTCGACGGGCGTAGCAGAGGCAGCGTCCCTAACGGTTCCCAGTTGGAACCAGCTTCTCGCGGCTGCGGGAAGTGGACCGGCTCAGGCGGGCCGAGGCGGCTTTTTGAATGCGCTCAGATCGGCCTACGTCGGCGCGAAACCATGCCGGTCGGGTCCCCACCAACTGCACGGCAGAATTGGAACCACAGACCGCGGCAGATTTTCGTTGTCTCCGGACCAAACGAAGGAACCACGCGTGCCCGCCAACGAGTCACACACGCCCCAACGTTCGGCCCACGCCCGAAGCGCCACCAGTTGAGTCCCTCGGGCGTCTGCCCGCGCACCGCGATCAGACCTCGCACACGCTAATGGCCGGGGCGTCCCGACGCGCCTTTTCGGTCGCGGTCGCGAGGTTCGCGAGGGCCGTATAGACGATCCGATCGGGATCGAGCCGTAGGTGCTCCGCGTCCGCGGCGGTCAGTCGCTCGAGGAGGTCTTTGGAGGCGAGGGTTCGCCCGCCGGTGGCGCACGCCTCGACGCGGGCGGCTTCATTGACCTCGTCGCCGAGAGCCGTCACTTCGGAGCGTCCCGCAGTCGTAACCGCTCCAACGTAGAGCTTCGAGCCCCAGTGGAGACCGAAGCGCAGCGTGAGCTCCTCGGGTGCGAGGTCGCTGCGCGCCGCCACGTCCACGACCGTGGTCCGGAGCGTCCGCGCCGCTTCGATGCAGCTCCGTGCGGCGGCTGATTCGGAGCCCGCGGTCTCCACCAGAAAGAACGCGACGATGCCGTCGCCGACGTGCCGGCCGACCAGGCCACCGGCCTCGACGACGCAACTGTCGGCGGCGCGAATCAGGCGCCGGCCGACGGCGAAGTAGCTGGCCGTCGACAAACGCCGCGCGAGCGCCGACGATCCTTCCAAGTCGGCGAAGAGGATCGCCGCAGGCCGGCGTCCCGCCTTCGAGACCTGTTGCATGAGCTCGAAGTGGCGACGGTCTCCCATCGAGGCATAGGCCCCGAGCATCGCCATGCTCGCCGCGGGCTTGAAGACCATCAGGGTGCCGGCGAGCGTGCCGTCGTTCCGTCGAATCCGGATGCTGGCGACCGGGATGTCGACGACGCGTTCGATGGCCATGCCCTGGGCGACGAACGACGACGCCGATGCCGTGGACGGTTCGAGGCGGTCGACGATTGCGCCCAGTTGCGGGGCGACGACGCCCCGAAGCTCCGCGGCGCCACCGGGCGTGTCAGCCAAGATGAGCGGACCGATCTGCTGGAAGAGGACGGCCATACGGTCGGGCGAATTGGGACCGAACCGCCACGTCGTGCACAGCCCGAGTTGCTCGCTGCCGAAGAAATGGTGGCCGAGGCCGAACGTGGCGAGTCGACCGTTGATCCCCGCGTAGGTGATCCGAACCGCCGTCGTGACGTAAACGAGCCGCCAGCGGTCGTCGACTAGCCAGGCCCACTGACCCGTGTCCTCCATCGCTGACGCGATGGCGGCGAGTGTCGGATCCGAGGGAAGCGCGTACGGTTCGTCGAGGAGGGGCGGCACCGTCGTATCGTTGCCGCTATCACTCATTTCCTTGCGGCGTCTACTGAGCCGTGCCCGGTCCTCGACAAGATCCACCGCTGAGAGACCCGCGCGGCAGTCGCCGTATCAAGCTTCCAAACAAGTGTCCCCGACGGTTCCCAGTTGGAACCGGCTCCTCGCCTGGCTACGGGAGATAGACCTCCTCAGGCGAGCCAAGGCGGCGTGATGGCAGAGCTGCTGCCGGGCCTGGTCAGATTCAGTTGCTGCCCGTCTGACGCCGGTGGGATCAACCCAGCAATCGAAGGCGCGCCGCGCGCCCCAGCCTGAGACGATCACCAGTCAGGCAACGGCGACGTCCACCTCGACCGCGATGGACGAGGCCGACTAGCGCGCGCAGCGGAACCCGATGTTGAAGTTTTCCCCGAAGGCCGGGTCGGTGACCGCGATGACGGAGAAGACTCCGGCGTCGGTGCCGTAGTTCCAAAAGCCACCGCGAATCGGCGCGCCCGGAATGGCATCGAAGCCTCCACCACCGGCACCGCCAAACGCGCTGTAGTCACCACCCGCGATCCCCGTCTGTGTCGTCCAATCCGTCGATCCGTTCGCACGGTCGGTCCAGTCGGCCACCCACTCCCACACGTTCCCGACCATGTCGTGCACGCCCCACAACGACGCACACGCGGAACGCGAGCCCGTGTTGGCCGGGCTCGCCGAGTTGGTAACGCACGTGGTCGTACCGTCGTCGAGGTTCCCCGGGTCGGGCGTGCCTGCCGCCGCGCGCTGCCAATCGTCGTTCCGGATGAGGCGCTTGCCGGAGAGCGTGCAGGCCTGCGCCGCTTGGAACTGCGTCGTGCAGGTCGTCGGGACGACGCCGGCGATCGAGACCGCGTAGACGCCAGGCGTCGGCGGGCTCGAGCCAAAGATCGGCGTCCAGTTGCCGTCGTTCGGGAAGCCAGCGGGGTACGCGGTGTGGTTGAAGATCGGGTAGGTACAGCCGAGCTGCACTGCGCCCGCAGCGGTGAGATCCGCTAGCGTCGCTTTCCCCTTCTCGATCTTCTTGACGAGGCCCTTCCCAGCGCCCATCGGGTCGGGAACCTGCCAGACGCTCGCCTCGTACTTATCGACGCAGGCATTCCCCACCCTCACCGAGTCGGGCGGGCACTTCTTCACAATCTGAGCGGCGGCGGATGGGGGGACGATCAACGAGCAGACGATAACCGCAACGAGTGTGACGAGAGAGC
>JANNPN010000314.1:0-14440 GCA_031400185.1 Polyangiaceae bacterium
TCAAAGCCGGGCATAAAAATTAATTGATAATGAATAATTGATAATGCCATCATGTGTAATGGCTATTATTGATATACAAAGATAAAGAAAATACGAAGCTGAGTCAAAGACTCAAAACCAGTCAATCCTCGTCGGAGACAAGGACAAGAAAATACTATTTTATTTCCGGCGTTTTGGCCGGCTCTTTAAAATAATTCAACCGTAAACTATCGCTCCAGCCGTTTATATTTTTTACAAAAGATTTACTGCTGAAAAAAATCATGCCCTGTATGTTGGGGGTTTTACGCAATGCTTCAATTTGCCTGGGCAGCTGTGTTGTATCTTTCCAGTAAGCATTGCTACCGGCTTTGTAAATGCCCAGGCCTATATAACAGTTTTTACCGTAAGTATGCCTGCTCCACCAGTCTAAAATAATTTGGTAAGGCGCATTTTTTTGTTCAAACTCCCAATAAATCTGTGGGGCCACATAATCAATCCAGTTGTTTTTTAACCACAATAAAATATCGGCATATAAATCATCGTAGTTTGTCTGGCCAGCCCTGGTATTGCTTCCGTTAATTGAATCTTTATCAATATTACGCCACACACCAAACGGCGAAATTCCAAACTGGCATTTAGGTTTTTCTTTTTTTATTACCCTGGATAAGGATACAATAATTGAATCAACATTACTTCTTCGCCAGTCATCTTTACTCATACCATTTCCATATTTACCAAAACTGGCATCATCTGGAAATTCTTTACCGGCAATTCGGTAAGGATAAAAATAATCATCAAAATGAATGGCATCAACAGCAAACCTGCTTACTACATCTTTTACCACATTGGTTACAAATTCCTGCGCTTCTTTAATGCCCGGATCGAAATATTTTTTATCGCCATAATTTAAAAACCATTCGGGATGAATTTTTGTGATATGGTTTGCGCGCACGCGACCTCGCGCACGTTGCCGGAGCCGTCGACCGCGCGCGCCGTCCACGCGAAGTGCTGGCCGACGCCGCCCGTCTTGTCGATCGTGATGGTGGGACCGTTGAGCGTCGCCTTGCACTTCTTGTCGATGACCTTGCCGGACCCGTTGATCTTGAAGCACGCGAGGTCGGAGAGCTGCGGCACGACGGCAACCGTGCAGACGTCGGTCGCGGTCGCGGTGAAGGACACCGGCTTGTTCGGAGGGACGACGGTCCCGGTGTTGCAGAAGACCTCGGGCGGCGTCGTGTCGACGACCGCGGCGGTTGCCGTGTCCTCGTCCGCCTGTGCGAAGCCGTCGATGACGCGGAGCACGTAGGTCTCCGGTTGCCCGATGCCGACCGCGACCGGCAGTTGCGTCTGGAAGCCGACCTCCGGACCGACGCGCGTACCGTTACGCCAGCTGCGGACGCGGATGTCGTCGTCCGGATCGGAGCTCTGGCTCGAATCGAGCACGAAGCTCGCACCCGCCGGCGACGTGCACTCGACGGTCTGATCGCCGCCCGCGTCGGCCGTCGGCGGCTGATTGACGAGCGTGCCCGCGAGCGAGACGTTGACGACCATCTCCTGCTGATCGCCGGGGAGGGTGCAGGGGCCGCCGACGCCGTCGCAATCCGGCGACGAATTGAAGCACGGGACGTCCACGTCGCCGTCGCACGTGCCCGCGGCGCCCTCGGCCTCGACCGCGCCCGCGAGGTTGCCGTCGAGGCTGCAAGCGTACCCGCCCCAGTTGACCGTGAGACCGAGCGGCACGTTGTTGGAGCCGAGGAACGCCTTCTTGTTCGAGCCGCGTTGCCCGCGCCCGACGTTCGCCGTCGTGTTGGCCGCCACGTTGCCGACGCCGAGCGACGAGAGGGACGCGGCGCTCAAGCTGCTGTTGCCGGACTCGATCATGTTGCTGAACGTCGGATCCGACGCCCAGCTGACGTCGAACGTGATGGAGTTCATCGCGAGCTGGGTCGAGATTCCAACCGCGCACTCCGCGCCCGGACATGGGCCACCGATGATCTCGATCGTGCCTTGCGTGAGGGGCTGCCGTTTCGGCTCGCGCGCTTCGTCGCCGATCTGGATGTCGGTGATGCCGGAGACCTCGCAGGTGCTGCGCCGGCCGAAGAGCTGGAACGCGAACGCTTGCGGCGTGTCGCTGGCGTGCGCGACGCAGATCGGGTCGCCGCCGGTCGCGTTGGTCGCCGCGACGAAGGGCAGGCAGTCGTCGAGGTTGCAGTCCTCCGGCGGGATGCTGTTCTGGTCGCAGCTCGCGAGCTCGTCCAGGAGGCAGACCTGAAAGGCCTTGGGGTCGAAGTTCGAGCATTCGCTGCCCGGGGTCGTGTCGACGACGACCTCCGGACAGACCGGCGGCCCCGCGTTGCAGATCTCGCGGGTGAAGCCGAAGTACGGGTCGCCGGTATCCTCGTGGGTCCCCGTAGCCACGATGTCGCAAGAACAGTTGGTCAAGGGATCGGCCACGATCCCGCAGGTGCCGATCAGGCCGCGATAGGAGTTCGAGACACGGTTCTGACAGTCGCTCCTCAGCACGTCGGGGAAGCCGTCGCTGTCGCCGTCGACGTCGGGATTCGCGGCGCTCGGGTTGAGCGCCTGGTTGTCGACCTCGTCCAGACACACGGGGATGCTCGCTGTGAAGGTCGCCCCGTCGTCGAAGTAGACGAGATGCAGCACCGGCTGGCGGTCTCCGGCGCCGTTGGCGCTGACTGCGATTCGGCCGCCGCTCGTGGCGTCGAAGATCAGGACGAGCGAGCTCTCCGTGGTCCACCCGGGCCGGCTGACGACCGTCTGGATCAGGTCCTTCAGCTGGGGGGTCTGCTGCGCCGCGCCCGCTTCGCCGTTGGTCCAGGCGCCCGCGGGCCAGTCGACGGGCGCCGCGACGCTCGTCCGGCCGCTGACGTTGGCAGTGGCAGACGTGAACGGCGCGGCGTCGGCGGCGTCCTCGATGCGGATCGAGACCGTCGCGGGGTTCGGATCGGTCTGCGCGGCGGTGAACTGGACGTACGCGTCCACGATCTGCGCCCCCGGCGGGATCTGGAGCGCCGCGAAGCGCACCCCGACCACGAACTGCGACGTCATCCGGAGGTCGCTCCCGCCCAGGAGGACGTTGCCGTCGCCCCGGTTCTCCTCGGCGTCGTCGTTGCCGACGGCGACCGGCGCCAACACGTCGCGGTTCCCGGGATTGCAGTCGCAGCCGCAAGTGTACGCGTTGCTTATCGGATTCGGCGAATTGAGTGGGAAGAAGATCTGGCACCCAGTCGTCGAGTAGAGGATCAGCGGCGTCGCGAGAAAGGTCAGGAGCAGCCAGAGGCGGCGTGAGGTCATGACATCCTCCTTCGAGCGTCTCGTATGTGCGGACTCGTTCGACCCGTGCTCATCGCAGACGTGACCCACGACGGCGCACCTTCATTGAGGGGGTTCAGACTCTACCTAGAAGCCGCTACTTTCTTCGGCGCGGTTCGCGCCTTCGGAAGTAGCGACCAGAAGTGCGAGTCGATATATCCGCGGCGTGAACGGCGATCCCGCGTCTCACGGTATCGACCTCGGCGCGGTGCCGTTCGTCGGTCGGGAGCGCGAGCTCGCCCTGTTGCGTAGCGCCCGCGAGGCCGCGCATGCGGGTAGCGGGCGGCTGGTGCTCCTCGGCGGCGAGCCGGGCATCGGCAAGACGCGGCTTGCCGCCGTCGTCGCGGCGGAGGCCGCGCAGCGCGGCATGGTCGTATGGTCGGCGCGCTGCTGGGAAGACGGCGCGGCGCCGCCCTTCTGGCCGTGGAACGCGGCGCTCAGGCGCTGGATCGAGGACGGCGGAGACGCCGCGGCCGTCCGGGCGGCTGGTCCCTTCGCCGTCGAGCTCACCCGGGTCTTCGCCGTGCTGGGCGAGCGCATGCCGGCGCTCCCCGCCGCCGCCGAGTGGGAATCGGACCAGGCGCGATTTCGCCTCTTCGACACGGTCGCACGATTCGTCGCGGAGGTGGCCCGGCCGACGGGACTCGTCGTGGTGCTCGACGACGTGCACTGGGCGGACGGCTCCTCGCGAAGGCTCCTCGAGTTCCTGGCCGCCGACCTCGCGCGCACCCGCCTGCTCATAATCTCCACCTATCGCGACCGCGAGGTCGAGCGGGCGCACCCGTTCTTCGCGACGCTCGCCAGCCTGGCCCGCGAGCCGGCGACGCGCCGCGTGCTGCTCTCCGGTCTCTCGGCGCCCGAGTGCGTCCGCTACGTCACCCTGGCCGGTGGCGACGACGACGGGCTCGGGAACGAGCTCCACCGCGAGACCAACGGCAACCCGTTCTTCCTCGGCGAGCTCGTGCGCTTCCTCGCGAGCGAGGGCCGCCTCGGATCGCCCCGCGAGCCGCGCCGGGTTCCTCCCGGGGTGCGCGAGGTCGTTGCGCGACGGCTCGAGCGCCTGGGCGACGCGTGTCGCACGGCCCTCGCCGTCGGCGCGCTCCTCGGCGATACGTTCGACTGCGAACGTCTCGCGGCAGTGCTCGGATCCGCGCCGCACGATGAGCCGACCGTTGCCGACGGGATCGACCGCGCGGTGCGCGATCGCGTCCTCGTCGAGCACGGCGGCGGGTACGCGTTCGCCCACGCGCTGATCCGCCGCGTCGTGCTCGACGAGATCGCGCCGTCGCGACGCGCGGCCTGGCACGGCCGGATCGCGGCCGCGATCGAGCGGGTCGCGGGCGCCCACCCGGAGGCAGTCGCGGGCGAGCTCGTCCGCCACTACCTGGGCACGAGCACGGCCGCGGGACTCGAAAAGGCCTTCATGCACGCCCGGAGCGGCGCCGAACACGCCGCACGGAACCTCGGCTTCGAGGAGTCGGCTCGCCTCTACGCGATCGCCCTCGACGTCGGGACCCGCACGGCGCTGCTCGACGACGTCGACACGATCGAGCTGCAGCTGGCGCTCGCATACGCGCTTCGCCGATCCGGCGACGTCGCCGCCGCGCGCGAGGAGTGCCGCGAAGCGGCGGCGCGCGCTCGCCTCGTCGGACGCTTCGACCTGCTCGGACGCGCGGCGCTCGTGGCCGCGGGTCCCGTTCCCGATTTCTATCGCATCGACCCGGAGGGCCGCGCCGCCCTCGAAGAAGCATGCCGCGCCGCGGAGCACATCGACGACCCGCTCCGCGCCCGGCTCCAAGCGCGGCTCGCTTCCGACATCATCGCGGCGAACGAGGTCGATCAGTTCGACCGCGCGGCCGTCCTCGGCGACGAGGCCGCGTCGGCCGCGCGGCGGAGCGGCGATGGAGGCGCGCTCGCGCGTGCGCTCTTCGCGGGGTTCTACCTCGCGGCGCTCGGGACCCGCCCGCGCACGAGCGGCGCCCACGTGATCGTGCCGCCCACGCTGCCGAGCCTCCAGGAGCTGCTCGACGCGGCGGAGGAGGCGGGCGATCTCGAGTTCGCGGCCGAGCTTCGCCACACGCGCACGGTCGCCATGTTCGCGCTCGGGGAAGCCGACGCGTACCAGGCGGAGCACGACGCGCTCGCCGCGATGGCGGCGGCCTCGCGCGTGCCCGAAGCGCTCTGGCTTGCCGACGCGATCGGCGCGATGCGCGCGACGGTCGAGGGCCGCTTCGCCGAGGGTCGGCGTCTCAGCGAGCAGGCGCTCGCGACCGGCGCGCGCATGCAGCTCCCGAACGCCGCCGGGGTGCACCTCGGCCAGCAGGTCATGTGGCATGCGGCCCGCGGTCGCCTCGCCGACCTGCTGCCGATGCTGGAAGATTTCGTCGAGCGCCATCCGCGCATACTGGCCTGGCGCGCATTTCGCGCGCTCGCCCGGCTCGCGGCGGGCGACGCGGTCGGTGCCCGTTCGGAGTACCGCATCCTGCTCGCCGCCGGCCTCACGCCCGCCAAACGCGGCGTCAACCTGCGCTCATACCTCGCGGGCCTCGGCGCGCTCTGTGTCGGCCTCCGCGACCACGAGCTCGCGCCGCGCCTCTACGACATGGTGGCACGACGGCCGGAACCGTGGGCCGTCGACGGCTGTATGAGCCTCGGACCGTGGGCCCTGCTGTCGGGATCGCTCGCCCGCCTGTGCGGTCGCCGCGCGGACGCCGCGGCGCATTTCGAGCAGGCGATCGACCTCGGCGAACGCATGCGCTCGCGTCCCGTCGTCGCGCAGGCGCAGAGCCTGCTCGCGGCGGTCCAGCTGAGCGGCGACCCCGATGCCGCGATCCGCATGAGCGCCGACGCGATGCTTTCCGAGGCGGAGCGCACCGCGCACGAGCTCGACCTCACCGACGTGCGCACGCGCGTCGAACGCTTGCGCGCGACGTTGCCTCACCCGCCTGTCCTCGAGCCGAACGTGCTCCGGCGCGAGGGGGATTTCTGGGTCGTCCGCTTCGGCGGCACGGCCCTCCGGGTGAAAGACGCACGCGGGCTCCACTACCTCGCCGCGCTGCTCACGACGCCGCGGCGCGAGCTGCACGTGCTCCAGCTCGCGGGGGTCGGCCGGAGCGCACCGGCCGCGGCGGGTACGGAAGAGAACCTGCCGGTCGACGCGTTCGGCGTCCCGCTCGCCGACACGTCCGACGCCCGCGCCCGCAGCGCCTACGCCGTACGCCTCGACGAGGTGCGCACGGGGCTCGACGAGGCCGAGCGCTTCGGCGACCTCGGACGCGCCGAGCTCCTGCGGACCGAGCTCGACCAGCTGATGACGCAGCTCGCAGCGCGCTTCCGGAGTCGGGCGCACGTCCAGGCCCCCGCGGAGGCGGCGCGGAAGGCCGTCACGAAGGCCTTGCGGACGCAGATCGGCAGGCTCCTCGCCAAGCATCCGATCCTCGGGCGGCACCTCCGCCATTCGGTCCGGATGGGAACGGTCTGCGTCTACGCACCGACCGACCAGGTCGACTGGGACACCTGACCGCGACAACACCTGACCGCGGCCCTTGACGCCCGGCGCCGCTTCCGGGCAGCAACCGCCCCACGGTGGTGCCCTACTTCGAGCTGCACGAGATCCCGATCGGCGGCGGCCGCTCGATCGCGGCGTTCGGCGTACTCGTGGTCGCCGGTGTCGCCGCCGGCATCCGCTTCGCGCACGCGCGCGCACGGAAGCTCGGCGTGCCGGAGAGCGAGATCAACGTCGCGATGGCGTGGGCGCTGGTCGCGGGATTCGTCGGCTCACACCTCGTCGTGCTGCTGACCGAGCCGGACGCGTTCGCGCACGGGCTCCGGAGCCTCGCCGAGTTCTGGAACGGGATGAGCTCCTTCGGCGGGTTCTTCGGCGCGCTCGCCGGCTTGGCGATCCATTTCCGGCGCCGCCGAGAGTGGCTCGTCGAGGCCGACCTCCTCGTGCAGGCGCTCGTGGTGGGGTGGATCTTCGGCCGGCTCGGCTGCACGCTCGTCCACGATCACGTGGGATCGCTCTCGCGCTTCCCGCTCGCCGTGCAATTCCCCGACGGACCGCGCCACGACCTCGGCCTCTACGAGCTCCTCTACACCCTGCTCGTGCTGCTGCCGGCCGTCCTCGTGCTGAATCGCCGCCCGCGCGCTGCCGGCACGACGATCTGGGTGATCGCCCTCCTCTACGCGCCCGCCCGCTTCCTCGGGGATTTCCTCCGCCACACCGATCTGCCCGCGCCCGACGCGCGCTACCTCGGGCTCACGCCGGCGCAATACTCCTGCGCGCTGCTGGCAGCGATCGGGTTGGGGCTCGCATGGCGACAGCGCGACGCCGGCGCACGGCGCTGAAGGTCAGAAGCCGTAGGCCGCCTTCAGCTCTGGGTCCTTCTCCGCCAGCATCTTCGCGAGATTCACCATGACGCGGCACTGCTTCCACGTCGCGTCGTCCTGCATCTTGCCCTCGAGCATCATGACGCCGCGGCCGTCGGGCATCGCCTCCAGCACCTTCTTGGCGAAAGCGACCTCGTTCGGCGGCGGGCTGAAGACCTTCTTCGCGATCGCGACCTGGCTCGGGTGCAGCGACCAGGCGCCGACGCAGCCGAGGAGGAAGGCCGCGCGAAACTGGTCCTCGCAGCCGAGCGGGTCGGAGATGTCGCCGAACGGTCCGTAGAAAGGAAGGGCGCCGGTCGCGGCGCACGCGTCGACCATGCGCGCGATCGAGTAGTGCCACGGGTCCTGCTGCGCGGTCGGGCGCGGCGCGTCCGGATTCTTCGCATCGGGGTCGTTGCGGACGAGATACGCGGGGTGGCCGCCGCCGACGCGGGTGGTCTTCATGCGGCGCGAGGCAGCCAGGTCGGCGGGGCCGAAGCTCACGCCCTGCATGCGCGGGCTCGCCGCGCAGATCTCCTCGACGTTGGTGACGCCGAGCGCGGTCTCGAGGATCGCGTGGATCAGGATCGGCTTCTGGACTTTGTGCTTCGCCTCGAGCTGGGCGAGCAAGCGGTCGACGTAGTGGATGTCCCAGGCGCCCTCGACCTTCGGGATCAGCATCACGTCGAGCTGGTTGCCGATGCCGGCAACGAGCGCGGAAATGTCGTCGAGGCACCAGGGCGAGTCGAGCGAGTTCACGCGGGTCCAGAGTGGTGTGGTGCCGAAGTCGACCTCGCGCCCGATCGTCACCAGGCCCTCGCGCGCCGCCACCTTGCGATCGGCCGGGATTGCGTCCTCGAGGTTCCCGAGCAGGATGTCCGCCTGGAGCGCCAGCTCCGGCACCTTGGCCAGCATCTTCGGGTTCGACGGATCGAAGAAGTGGATCATCCGCGACGGCTTGATCGGGATCTCGCGCACCGGTTCGGGCGCGCCGAGGGCG
Source organism: Polyangiaceae bacterium (assembly GCA_031400185.1). Taxonomy (GTDB): domain Bacteria; phylum Desulfobacterota; class Binatia; order UTPRO1; family UTPRO1; genus UTPRO1. The sequence continues at coordinate 8,681 of JANNPN010000314.1, forward strand.
AGGGGCTTGAAGAAATCTCTCGGGGATCGCATCGGGCTTTCCTATCCAGTTCGCGGGGCCTTCGCCAGTTTGTCGCCGTGCGACGGCGACCCTGTCGACTCAGCGCCGAACTGCGACGCGGCGCACGTCGATTTCGCCGCCGCAGTACACGTCGAACGCGATCGCAGCCTCGCAGGCCCGGCGCGCGAGCACCGCCGCGTCCTTCTCGGTCGCGTACAGGGCGTGCAGCACGCCGAGCGCGTAGGACGCGCCGGAGCCGATCGCGTAGTACTCGCGGAACGCCATCACGCTCATGTCGCCCGACACGTGGAAAATGCCGTTCCTGTTCCCAATCAAGAACGACGAGTCCAAGTCGGCGAACGGCGAGCGGTCGTCCTCGGCAACCTGATCGTCGACGAACGAGTAGCGGCGCCGCAGGTCCTTCCAGAGCTTCACGAAGAACATGAAGATCTCGCGCTCGCTCGCGAAGCGCGGCGCGCGCCGCGAGGTGAAGTAGTCGGCGAAGACGTTGTCGTAGACGCCCCAGCCCGTCATCGCGAGCTCGGAGCCGCCGAGCGTCATGATCTTCGTGGCGCGGTGGTTCGAGCCGACCACCTTGCGATCGCCGAAATTCTCCTGCGAGTCGGCGGCAACCGCGATGGTGCTGCCTTTGCGGACGGCGACGGCGATCGACATCAGTTGATGGTGTTGACGCCGCTCGGGGTGATGCGGGTCACGTTGGCCGCGAGCCCCGTGCCGTCGAGCACGAAGCGGTTGCCGTCGGCGTCGCCCGTGATGGCGAGCTTCCCATCTTTGACGATCACGACGACGTCGTTCGCGCCGGCGAGGGAGGCGGTGAGCCCGACGATGGCGAGAGCCGAAGCGAGGACGCGGACCATCGAGGATGCCGGAGCGAGCACCGCGTTCAGCGGGCCGCGGTCTTCTTCCGCGGGTCGTCCGCGGGGTTCACGAAATTGATCTGGAAGGGACCCATCCCGTGCACCTGCACCACGGTCGCGGACTTGCTGAGCGCGAAGTGATGCATCTCGCGCGGCAGCAGCGCGTACGAGCCCTGCGGCAGCACGGTCAGCTTCTTCGGGTCGTAGACGTCGCCCATGCCGACCGCGAACGTGCCGGAGATGATCGTCAGGTGCTCGTCGCCGGGATGCCAGTGCGGCGGCACCTTGGCACCCGCCGGGCTCTTGATGCGGAGGACGAAGGGTCCGGGCTTGTCGAGGTCGCCGGAGACGACGGCGGCTTTCGCCCCCGGACCGCCGAGGGGGAAGTTCAACCACTTGATCGCCTGCGGAAGGACCAGCGCGTGCTGCGGGACCGCGTCCGCGGACGCCCCGGCGACCGCGACGCCGCTCGCTTTCACGCCGTCCGGGCTCGATTCGATCTTCTTGGCGCCCGCGACGCATCCGATGAGACTGCTTGCCGCCATTGCCGCCACGACCGATCGAGACCAGAGCTGCGCCATGCCCCCTCCTTCGAGAGGGTGGATGCATAGTACAGCTCCCGTGGGGCTTCCAGGGGCCGTGCGGTTGGGCGCACGGCGCGCGCTCACACCAGGATCTTCTGTGCGGACTTCACGAGCTCCTCCGCATTCACGGCGGTCGGCGGAGTCTCCGGGACGGCGCGCCCGCGCTGCACCGCCGGCCGCCCACCGACGGCGGCGAGCCAACGCTGGAGATGATCGAGCCCGTCGATCGAGATGCCGGGCCACGGATAGATGTGGACCCAGCTCCAGTTCGCGATGTCGGCGATCGAGTAGTCGCCCGCCAAATACTCGGCCGTCGCGAGCCGCGCGTCGAGCACCTCGAAGAGGCGGCGGCACTCGCGCTGGTAGCGGTCGATCGCATAGGGGATCTTCTCGGGCGCGTAGCGGAAGAACACGTTCGCCTGTCCCATCATCGGTCCGACGCCGCCCATCTGGAACATCAGCCACTGCACGACGAGCGAGCGACCTTTCACGTCGCTCGGCATGAGCGTTCCGGTCTTCTCCGCGAGGTACATGAGGATCGCCCCCGACTCGAAGACCGCGAAGTCGCCGTTGTCGTGGTCGACGATGGTCGGGATGCGCCCGTTCGGGTTGAGCGCGACGTACCAATCTTCCTTCTGCTCGCCCGCATTGAGCGCGATCGGGCGCACCTCGTAGGGCAGCTCCATCTCCTCGAGCGCGATGGACGCCTTCCAACCGTTCGGCGTGGGGGACGTAAAGAGCTCGATCATGACGGGTCTCCTTCCGGCGCGCGGACCCTAGCGAGGCCGCCATGCCGAAGCGAGGGGCCGTTGATCACCGACCCATCCTTCGCGTATGCGCGACGCGATGCCCTCCGAACGCAACGTCGACCCGACGTCGAAAACGATCATGCGACGCCCGTGGCGGGGTCTCCGCGCCGCGGGAATCGTCGTACTGGCAGGACTCGCGATGGCGGCGGCCTGCACCCGCGAGGACCCCTCGGACGCGCCGACCGCCGGTCCGTCGGTCGGGCTGCGCGCCTATTTCGAGCAGGACGCGGACGGCGACCACTCGCAGGAGGATTTCGTCTACCGTTTGCGGGTCACGCTGAAGATGCACCCCGGCGTCTGGGAGGACGGCACGCGCTTCGGCGTCCGGCTGAAGCTGAAGGAGCCGTGTCTCCGCTGGACGATCGACGCGGAGCACAAGGCCTTCGGTGAGGGGACCAAGGTTCTCGAAGAAGGTGTCCGCGAGAACACCGACCTGATCGAGTACAGCGCGATCCCCAAGATGCGCCCCGGCGCGAACGTGATCATCGACATCGAAGGCGCGACGCCGCCCGAGGTGGTCGAGGGGGCGTGGCGCCCGATGGCAAAGGACGTGCAGTAGTCGAGCGCGCATGCGGGCCCGCTCAGCGCGGCGGGATCAGCAGGGGACGCGGATCGATGGGCGTGCCGCGGAACCAGCGCGCCTCGGGCTCGAGCTTGAAGATCGCGAAGTGCAGGTGCGGCGCGTCGGGCGGCGCGTTGCCGGTCGTGCCGACGACGCCGAGTACCTGCCCGCGGCGCACCGTCTGCCCCTCGGCGAGGCCGACCGCATACGCGTCGAGGTGTGCATAGTAGTAGGCGTAGCGGCGCTCGGGATCGAAGAGATAGATCGTGAGCCCGCCCGGCTCGCTGTGGAAGAGCTTCACGACCGTGCCGTCGTCGACGGCGACGACCGGCGCGCCGCGCGGCGCCGCGATGTCGAGCGCCTCGTGGGGTCGGCCGCCGCGGTGGTCGGAGAACGTGTCGCGCACGAGCGCGGGCGAGATCTGCGGGACCGGGAGGACGAGGGCCCGCGCGCGCAAGTCGTCGAGGTCTCGCTCGGTGACCTCGGGCGTCGGCGCCGCGGCCGTCGGCGACGTCAGGACGACCGGTGTTGGCGACGTCACGACGACCGGCGGCGACGCTGCGACGGCCGCCAGCGCGACCGCCGCGACGACGACGGCCGTCACCGCTGCAGCACGACCGGCGTCCCCGGACGCACCTGCTCGGCGAGCGCCGTCGCATCCCAGTTCGTGACCCGAATGCAGCCGTGCGATTCGCTCCGCGCGATGCGCGACGGCTCGGGCGTCCCGTGGATGCCGTAGTGGTCCTTCGAGAGGTCGATCCACACGACGCCGACGGGATTGTTCGGACCCGGCGGGATCGTCGCGGCGTCGTGCGACGCTTTCGCATCCCAGAAGAGCTTCGGGTCGTAGCGAAAGGGCGGGTTCCGCGCGACGCCCTTGATCTTCCACGACCCGATGGGAAGCGGGTCGTGCTCGCTCCCGACGCTCGCCGGGTAGCGCGCGATCACCTTGCCGGCGTCGTCGAGCACGCGGACCGCGAGATCGGTCCCGTCGACGACGATACGCGCCGCCGGCGCCTGCGGCCCGACCCGGACGTTCGGCACCGTGACGATCGCGCCGGCCCGATCGAAGCGCTCGTCCGGATTCAGCTCGGTGAGGAGCTTCGGGCTCGCGTGCACCCGCTCCGCGATCGCCTCGAGCGCCGAGGCGTAGCCGGCCGCGGGAACCTTCGCCTTGTCCATCATGTCGGCGGGCATCGCCGCGAAGGGCCCCGCGACGTCCGCATCGGTGAGCGTGTACGGCACGAGCGCCGGCTCCCCGCTCGCGCCGAGCGCGGCTCGCGTCGCGTCGTCGAGCGTGCCGCTCGCGGCGCCGGTCGCGGCGAGCGTGTGCGCCTGCTGAAACGCGCGGAGCGCCCGCTCGGTGTTGGCGCCCCAGCGTCCGTCGATCTCGCCGACCGAGAACGCGGCGCGGTCGAGCGCGACTTGCGCATGCAGGATGACGTCGGGACTCGGGGTGTGCGCCGGCGTCGCCGGCTCGGCCGCCCGTGCCGGCGTTCCGAGGACCGCGACCGCGATGGCGCCGACGAAAACGGAGAGCAGACGGTGCATGTCCACGGTTAGACCAACGCGTCCCGTCGTAGGCTACGGCCGGCGCCACGGCGGCGGCAGCGACCCGGGCGCCGTACGATCCGCGGCTCAGGCGCCGGCGAGCATGGGTCCGACCGTCGTCGCGAGCGCGCGCCCGAGCACGCCGTGCTGATCCGCGTCGAGGTGGATGCCGTCGACGCGGCTCGCCGGCGTGACGCTGGCGGCGTCGAAGAACGCGCAGCCGAGCTCGTCGGCGACCGTCTTGAACGCCGCCGCGAGCCCGGCGCTCTTCCCCGCGGCGCCCTTGAACTTCGGCCCGAGGGGACCGCGAGGGTCGTCGAACGGCGGCGGCGCGACGACGAGGACCGGCGGCACCGGCATGCCGGGCTCGATCGGCGCCCTCCGGATCGCCTGCACGAGCGCCGCGATCCCTTGCGCCGAGTGCCAGGCCTCGTGCGGGTGCATCGACTGGAAGTCGTTGGTGCCGAGCATCAGGACGACCAGCGCCAGCGGCGAATGCGCCTCGATCCGCTCCGCGATGCCGGCGAGACCGTTCCGCCCGGGCTTGTAGGGATCCTCGAAGACGGTGCGGCGCCCGTTCACGCAGTCCTCGATTACGCGGACCGTCCGGCTGCCGGTGTTCAGTACATTCTCCATGACGCCGGGCCAGCGCTCGTGGAAGGGGAGCCGGCGGCGCGTCGTTGGGACGATGCCCCAGGAGAGCGAGTCCGCGTACACCAGGATCTGCTGCACGCCGCGCGTTCTGTCAGGAAGCGCGCCCCCGACTCAAGCGCACCACTCGAGCTCACCAGCCGGCGCGTGGATCGGTGAGGAACCAGAGTGCCACGACCCACGCCGAGAAGTTGAGCGCCACGACGCCGACGCCGAGCGTCCACTGCAGGCTGCGGCGCGCGCGCACGCCCTCGATCACGTGCGTCCAGAGGCCGACCGAGACGACGCCGAACCCGAGCATGATGGCGTGCTCGACCGGCTCCGAGAAGAACGGCGTCGCGAGGATGCCGCAGAACATCAGCAAGTTCCCCGCGATCGTCAGGTACGAAATCCGCCGCTCGCGGCGCGCGCCGGACGCCGGCTCGCGGAGGATGCCCGTCGCGAGAAAGAAGATGCCGGCCGAGAGCGGGAACGTGCCAAACAGCATCGACGCGATCGCCCCGCCCTGCATGTCGCGCGGCCTCCCGATGCGGATGCCGCCCGGCGCACCGAAATGCGGCACGACGACGACGGCGTCGTCCACCTGCAACGACGACGAGCGCGGGCCGTCGACGCGGAGCCGTGCGCCGTCGCGCGTCGCGTACTCGACCACCGCGACCGGCGAGGTGACGGACCCCGATGCGTTCTGAGCGGCGGCGTCAGCCCGAGCAGCGCCTGCATCTTCT
>JANNPN010000381.1:0-16262 GCA_031400185.1 Polyangiaceae bacterium
CTTGAAATCCGAGCCGCGCGCGGAAGCAAGCGGACGACTGCCCGATGCGGCCGAATTCCCGCCGATCGTCACATGCCGGAAATCCGAGCCGCGCGCGGAAGCAAGCGGACGACTGCCCGATGCGGCCGAATTTCCTGCCCGCATGCCCGCCGATCGTCACCTGCGCGCAAAGCGGAAACGGGATGATGGCCCGCAAAAATCTGAACCCCACCGCCCTCCTGTAAGCATACCCACCTTGGGCGTATACTTTGCTGCATGTACCGCCCCCTCACCGATGCTTTTACCGCCGCCATCAAAGGCAGCGACGGAGATGTTGATTTGCTGAACGCCGCCCTCTTGATTGCCGGCCTGGGCAGGCCTCGCATCGAGCTGGCGGGATACCGGAAGTTGCTCGATATTCTCGCGAGTGACGTGCAGAAGCGGGCGGGAGAGGGCGCGGGGCCGCTGCCGACTGTCGATGCAATCGACCACGAACTCTTTTACGCCCAGGGTTTCCACGGGAACGCTTCGCGCTACAACGACCCGGAGAATAGCTACCTCGATCGCGTTATTGAACGCCGGACGGGCATCCCGATCACGCTTTCGTTGGTGTACATGGAAGTGGCAAAGCGCGTTGGCCTGCGTTGCGACGGCATCGGCTACCCCGGGCATTTCATCGTGCGCTGCGGGGAACCGGACGACGCCATCTACGTGGACCCGTTCCACCAGGGGGCACGCCTGGACCGCGAAGAGTTGCTCGCGGGATTGCGCGGGCGGGACCTTGGCGGGGCGAGCCCGGAATCGTTTCTCGCCGCCGTGACACAACGGCAGATCCTGCAACGCATGTTGAACAACCTTCGTAGTGTATTTTGCGAGCAGGCAGATATCGAGCGATGGCTGGGCACGGTGGACCTTGCCCTCTGCCTCGAACCATGGAACACGGACCTCATCGGCGAACGCGGCATGCTGCGCTATCGCCTGGGTGCATATGACCTGGCCCTGGACGACCTTGAGCGGTACGCCGGGGTGAACAACGGTGGCCCTGGCCACCCGGCCGCTTTCAAGATTCTCGAGGCGCTGCGTGAGCGTCTCGGCAGGCAGGAGGGCCTCCGATGAATCTCGCCGAGGACACCGGGACAAGAGCCGGCACGGGGCCGCGCGGGCGGCAAGCGCTGCATCGTTCCATCAGTTGGTACCTGCGGCAACTCAGCCGGCACCACCGCTGCTCCGGTGCGGCCTTCGCCATCATGCAGCTGAAGGCGATCACCATGAGCTTGCTCCGCCGGTTCACCTTCGAGCTCGTCGATCCCCCGGACAGCTACGGCCCGGACTACACCAAGATGGTCGTGCAGGTGCGGCAGCCCTGCCGCGTGCGATACCGGCGGCGGGCGGACGTCGGCCGGACGGCGGATGCGCGGCAGACGGCCGAGCAACGGCACGCCGGACCGGACGCGGTGCGCGTCCGCGTCGACCTCGGGCTCTGCCAGGGGCACGCCGTCTGCGTGTCCGAGGCGCCCGAGGTGTTCCGCTTGAATGCGCAGCAGACGGCGGTCGACGTGCTGCAGGCCGAGGCCCCGGCCGCGCTCCGCGAGCGCATCGCCGCCGCCGTGAAGCACTGCCCAACCCACGCCCTCGCGATCGAGGACGCCTGACCCCGAGGAGAGCGACATGCCCGCGTACCCCCGCAGCGAGATGGAAGAGATGATGCGCCGGTGGCTCAAGGCGAACGAGGACGCCGAGGCCGCCGGCGACTGGCGCGGGCTCGCCGACTACTACACCGCGGACGCCGAGTACTCGTGGAACCTCGGTCCCAACGAGGACTTCATCGCACGCGGGCGCAACGAGATCCGCGACTGGGTGATGGGCACGGAGATGGAAGGCCTCGACGGCTGGGAATACCCCTATGACGCGGTCCTGATCGACGAGCAGCGCGGCGAGGTGGTCGCGTTCTGGCGGCAGGTCGCGCCGGCGACGCGCGAGGACGGCACGCTCTACGAGATCAAGGGCATGGGCGGCTCGTGGTTCCGCTACGGCGGCAACTACGAATGGTCCTGGCAGCGTGACTTCTTCGACTTCGGGAACGCGATGGCCTGCTTCATGGAGCTGATCCAAGTCGGCAAGCTCGGCGCGACGATGCAGAAGCGCATCGAGCGCGTGATGGCGGGCGAGGTCCCTCCGGGGCACGTCAAGCACGCGGGGTAGGGAGGCCATGAGCACCCACGTCCGGGAGGCGGCGTTGCCGCTCGGTACCGCGGTAGTCACGGCCGGCGACGGTCCGCGCTGGTTCTCGGCGAACCCCAGCAAGGCGTGGGGAGAGAAGTTCTTCCTCGCGTACACGCCGTTCTGGATCGCGGCGATGGGCGTCCTCATGACGACCGGCAGCGGGAAGCGTTGGGGCGATCTCGGGCTGAACCTCGCGATGCTCGCGATCCTGGCGCCGCTCGTCGTGGTGCCGCTCGCGGTGCGCGACGAGACCGCTCTCGGCCGCCCGTGGTGGCGCAGCTACTGGTGCAAGTTCAACGTGTGGATCGGCATCTACGCGGGCGTCGGGAGCTACTTCGGGAGCGAGTACTTCTTCGACGTGCTCGGCATGGTCTACAACTACCCGCAGCTTTCGTGGCGCGTCGACTCGGCGCTGCTCGGGACGGGGACACAGACGGTGCCGTTCATCATGTACCCGTCCGCGCACTTCTACTTCGTGACGTACCACACGCTCGGCGTGATCGTGCTCCGGCGCCTGCGGACCTCACGGATGTTCCCGATGGTCCTCTGGCCCGTGGCCGTCCTGGCGGCCGCGTACTCCTTCGCGTGGGCCGAGACCTTCGCGATGACCGGCGGCGCGATCGCTGAGCAATTCACCTACCGCGATCTCCCCCGCATGCTGCAGTGGGGCTCACTCTTCTACGCCAGCTACTTCGTCATCAGCTTCCCGATGATCTACCGCCTCGACGAGAACCCTCCCGACGACTGGCCGCTTCGCCGGGTCGCGATCGAGGCGCTCGCGGCCGGCATGCTTCTCCTATTCTTGCTCGACGGCCTCACGCATTTCGTGGGTCGTCTGTACTGAGCGGAAGGACCCACCCCGCCGAGCGACCGGCACGTGGTCGCCCCAGACATGATCGCTCCTGAATGCGGATGCGCGAGGGGGGCTGTGCTGAGAATCACCTTGCGCTCCGCAGCTTCGGGTGGGGGTGGGGCGACGCTCCGCAGGCCTTTGGCGAGCACAGCTTGCCCTGCGAACACTGGAGGTATCGGGATGGGAGTGCGAGACGTTGGCCGGCGAAGCGTCGCCCCACCCCACCCGACGCGACGGTGCTGCAGTGTTGGTCTCTAGGCCGCGGCCGCCTTGGCGATCGGAGCCTCGAGCGCGATCCTCAAGACCTCGTCGACCGACGTGACGGGGTGGAAGCGCATCTGGGTGCGGACGTCCTCGGGTACCTCGTCGAGATCGCCCCGGTTGCGCTCCGGCAGGATGACGTCCGTCAAACCGGCTGCGTGCGCCGCCAGCACCTTCTGCTTGAGGCCACCGATCGGGAGTACGCGGCCCTGCAGGGTCACCTCGCCCGTCATGCCGACCGTGTGCTTGACCGGCCGACCCGACATGAGCGACGCGATCGCCGTCACCATCGTGATGCCCGCGCTCGGTCCGTCCTTCGGCATCGCCCCCGCCGGCACGTGTACGTGGAACTCACGCCGGCGGAAGGCGTGCGGATCGATACCGAGCTCGCCGGCATGGCTCCGCACCCAAGTGAGCGCAATCCGCGCCGATTCCTTCATGACGTCGCCGAGCTGGCCGGTGAGCGTGAGACCGTCCGTGCCATGCATCGACGCCGCCTCGACGAACAGCACGTCGCCGCCGGTGCCGGTCACCGCGAGACCGGTCGCGACCCCGGGTACGGCCGTGCGGCTCGCCGCCTCCTGATAGAACTTCGCCCGCCCGAGGCCATCACGCATGCGGCGCTCGTCGAGCGCCACCGGCGGCTCGACGGTCGCCGAGGCGATCTCGGTCGCGGTCTTCCGGAGCAGCGTCCCAAGCTCGCGCTCGAGCTGCCGGACCCCCGCCTCGCGCGTGTAGTCGTTGATGACGAGGCGGCTCATGGCGTCGTCGATCGACACCTCCTCGGGGCGGAGACCGTTCCGTTCCACCTGGCGCGGCCACAGGTAGTCGCGCGCGATCGCCACCTTCTCCGCGACCGTGTAACCGTCGAAGCGGATCACCTCCATGCGGTCGAGCAGCGGGCCGGGAATGGTGTCGGCGACGTTCGCGGTCGCGAGAAACAACACGTGGGAGAGATCGAGCTCGACGTCGAGGTAGTGGTCGCGGAACGAGTGATTCTGCGCCGGGTCGAGGACCTCGAGCAGCGCCGCGGCGGGATCGCCGCGCCAGTCGGCGCCGATCTTGTCGACCTCGTCGAGGAGGATGACCGGGTTCATGGTGCCGGCGTCGCGAAGCGCACGGACGAGCCGCCCCGGCATCGCGCCGATGTACGTACGACGGTGGCCGCGGATCTCGGCCTCGTCGCGCACGCCGCCGAGCGACATGCGGACGAACTTCCGCCCCGTCGCCCTGGCGATCGACTCGCCGATGGAGGTCTTGCCGGTACCCGGAGGGCCGATGAGCGTCAGAATCACGCCCGAGCGCCGGTCCTCGGGCACACCGCGCTCGGTGCGGAGCTTCCGCACCGCGAGGTATTCGGTGATGCGTTTCTTCACGTCGTCGAGACCTGCGTGGTCGGCGTCGAGCACTGCGCGAGCGTCGACGGGATCGAGCCGCTCCTCCGAGCGCTCCTTCCACGGGACCGCGAGCAGCCAATCGAGGTAGGTGCGGATCATCGAAGACTCGCCGTGGCCCTCGGGCATCTTGTCGAGTCGTGCGACCTCGCGCTCCGCCTGCTCGCGAACGGCGTCGGGCATGCCCGATTCGTCGATCTTCTTCCGGTAGTCGTCGACGACCGCGGTCTCGTCCTCGCCGAGCTCCTTCCGGATCGAGTCCATCTGGCGGCGGAGCAGGTAGTCGCGCTGTTGTTTCTGCGCACCGGACTCGACGTCCTCGCGGATGCGCTTCCGGACCTGCAGCTCGGCCAGGCGCTCGCGCTGGAGGCGCAGCGAAAGGGTGAGGCGCTCGACGACGTCGAGTTCCTCGAGAATCTCGACCTTCTGCGCGAAGGTGAGATCGGGCGAGTAGCCGGCCGTGTCGGCGAGCGCGCCCGGCTCGGTGATGGCGCGTACGAACTGCGCGACGCGCTGGTCGGCGTCGCGGAGCTCGAGGATCTCGGCCACGACCGCGCGGTACTCGCGCTCGAGCTCGATGGTGCGCGACGGCGGCGGCGTCACGTCGACCGCTTCCTGCACGGCGACGCGCAGGCCGCCGGCCGCGTCGGGGGCGGCAGCGCCGGCGATCCCGCGATGCTGGCCCTGGAGCACGGCCGCGTGGCCGCGGCCGGGGAGCTTCAAGCGCTCTACGACGTCCGCAACCGTGCCGACGTGGGCGTACTCGGTTTGATGACGCGGCACCAGAAAGACCTGCTTCTCGTCGCCGACGTCGATCGGGAGGGTGGCGGTCATACCGGGGAACACCACGGTGTCGTCGAGGGGGACCAATCGCAAGTTCGACATGGCGTCCCAGGTAAGGCCGATCGAGGGGATGTCAATTCGCGCGTCGCACATCGCGGGTCGGGCCTTCCGAGAGCCGCGCGGCTGAGGCATATCGCGCGGTTCCGAACGGAGGAAACCGTCCGATGACGCGTCAATGGCGTGTGGGAGTGCTCACGATCGCTGTGATCGCCGCAACCGCGGGATGTCAGCGGGGACCGTCCGAGCCCATGGCGGTCGCCGATCCGACGTCCGAGCGTCGCCTCGCCGCGGGCCCGGTCGTCGGCTTCACCGGCCGCTACCATTGGGACGTCGGCAGCCAGACGAACCTGCTCTTCTCGTCCGCCGACGAGCCCGGCCGGCTCGCGCTTTCGAAGCAGATGACCCGCTACTGGGCGTCGTTCGCGCGGACCGGCGACCCGAACGGGACGCCGGTGGCGGGCGCGCCGCGTTGGGAGCCCTTCGAGGTACCCGGCGGACGCTTCCTCGTCTTCGACACGGCGGCCGGCGGCGGTGTCCGGATGAAGAGCGGCATGATCACGACTGCGGAGGCGCTCGCCGAGGTCGAGCGGGTCCCGACGCTCACGACGGCCAAGCACAAGTGTGACGTGTACCGCCACTTCGTCGCATGGGCACACGAGCCGAGCGCCGCCGACTACCCGAAGATGGCGGCCGGCGCCTGCCGAAGCTTCCCACTCGCCGCGGCGGCGCGCTGAGCGGGTCTCGACGGCTCAGCCGAGCGCCGGCGAGTGCACGTACTCGAGCTTGATTCCGTCGGGATCGGCGAAGAATACGGCGTAATATCCGGGGGTGTACGGATATTCCGCGGGCGGATCCAGGATCGTGATGCCGAGCGCGATGAGCCTGGTGTGCAGCTCGTCGACGGCGGCGCGTGTCGGCGCGCGGAACGCGAGGTGGTGCAGTCCCGGGGCGGAGCGGCTGTGGCCGCGATCCTTCTCCTCCGTCTTTGCCGGTTGGATCGCGATGATCGTCTGCCCCTGCCACGCGACCGCGCCGAGCTCCTTCGGGAGCCGCGTGAAGCCCATGAGCGGCAGCACCTGGGCGTAGAACTCCTTCGAGCGGCGGAAGTCGGCGACCGTCAGATCGACGTGGTGGAGACTGCCGACCGTGGTGGCGCCGTCACGTACGCCGGCACGCGATCCATCGCTCATGCGTCCGCTCGCGATCTTTCGCTCACGCCCGCTGGCGATCTTTCGCTGACGTCCGCTCGCGATCTTTCGCTCACGCCCGCTCGCGGGCTTCCGCGTCCGCCTGCGCGACGATGAGTCGGCCGAGGCGCTTTAGCTGTGTCGTCGGCCCCCCGAGCATTAGCTCGAGCTGCTTCGCGTAGAGGAAGTAGCGGTGGAGCGGGTAGTCGCGATCGACGCCCATGCCGCCGTGCAGGTGTTGCGCGGTGTGGACGACGCGCTGCCCCGCGGCTCCCGCCCAGAACTTCGCGATCGCCACCTGCGACGCGGCCGGCATTCCCGCCGAGAGGCGCCACGCCGCCTGCCAGGTCGTGAGCCGGATCGCTTCCACGTCGACGTAGGCGTCGGCGAGGCGCTGGCCGACGGCCTGGAACATGGCAATCGGCTGGTCGAACTGCTTCCGGCTCTTGGTGTAGTCGGCCGTGAGCGCGAGCGCCTGTTCGCAGACGCCGAGTGCCACGCACGCGAGCGCGGTCGTCGCACGCTCGTTGATCCACTCGAGCGCGAGCGCGCCCTTCGCCGGGTCGCCGAGCGCCGCGTCGGCGGGGATGCGCACGTCGTCGAGCTCGATGCGCGCTTCGGGCTGGCCGCTCGTGGTCGTGAGCGGCTCGGTGCGGATCCCGGGCGTCGACGCCTCGACGAGGAAGAGCGCCACCTTGCCGCCGTTGTCGGCGGGAATGATCAGGAGATCAGCGAGCTCGCCCGCGGGGACGCAGGTTTTGACGCCCGTGAGGCGCCAGCTCCCGCCGTCCTTCCGCGCGGTGGTCGTCGGATGGTCCAGCGCGGTCTGGTCCTCCGTGAGCGCCGTCGTGAGGATGGCGCTGCCATCGACGATCTTCGGGAGCCAGGCCTCGCGCTGGGCCGCACTCCCGAACTCGGCGATGGGGAGCGCGCCCAGCACGATCGTCTCGAGGAGCGGAATGGGCGCGGCGGCGCGCGCCACCTGCTCCACGATGAGCGCAACCTCGAGAAACCCGAGCCCGGCGCCGCCGTGGGCTTGCGGCACCGCGATGCCGAGCAGGCCCGCTTTCGCGACCTCCGCCCAGAGGTCGCGGTCGAAGCGCGGGCCGCCGGCGCGCTCGATCTCCCGGACGCGCTCGTGGGAGGCCTTGTCGGCGAAGATCTGCTTCGCGAGGTCGGAGATCTGCTGCTGCTCGTCGGTGAAGGAGAAGTCCATGGTCGGGTCCTTTCGCGCGCTCGCGGCGATCAGAAGCGCGGCATGCGCGGGAGGCCGAGCCCGAACATGCCGATCAGGTCGCGTTGCACCTCGTTGGTGCCGCCGCCGAAGGTCAAGATGATGAGGCTGCGATAGAGCATCTCGAGCCGGCCGACGCCGACCGCGTCGGGCGAGCCGCGCCGGAGGTACGCGCGCGGACCGACGATCTCCATCAGGATGCGAAACGACTCGAGGTAGAACTCGGTACCGAAGACCTTGATGGACGAGGCGTCGGCGACGTCGAGCCGACCCTGGGTTCCCGTCCAGGCCACCTTCCAATTGATGAGGGTGAGGAACTCGAGCCCCGCGGCGACCCGCGCGAGCCCGATCTGCACCCACTCTTGGTCGATGACGCGGCCGCCCTGCGGGCGCTTGGTTTCGCGTGCCCACCCCACGATCTCCTCGTACGCGGCCGCGAGCAAGCCGGCCGAGCAGAGGGTCACGCGCTCGTGGTTCAGCTGGCTCGTGATGAGGCGCCACCCCTGGTTCTCCTTTCCGACGAGTGACGTCACCGGAACGCGGACGTCGTCGAAGAACACCGTGTTGATGTCGTGCTCGGAGAGGAGGTACATCGGGTCTACCTTGATGCCGGGCGTCTTGAGGTCGATCGCGAGCATCGAGATGCCCTCGTGCTTGGGCACGTCGGGGTTCGTGCGGACGGCGAGCCAGATGTAGTCGGAGTCGCCGGCGAGGCTCGTGAAGATCTTCTGCCCGTTCACGACGTACTCGTCACCGTCGCGGACCGCCCGGGTCTTGAGCGACGCCAGATCGGTACCCGCGTTCGGCTCCGTGTAGCCGATGCAGAAGTGGATCTCGCCCTGCAAGATCTTCGGCAGGAAGAACTTCTTCTGGTCCTCGCTGCCGTGCCGCATGATCGTCGGCCCGACGGTGTTGATGGTGAGCATCGGCACCGGCGCGCCAGCGCGCATCGACTCGTCGAAGAAGATGAACTGCTCGATCTGCGAGCGTCCCTGCCCGCCGTACTCCTTCGGCCACCCGATGCCGAGCCAGCCGTCGGCGCCCATCCGCTTCACCACCGTCCGCATGGTCGGGCCGACGCCGTGGCCATGGTGAAGCTCCTCGCGGATCTGCGGCGTCAGGAGCTCGTCGTAGTACGCCCGGAGGTCGCGGCGCAGCATTTCCTGCTCTTCACTGTAGGCGATGTACATGTCGGGGAGCTCCTCGGACGAGGGAATTGGCGGGTCAGCCGGCGCCGTCGGTCATCGTCAGCACGGCGCGGAAGCGGGCCTTGCCGCTGTGCATGCGCGCGAAGGCGTCTTCGACGCGCTCGAGCGGGAAGGTCTCGATGCGCGGCCGGATGCCGGTCCGGGCGGCGAATGCGAGCGTGTCCTCGGAATCCTTCGCGGTCCCGCTCGGCCACCCTTGGATCGAGCGGCGCGGTCCGATCAACGCGAGCGCCGAGATCGGCAGCGGCTCGAGCACCGCGGCCACGAGCAGAAGCTGACCACCGGGTCGCAACCCGTCGATCACCGAGACGACGGCATCGGCATTGGGCGCGGTCGCGAGCACGACCGCGGCGCCGCCGAGCGCCTGCAGTGCCTCGGCCGGCTTCGCGGCCGCCGTGTCCACGTATTCGTGTGCGCCGAGCTCGAGCGCGAGCTCGCGCTTGTCGGCGCCCCGCGCGAGCGCGACCGTGTGAAATCCCATCGTGCTCGCGAACTGCACCGCGAGATGCCCGAGCCCGCCGAGCCCTTGGACGGCGACGAGGTCGCCGGGCTTCGCGGAGCTATGGCGGAGCGCGTTGAACGTCGTGATGCCCGCGCAGAGGAGCGGCGCGGCTTCCGCGTCGCTGAGCTCGGCGGGGATCCGCGCCAGCGCCTCTGCGGGGACGACCAGATGATCCGCGTAGCCGCCGTCGTAGGAGATGCCGCAGACCTTTCCCTCGCGGCACACGATGAAGTCGCCGCGTCGGCAGGCGTCGCAGACGAAGCAATGGCCGCCGTGCCAGCCGACACCGACGCGCTCGCCCTCACGCCAGCCACGGACACCGGCGCCGACCCCGGCGACGACTCCGGCGACCTCGTGTCCCGGGACGCGGGGAAGGCTGAGGCCGGGGAAGGCGGCCGCTTTCACGAAGCTGTCGCTGTGGCAGACCCCGCAGGCGTGGACCCGGACGAGCACTTGACCGGGTCCCGGCGTCGGCACGGCTCGGGTGCCGAGCACGAACGGTCCGTTCGCGGCGGCGATGTGCGCGAAGCGCGACACGGCCGATGGTTTAGCGACCGCGCTTCGATATGTCGAGAGTTTCAGGCCCTCGAACGACGGAATCACGCGAGCAGCGCGGGCAGCTCGCACATCTGCGCGAACGGGACGGCACCCGCGGCCGCGAGCTCGGAGGGATCCGAGTGCGAGCCGCCCGTATACGCGAAGACCGACATGCCCGCGGCGACGCCGGCCGCGACGCCCGCGGCCGAGTCCTCGACGACCGCCGTGCCCGCCGGAGCGGCCCCCATGGCGCGTGCCGCGTGCAGAAAGACGTCGGGGAAGGGCTTGCCGCGCGCGACGTCGGTCGCGCTGAAGATGCGGCCCGCGAAGCGCGGCAGAAGCCCGCTCGCGCCGAGCGTGAGCTGCATCCGGTCGTGTCCTCCGCTCGAGGCGACACACGTCGGGACCGTGAGGGCGTCGAGCACGGCGACGACGCCCGGGATCGGCACGACACCGCGGCGGAACTCGGCGAAGAGGCGGGTGTGCCAGTCGTCGTGGAATCCCGCGGGCACCGCTCGCCCGAGCCGCGCCTCGATGATCGCGACTGCGGTCGCGGCGGAGCGCCCGACGAAGGTTCGCAGGCACTCCGCTTCGCTCATCGCGATGCCGAGGCGGGCGAGCATCGCGACCAGCACGCGATTCGCCGTCGGCTCGGTGTCGACGAGGACGCCGTCGCAGTCGAAGATGACGAGCTCGAAGCGGGCTATCGGGCTCTCACCCTCACGGTGCGAGCCAGAACGGGCTCGCGCCGCTCTGGAACTGCGGACCCGCGTACGTGAGCGGCGCCGAGGGCAGGTAGGACGCATCGAGCATGAACGCGCGCGCGCTGGCGAGCGTGCCCGACATCATGCCGACGCCCCGCATGCCGTATTGCTGCACGTCTCCGATCTGGGTGCCCGGCGGCACCTCGACCGCGACGCGGCCGACGCCGTCGGTGACGCGCGGACTCAGGCCGATGATCGGGAGCGCGTGATCGGAGAAGTAGTTCATGCCGCCGACCACGACGACCCCGCGCAGCACCTGCCCACCGACGTTCACATCGATGTCGTACTCGACGTAGACGTAGTTGCGGGCGTCGCTCAGCATCCTGCTCGCCGCGTTGCCGATGCTCTCGGTCTTGTTCTCGCGCACCATCTCCTTGTTCATGATCAGGTACGAGATCGGGTCGAGGTCCATGCCGCGCTCGCGCGGCACGCCGGCGTCGTGGAAGTCGTACGGCGCGAGGCCGAAGGCCAGCGACGACTCGCCGTCCTGCGCCATCAGGCCGTTGGCGGTGGCGGTGCGGACGACCGGATGCGTGCCGCCGCGGAGCGGCGCCGTGTAGACGGCGAGGGTGCCGCTCTCGTCCGGCCGGTAGCGGGCCTCGAGGAGCACGCCCATGTCGCTGACGTCGACCTCGACGATGCCCTCGATGTCGGTGGTGCGCCCGAACTTGGCGTTCAGGACGTCGGGCTCCTGCCCGGTGCCGCCGTCTTCGTTCGACCAGATGATCACGTAGCGATACGTGATGTAGCCGACGTGCGTGGTGGGCGTCGCGTACACGATGAGCGGCACGTCGCTGACCGCGTTCCCCGGATGCTCCGGCAGTCGGTTCGAATCGTCGTCGATCCCGAGCACGATCGGCGCGAAGCGGGTGAAGTCGTAGCGCGGGTCGCCGGGAGGGATCGCCTCGACGACGGCGGCGGCCGTCACCTGGACGGGGGCTTTCGAATTCGGACTCGCCTTCTTCTCGGGGTGGAGGCCGATCACGTGGTCGCCCGGGGTGAGCGCGCCGAGGAGCACGCGATAGTCGGTCGGCGTCTCGCCGCCGTACAGCACGAGCTGGCCGAGGGGAGCGCCGTCGAGGTCGTAGGTCACGACGACCGACTCGCTCTCCTTGGTACCCCAGTCGGTGCCGACGGTCGCGATCGTGAGAGTCGCGACACCTTCACCCGGTGCGGCGACGGTGAAGGGCAGGCTCTGGTGGCCGGTCGGCGAGATCGCGAGCGGGAAGATCCCGTCGATCCAATCGGCGGCGTCGTTGCAGATGGCGGGATCGCAGCTCGGGACCTTCGCGATCTTGGCGGCGCATTTGGTGACGTCCTTCGGGAAGATGTTCATCTTGTTGCTGCGGCGGCGCGTGAGCTTGGTCGAGACCAGCTTCCCGGCGGTCGCGGCGCGCGTCTGCCCGCACTTCGTCGCTTCCGCGCTGGCGCACACCTGCGCGTCCTCCCAGGTCGTGTCGTAGGCCGCCTCGGCGAGCGCGTCGAGGTTGCACGCGATCAGCGCCGAGCAGCTCGCCGAGAGCAGGTAGGGCGCCGCGCTGCCGTCCGGTACCGGGCATGCCGCCGGACACGCGGGGGTGGCCTTCTTGCCGCACGCGAGGACCGCCTTCCAACGCGCCTTCACGAACTTCTCGACGGTCTTCGGAACGGCGGCGAGGTCGGCACCGCAATCGCCGGCGCACTGCGCGCGGACGGAGGTCGGAGCGGCCAACAGGACGAGCGGCAAAGCGAGCAGCACGGCACGGCGGGGGAACGGCATGGGGGAAGCCTCCTCGAGGTGGGTCTCGGGAGTGCGTAGCACGAAGCGCCGGCGGGGAGCTACGTCAAAGGGCGAGGTGCCGGGCCACGAGCTCGCGGTGGTACGCGGCGTCGCCGAGGAGCGCTTCGCTCGATTTCGCCCGCTTGAAATAGAGGTGCACGTCGTACTCCCACGTGAAGCCGACGCCGCCGTGGACCTGCAGGCAGTCGGCCGCGCACTGGAAGTAGGCGTCGGAGCAATACGCCTTGGCGAGCGATGCGGCGACCGCGAGGTCGGTGCCGCCCTCGTTCGCGGCGCAGGCCGCGTAATAGGTCGCCGACCGCGCGGCCTCGACCCGCATGAGCATGTCGGCGCACTTGTGCTTGATCGCCTGGAACGACCCGATCGGCCGGCCGAACTGGACACGCTCGCCCGCATACGCGACCGCGAGATCGACGCAGCGCTCGGCGCCGCCGACCTGCTCGGCGGCGAGGGCCACCGTCGCGAGCTGCAGCGTGGTAGCGAGCGCGGCCCAGCCGGCGGCGCCGTCGCCGAGCGCGGCGGAACGCGGGACCCGGACGCCGTCGAGCGTCACCTCGGCGAGCCGGCGCGTCTCGTCCATTGTCCCGAGGACGCGGCGCTCGAGCCCGGGGGTGGACGCGGGCACGAGCCAGAGCTGCACACCCTCGGTGCCCTGCGAGCTCGGCGCGCGCGCGGCCACGAGGAGCAGGTCGGCGGTGTGGCCGTCGACGACGAAGGACTTCCGCCCCGACAGCACGACGTCGCCGCCGTCGGCGCGCGCGATCGCGGTGACGCCGTCGGCGTCCCAGCGGCCCGTCGGCTCGGCGTGCGCGACGGTCGCCGTCGTCGTGCCCGCTGCGATGGCGGGAAGCCACGCCGCCTGCTGAGCCGGCGTACCGCCGACCACGAGCGCGTTCGCGGCGAGGCAGACCGTCGAGAAGAACGGCGCGCAGAGCAGGGCGCCACCCATCGCCTCCATGAGCACCATCAGCTCGATCTGGCCGAGTCCGAGCCCGCCGTGCTCCTCGGGGACGATCGCCGCGGGCCAGCCGAGCTCGCCGGCGATGCGCTTCCAGAGCGCCGGATCGAATCCGCGCTCGGTGGCCATCACGGCGCGGACGGCCGCGGAGCCCGCGTGCGCGGCGAGGAAGGACCGTGCCGTCTCGCGCAGCCGCTGCTGGTCGTCGTCGAGGGCGAAGTTCATCGTGCCGCGCGACCGTGTCGGCCGCTCACGCGCCGTACACTTTCTGCGCCGGCGTCGCCCGGGCGAGCAGCTCGCGGACGGCATGACCGATCTCGGCGGGCGCGAAGCGCGCCCCCTTGTCGACGCCGACCCCGGTGTGCCAGCCGTCGGCGACGTTGAGCTTGCCGCCGGCGATCTCGAACACGTGCCCGGTCACGTCGCGCGCCTCGGCGCTTCCGAGCCAGACGACGAGCGGGGACACGTTCTCGGGTGCCATCGCGTCGAAGCCGCTGTCGGGCTTCGCCATCATGTCGGCGAACACGGTCTCGGTCATCCGCGTCCGCGCCGCCGGCGCGATCGCGTTCGCAGTGATGCCGTAGCGGCGAAGCTCGGCCGCCTGCACGAGCGTGAGCGCCGCGATGGCGGCCTTGGCGGCCGAGTAGGCGCTCTGTCCGATCGAGCCCTGCAGCCCGGCACCCGAGCTCGTATTGATGATGCGGGCGTCGACCTTGTCGCCGGCCTTGGCGCGATCGCGCCAATGCGCGGTCGCGTGGCGGCCCACGCAGAAGTGTCCCTTCAAGTGCACGCGCACGACCGCGTCCCATTCTTCCTCGGACGTCGACACGAACATCCGGTCGCGGACGAATCCGGCGTTGTTGACGACGACATCGAGGCGCCCGAACGCGTCGAGCGCCGTCTGCACGATCCGGCCCGCGCCCGCCCACTCGGCGACGTCGTCCCCGTTGGCGACCGCCTCGCCGCCGGCCGCCCGGATCGCGTCGACGACCTCGGCCGCGGGGCCGGTCGTCGCCTCGCCGCGGCCGTCGAGGGCGGTGCCGATGTCGTTCACGACGACCTTGGCGCCCTCCGCGGCGAAAGCCAGAGCGTGCGCACGGCCGATGCCGCGGCCGGCGCCGGTGATGATGACGACGCGACCGTCGCAGATGCCCGGCATCTAGAGTCTCTGTATTCCACGAGCGCTCATAAGCGCTCGATGATCGTGACGTTGGCCTGGCCGCCGCCCTCGCACATCGTCTGAAGACCGTAGCGGCCCCCGGTGCGCTCGAGCTCGCAGAGCAGCGTCGTCATGAGCCGGGCACCGGTGGCACCCAGGGGATGGCCGAGCGCGATCGCGCCGCCGTTGACGTTCACCTTCGCCGGATCGAACCCGGTCTCCTTCTGCCAGGCGAGCACGACCGACGCGAAGGCCTCGTTGATCTCGACGAGGTCGATGTCGTTCTTGGTCATGCCGGACTTCGCGAAGGCGTAGGCGGTCGCGGGAATCGGGGCGGTCAGCATCCACACGGGGTCGGCGCCGCGGACGCTCATGTGATGGACGCGCGCGCGCGGCTTCAACCCGTGGTCTTTGACGGCGCGCTCCGACGCGATCAGCAGCGCGGCGGACGCATCCGAGATCTGACTCGACACGGCCGCGGTGAGGCGGCCACCTTCGCGGAGCGGCTTCAGGGTCGCCATCTTCTCGAGGGTCGTGTCGCGGCGCGGGCCCTCGTCGACGCTCACGCCCTTCAACGGCGCGATCTCGCGATCGAACCGGTGCTCGTCGATCGCCTGGAGCGCGCGGCGGTGACTCTCGAGCGCGAAGCGCTCCATGTCCTCGCGGGTGCATTCCCATTTCTCGGCGATCATCTCGGCGGCGCGAAACTGCGAGACCTCCTGGCTTCCGTAGCGCTCGAGCCAGCCCTCCGACGTCGAGAACGGATCGGCGAAGCCGTACGCCTCGCCGGCGAGCATCGAGGACGAGATCGGGATCATGCTCATGTTCTGGACCCCGCCTGCGACGAGGAGATCCGCGGTGCCACTCATGACGCCCTGGAAGGCGAAGTGGGCCGCCTGCTGCGCCGAGCCGCACTGGCGGTCGATGGTGACGCCCGGCACTACGTCGGGCAGGCCCGCCGCGAGCCAGCAGCTGCGGGCGACGTCGCCGGCCTGAGGGCCGATGGTATCGACGCAACCGAAGATCACGTCCTCGACCGCGGCCGGGTCGATGCCGGTGCGGTCGACGAGGGTGCGCAGCACGTGGGCGCCGAGATCGGCGGGGTGGACGGTCGCGAGCCCGCCGCGCCTGCGGCCGACCGGGGTGCGTACCGCGTCGATGATGTAGGCCTCTGCCATGGTGCCTCCCGTGGGGTGGAATCGAGGCGCCTGATGTAACGGAAGACGGTCGATGATGCCAAGCGGAGGTACTGTCTCGGTTCGATCCTGGCGCGACGAGAGCAATCGGAAGCGGTGGCAGCAGGCGGGCGGGTCGGGGATGGCTTCTACGGTCGCCGGGTTCCGGCCACCCAGCGCATACTGCCCGTCGGTGCCTCGCTGG
>JANNPN010000402.1:0-14984 GCA_031400185.1 Polyangiaceae bacterium
GTTGAAGTCGAGGTACTTGGAGAGCGGCGAGGCGACCACCCCTTCCTCGACGAGCGCCTCGACGACCAGGTGCTGTGCGTCGTCGCCGAACTCGGTGCGCAGCACGTGGCGGAGCCCAGGGTTTCGGCGCCATAGCTCGTCGCCTACGTAGATGGCGGCATGCGACCACGAGCTTTGCGTCAAGTACTTGATGACCTCGCTCACGCGCTGGTCGCCTTCGACCAGCACCACGTCGCCTTTCTTGATATGACGCCGCAAACTCTCGAGGTCGTTGGTCGCGCGGCGTTGATAGCGGCCGAGCGGCTTGGTCAGGAGACTCGTGGCGAATCGAATGGCGCGCTGGCGGAGATTGAGCGGCATGACGGTGGCCGGTGACGGGAGCTGATTCTAACCGTGTGACTTTCGGGATGAGAAGCGAAAAACGTCGAGCAGCGGGCGACGCTGCGCGTCGTCAAAGACCGCGGCTCCGCGTGGACGCCGTGCGGCTCGCGACGTTCCGGCGGGCGTTGCTCGCCTGGTACGGCCGGCACGGTCGCGACCTCCCGTGGCGACGGACACGGGATCCCTACGAGATCCTGGTCTCGGAGGTGATGCTCCAGCAGACGCAAGTGAAGCGCGTCCTCGACTACTATCCGCGCTTTCTCGCCCGCTATCCGACGGCGGCAGACCTGGCCGCCGCGTCGGAGGGAGCGGTCCGCGAGGCGTGGGACGGCCTCGGCTACTACCGGCGTGCGAGCAACCTTCAGCGTGCGGCGCGCGAGGTTGCGGAGCGCCATGGCGGACGCTTTCCGGGAACTCCGGAAGAGCTGGTGCGGCTTCCGGGTATCGGGCGGTACACCGCGGGAGCGGTTGCGTCGTTTGCGTTCGGGCTCGACGCCGCGATCCTCGACACCAACGCTGCTCGCGTGCTGACCCGCGTTTTCGGGGCGGGACGCCGCCGGCGCGGCCGTGAGGCGCGTCTCTGGGCCCTCGCGCAGGCGGCGATTCCGCCCGGCCGCGGCTATCCGTTCAACCAGGGCATCATGGATCTGGGTGCGATGATCTGCACCGCACGCCGGCCCGCCTGTCCGCGGTGTCCGGTCCGCCGGGCGTGTCGCACGGGCGCGAGCCCGACCGCGCCGGCGCCGCCGCAGCGACGCCGGCGCGTGCCGGGTCAGAGATAGCCGTCGCGGCGGAGCGCTTCGGCGAGCAGCACGGCGCCTTTTGCGGCGCCGAACTTGGTGTTGTGCGACACCAGGACGAACCGGAGACCGTGGGTCCAGAGCGCGTCCGGACGGAGCCGACCGACCGACGTCGTCATGCCGCCGTCGGCGTCGCGATCGATGCGCGGCTGCGGGCGGAACGGATCGTCGTGCACCGTGATCATGTGGCGCGGTGCCGAGGGCAGATCCTCGATTCCGCCGCGATACTCGCGCATCGCGGCCGCCGCGGCGGCGGGCGAGCACGCGTCTCCGAGCGACACCGACACAGCCTCGGTGTGTCCTTCGAGAACCGCAGCCCGCGTGCAGGTCGCCGACACGGTGATCGGCGCCGGGTTGATCGCGCCCTTGCCGAGCGTGCCCAGGATCTTCGCGGTCTCCTTCGCGACCTTCTCCTCCTCGCCCGGGATGTACGGGATCACGTTGTCGAGGAGGTCGAGGGCGACGACGCCGGGTGAGCGCCCCGCACCCGAGATACCCTGCATCGACGTCATCGCGACCTTTTCGACGCCGACGTGGCGATGCAGCGGTGCCAGCGCGATCGCGAGGCCCGTCGTCGTGCAGTTCGGAATCGGGGCCACGAACCCCTTCCAGCCGCGCCGTTGCTGTTGCGTCTTGAGCAGCGGGGCGTGGCTCAGGTTCACGCCGGGAATCAGCAGCGGCACGTCCTCCTCGTAGCGGTACGCGGACGCGGTGCTGAAGACCGGCCGGAGCTCCGCCCAGCGCGGCTCGAGCTCGCGCGCCGGCTCGCTCTCGATCGCCGAGAAGACCACGTCGACCGACGCCGCGTCGAAATCCGAGCCCGCGACCACGGGCAGCCGCGTCACCTCGGGCGGCGGGGCCTCGGGGCACCACCAGCGGACGGCCCCACTTTTCGCGTCGCGGAGCGCCTCGCCGTAGGATTTCCCGGCCGAGCGCTCGGACGCCGCCAGCGCGGCGATCTCGAACCACGGGTGATCACGGAGAGCATCGATGAACTGCTGACCGGCGATGCCGGTCGCGCCGACGATAGCGACACGCAACTTGGCGGTGGACGACACGAAAAACCTCCTGGGGCGGGCAGCTCTATCACGCGGTTCCCCGGCTGTCACAGTCGAACGCGGGTTTCCCGCCCTGAAGAGCGTGTGCTGTAATCCCGCCGCCGCTCTCGGCGGCGCGGAGGTGCGGATGCACATCGATGGCGTCGCGTGTGGGGTGTTTCTGCCCCAGGCCGGATTGGATTTCGCCGCGCTGTCCGAGCGGGCGCTCGCTTGCGAGGAAGCCGGGCTCCACTCCCTCTGGCTCGCCGATCACATGTGGGCGCGCGGCATGCCGGACCTCGACTACGTCGAGATCTGGACGGCGCTCGCGGCGCTCGCCATGCGCACGACCCGCCTCCGGCTCGGGAGCCTCGTGCTCTGCAACTCGTACCGCAACCCGGCGCTGGTCGCGAAGATGGCCGCGTCGCTCGACGCCGTGTCGGGCGGACGCCTCGAGCTCGGCATGGGCGCCGGCTGGATGGACGAGGAGTATCGCGGGTACGGCTACCACTTTCCGAGCACGCGCGTCCGGATCGAGCAGCTCGAAGAAGGGCTCGAGGTGATCCGCCGCCTGTTCACGGAGCCCCGCTCGACCTTTCAGGGCAAGTACTACGCGCTCGACGACGCCCCCAACAATCCGAAGCCCGTGCAACGACCCGCGCCGCCCATCACGATCGGCGGCGCCGGCGAGCAATTGTTGCTCAAGGTCGTCGCCAAATACGCCGATCGTTGGAATTGCCCGATGAACTCCGCGCACGAGCTGCCGCACAAGCTCGAGGTGCTGCGCTCGCACTGCGCCGAGATCGGGCGCGACCCTGCGGAGATCACCGTGTCGGAGCAGGTCCTGGTCGTGCTGGGATCCGACGACGCCGACTTCGCGGACCGCTGGACCCGCGCCAAGCAGCTGCTCTCTGGGTTCGCCGATCTCGACGCGGTCGCTGTGCGCGGTACGCCGGACGCCGTTGCCGCTGGCTTGCGCGAGAAGATCGCGAACGGTGTTCGCCTGTTCACGGTCATGTTCGGCGACTTTGCGCCGCCCGAGACGATCCGGCTCTTCGGGGAGCGTGTGGTGCCGGCGCTCACGGCCTGAGCCGACGCGCGTCCGCCGTTACTTCAGCTCCGCGATGAACCGCTCGATCGCCGGCGTGAAGTGTCGCCCCTGGCGATGGAGGATGCCGAGCGGACGGTAAAGCGCCTCGTCGCTCAGCTGGACCGCGGCGAGCGTGCGGTTTTTGACCTCCTGCTTGATCGCCGGCTCCGGGACGAGCGCGACGCCGGCGCCGATCTCGACGACGCGTTTGATGGTTTCGATGTTGTCGAGCTCCATCACGTAGCGGACGGTCACGCCCTTCCGGTTGAAGAGACGATCGGTCGCGCGGCGGGTCGGGATGTCGCGCTCGTAGCCGACGAAGGTCTGGCCCTCGAGCTCCTTGATTGCAATCGAGCGCCGGCGGGCGAACGGGTGGTGCGCGGCGCACACCAGCACGAGACGGTCCTCGCGGAACGGGATGACCGCGATCTGCGGCCGACGTCCAGGATAGGCCACGATGCCGAGGTCGATGCGGCCGGCCAAGACGTCCTCGATGATCTTCGACGCGCGGCTGTACTCGATGTGCACGTTCACCTGCGGGTAGGCCTTCAGGAACTTCTTGAGCGGCTCCGAGAGCTCGTAGAGCCCGACGCTGTGTACGGTCGCGAGACGTACGCTGCCGCTCACGACGCTCCCGAAGCTCTGTATCTGCTCCCGGAGATCGCGGTAGCGCTGGGTGATGTCCTTGCTCGCCTGGTACAGGAGCTGGCCCGCGGGTGTGGGTTGCACGTTGCCCTTGGTGCGCTCGATCAGCGGCCGATCGAAGCGGGCTTCGAGCGCGCGCACTTGCTGGCTCACCGCCGATTGCGTGATGAAGTTTTGCGCCGCAGCCGCGGAGAAGCTGCCGGTCTCGACCAGATCACAGAACACTTGCAGGGTCTCGAGATGCATGGATTAGCTCGGCTGATCGCCGACCTCCTTTAAGCTAGAGAATCTTATATGCCCCGATCGAACTGGCTCCAAACCGGCGCGCCGCTCGCTTGAGCCGGCTCCGGGGCGGCAGTAGCATCCCCGCCCATGCCGGCCCCCGACTACTACGAGCTCGACGCGCTCCTGTCCGACGAAGAGCGCATCACCCGTGACACCGTCCGCGCCTTCGTCGAGCACGAGTGTCTCCCACTCCTCGAAGGCTGCTTCAGCCGCGAGGAATTCCCGAAGGAGCTGATCCCGCGACTCGGCGAGCTCGGCGTTTTCGGCGCCAACCTGCACGGCTATGGCTGTGCGGGCATGAACAACGTGGCGTACGGGCTCGTCATGCAGGAGCTCGAGCGCGGCGACAGCGGCCTCCGCTCGATGGCCTCTGTCCAGGGCGGGCTCACGATGTACGGGATCTACGCGTACGGTACCGAGGAGCAGAAGCAGCGCTGGCTCCCGCGCATGGCGCGCGGCGAGGCGATCGGTTGCTTCGGACTCACCGAGCCCGATCACGGCTCGGATCCCGGCGGCATGGAGACCCGCGCGCGCAAGGTGGGCGACGACTGGGTCGTGTCGGGCGTGAAGCGCTGGATCACCAACGGCAGCATCGCCGACGTCGCGATCGTCTGGGCGAAGACGACACCCGATGACGAGATCCGCGGCTTCCTGGTCGAGCGCGGCACGCCCGGGTTCAGCGCTCACGATCTGAAGGGCAAGTTCTCGCTCCGGGCCTCGGTCACCTCCGAGCTCGTGCTGGAGGACGTGCGCCTCCCAGCATCGGCGCTCCTCCCCGGTGTGACGGGTCTCAAGGGCCCGTTCGGCTGCCTGAACCAGGCGCGCTACGGCATCGTCTGGGGCGCGATCGGAGCGGCGATGGCGTGCTACGAGACGGCGCTCGACTACGCCCTCCACCGCGTGCAGTTCGACCGGCCGATCGCCGGCTTCCAGCTCGTGCAGCAGAAGCTCGTCGACATGATCACCGAGATCACGAAGGCGCAGCTCCTCGCGCATCGCCTCGGTCGCCTGAAGGACGAAGGCCGCATCCGTGCGCAGCAGGTGTCGCTCGCCAAGCGCAACAACGTCGGACAAGCGCTGCACATCGCGCGGCTCGCGCGCGACATCCTCGGCGCGAACGGCATCGTGAACGAATACCCGGTGATCCGACACATGCTGAATCTCGAGACGGTCAACACCTACGAGGGGACCTACGACATGCACACGCTGATCGTCGGTCGCGACATCACCGGGCTCGACGCCGTTCGCTGACGCGCACGGTTGCGATCATTCGCGGCGAACGACGTTCTGACATGGCGGCCCGCACGGCGAGTGCAAAAGTTTCCCTTGCCGATCTCCGGGGCTTGTGGCTTGATCGCTTCGCTTCGGTTCCGCCCATGGGCACCCCCGCCGCGGCACGGCAGTTGATCGTTTCGGCATTGATCCTGGCGTGTGTCTGCAGCGCGGCCTCGGTTTCAGCGCGCGACGTGCCGCTCGAATTCAGCGCGCAACTCCCCGTGTCGGCAGCGATGACGGCGCGCGTTCGCTTCTGGGTCGACGTCTTCACCAAGGTCTCGCACACCAAAGCCGTCCTGCACGACCGCGAGGATCCAACCCGGGTGTACGACGTCGTGCCGTACGGTCCGGGCGGCGACACCACTCCGATCGACGCCACCCGCGCGAGCTACGAGCGTCTGCTCAGCCAGCTCGCGACCGAAAACCTGTTTCACATCATCGCGCCCGCGTCGCCGGAGCGCCTGCGGCTGAAGGCGCTTTTCGGTGTGCATGCGGGGCCCGTTGCGTACGTCCGCGCGCTCGGAAACATCCGTGCTCAGCGCGGCATGCGCGAGCCGTTCATCGACGGTCTCGCACGCGCCGAGCTCTACCTGCCGGGCATCAGGCGCATCTTCCGCGAGGCGAAGCTGCCGCCCGAGCTCGTGTACGTTCCGCACGTCGAATCGTCCTTCAATCCGCAAGCGGTCTCGCGCTCCGGTGCGGCCGGGCTCTGGCAGTTCACGCGAGAGACGTTCGCGCACTACGACAAGACCGGCGGGGACGCCGACGCGCGCTTCGACCCGGTACGCTCGACGGAGGTCGCGGCGCTTCACCTGGCACGGGCCCGGACGGTCCTCGGGAGCTGGCCGCTCGCCATCGTGTCCTACAACTACGGGGTTGCGGGGATGGCACGCGCGCGCGCGGCCGTCGGTGTCGATACGATCGACGAAATCGTACGCGGCTACGACGGGGCGACGTTCGGGTTCGCGGCGCAGAACTTCTACGCCGAGGTGCTGGCGGCAGCCCACGTCGCGGGCAACGCGATGCACTACTTCCCCAACATGCGGCTCCCGCCGCTGCTGCAGTACGTCGTCCGGCCCGGCGATTCGCTCTGGACGATCGCCCGGCGCCACCGCATCTCGGTTCGCGACCTCACCGCCGCGAACAACCTCGAGGGGTCGCGTCTGCGGACCGGTCAGCTGATCATCATCAAGACGACCTCGTGACCGCGGGTGGCCGCTCCGCGAGCCACCGCCGCAACACCTGGATCCCGTCGGGGCAGCAGCGCTCCTCTCGTATGATCCGCTCCACCTCGTCCAGCCCGACGAACGCGCCCCAGACGATCTCCTCCGCTTGGAGCGCCACCCGGCCGTCGTGGCGAGCGAGGTACGCCCGACCGACGAGCTTCGTCGACGGGTCCTCGTAACGGACGCCGAAGAGCGGCGTCAGTGGAGCGCCGACGATGCCGACCTCCTCGGCGAGCTCACGGCGCGCGGCTGCGTCGTAGTCCTCGCCCGCACCGACGACGCCGCCGACGGTCACGTCGAAAAACCCGGGGTAGACGTCCTTCGTCGTCGTGCGGCGGTGGACGAGTAGCTCTTCTCTTGCGTTCTGGACGAGCAGGTAGACGGCGCGGTGGAGCAGGTTGCCGCGACGCATCTCTGCACGCGTCACCCGACGCAGGACGCGGTCGTCTCCGTCGACGACGTCGACGAGCTCACCCGCACCGCTCATGAGCGTTGTCCGGCGCCATGCCGCCGTGTTAGCCGGAGGCCGTGGCTGCCCTCGTGACGCTGTACGTGACGCACGCCTGCCCGCACTGTGATCGCGCGCGCGACGCCCTCGTGGCGCGCGGGGCCCGTTTCACCGAGATCGACGTCAGCCTTCAGCCACAGGTCGTGCCCGAGCTCTTGAAGCTCACGAAGGGGCGGAGGATCGTTCCGGTCGTCGTAGAGGGTGCGCGCATCGACGTTGCGCCGGACGGCGGGTCGGAGTTCTGAGCACACGAACCGGGAGGTCGGCTCAGCGGCGCGAACGGCGGTCGACCTCGTAGGAGCTTCGGAGCCCTTCGACCAACTGTCGCGCTTCCTGCGAGGTTCGCTTGAGCTCGTCGATGTCCGTCTTGTTCGCCTGCACGAGCACCGTGCGCGCCTCGCCGAGGCGCTCGTCGAGCGCGAGTGCCCGCTTACGAAGGTCCTCGAGCTCGTCGAGCTCCGCCTTGTGTTGTGCGAGGAAACCCCGATACGCCGCGTTCAGCTTTGCGAGCGTCTGCTCGCGGGCATCTAGGAGCGCATCGAGCTGCGTCGCCTTCTGTTTCACGTCCGCGGACGCGCGCGGGTCGCGTTGCACGCGTTTGGTGACGGAGCGCCCCGCGCGGATCTGCTGCTCCATCTGCTGCATTTCCTTGCCGTGACCCGAGCGTTCGCGGCGGGCGCGCTCCGCGGCGCCCGCGCCGATCGCGACCGTTCCCACGAGCGCTGCCGCGATCACGACGGCTCGACCGAGTTTCTTCATCGCTGCATTCCTCCGGAGCCGCCGAGAGCCGGCTCCCAGAAATCCGGCGCGCGGCGATACGAGGTCACGCCCGGCACGTCCAATACGTCGTTGATTCGCGGCATCACGCGGTCTTCGATGCGCTGATCCCGCGCCAGCGCTTGCGCGAGCGCCGCCAGGTCCTGGTCGATGTTCGCGAGGTCGCCGTCGCCGCCGTTGGCCGGGACGGCGACGGACGGCACAGACGCCGTTCGCGCGGCTATCGGCGGCGCTACGGCGGGTTCTGCGGGCGCGACCTCGGGGGCCGGCTCGGGCGGCCGCACGGGTCTTTGTGCGGCGGCGACCCGCTCGGTCTCCGGATGCGCAGGGGCGGTCACGCGGCGCACCACGATCCACCCGACGATCGCCGCGAGCACGACGACCACGCTCAACGTCTTCCAGTCTTGACCCATGGAAACGCCTCGGAGTCTGTGAGGGCACGCCCGAGGTGTCAAGGGAGGAAGCCGTAAGGGATTCGGGTGGCGTTGTCGAAATCGATCGGGTACCTTGCGAATGGAAGGACCGATGCAGTGCTCGATGGAGAGAAACGTCTGTTCCTCCGGCTCGGTGACCGCGTGCAGCACGCCGTGTACGTGGAGTGGGGTATTGGAGCCGTCGTCGAAGTGATGACGTCGGTCGTGCCGGGGGGCACGTGCATCGTGCGCATCCTCTTCGAAGACGGGAAACAGCGCACCTTCATCAACGACATGGACAGCGAGCTGTGCTGTTGTTACCGGGGCGTGCGCAAGGAGTGGCGTCTCGACTTCGGCGGCGTGCAGCGCGCGTCGCGCGGGGGCGGCGTGCGACGCCGGCTTCCCGGCGCGCATTGATGGGCGGTCGCCGATGAGCAAGAGCGGTGGCCCCGACTTCAAGGGCACCCTGAACCTCCCGACGACGCCGTTCCCGATGCGCGCCAACCTGCCGGCGCGCGAGCCCGAGATTCTCGCGCACTGGGAGCGCATCGATGTGTACAGGGCCGGGCTTGCGGCCCGCGCCTCCCAGCCCACCTACCTCCTCCACGACGGACCGCCGTACGCGAACGGCAACATCCACCTCGGTCACGCGCTCAACAAGATCATCAAAGACGTGATCGTGAAGTACAAGAACATGGCGGGCTTCCGCGCGCCCTACGTTCCCGGTTGGGACTGTCACGGGCTGCCGATCGAGCACGAGGTCGAGAAGAAGCTCGGCGCCGAAAAGAAGGCCGCGCTCGGAAAGGCCGAGATCCGCAAGCTCTGTCGCGACTACGCCGCCAAGTTCGTCGACGTGCAGCGCGAGGACTTCAAGCGTCTCGGTGTGATCGGCGACTGGTCCAATCCGTATCTCACGACCGAGTACGGCTACGAGGCGACGGAGGTGCGGGAGCTCGCGAAGTTCGTGACGAGCGGCGAGCTCTACCGCGGCAAGAAGCCGGTCCACTGGTGCGCGTCGTGCCAGACGGCGCTCGCGGAGGCCGAGGTCGAGTACCGCGACGTCACGACGCGCTCGATCTACGTCGCGTTCCCACTCGTCGAGCCGTACCCCGCGGCGTTGAAGGACGTGCCCGGACCGATCGCGGCCGCGATCTGGACGACGACGCCGTGGACGCTCCCCGCCAACATGGCGATCGCGGCGCATCCCGAGATCGAGTACGCGGTCGTCGCGGCGCGGACCGGCGGGTCGATCATCATCGCCCGCGCACTTCTGCCGAAGCTCACGGCGATCGTCGACAACGTCGCGGGCGACGAGCCGCGCGTGCTCGCGACCGTGCAAGGCGCGGCGCTCGAAGGCGTCCGCACACGCCATCCGTGGCTCGATCGTGAGTCGCCGATCATCCTTGGTGAGCACGTCACGCTCGAGGCCGGGACGGGGCTCGTGCACACGGCGCCCGGACACGGCCAGGAGGACTACGAGGTCGGGCTCCGGTACGGGCTCGAGGTCTACGCGCCGGTCGACGGCCGCGGACGGTTCGTCTCTGCCGTGGAGCACTTCGGCGGGACGAAGGTCTTCGAGGCCGACGCCAAGATCATCGCGCACCTCGAAGGACTCGGGCACCTGCTGCACGCGGTGCCGCTCGCGCACGCGTATCCGCACTGCTGGCGCTGCCACAAGCCGATCATCTTCCGCGCGACCGAGCAGTGGTTCATCTCGATGGAGACGAAGGACCTGCGGGGCCGCGCGCTCGACGCGATCGAGAACGTGCAGTGGATTCCCGCGTGGGGCCGCGACCGGATCGGCGGCATGGTGAGCGCTCGCCCCGATTGGTGCGTCTCGCGGCAACGCGCGTGGGGCGTGCCGATCGTCGCGTTGCACTGCGAGCAGTGCGGCACGACCAGCACGAACGAGATCCTGCTCGCGCACGCGGCCGAGATCTTCGCGAAGGAAAGCTCGGACGCGTGGTTCACGCGGCCGGTCGACGATTTCGTCCCGGCGGGCTTCGCGTGCACGCAGTGCAAGGCAACGACGTTCACGAAGGAAGAGGACATTCTCGACGTCTGGTTCGACTCGGGCGTGAGCTTCTCGGCCGTCGTCGAGCGCCGTCCCGAGCTCGCGACGCAACCCGACCTGTATCTCGAAGGCAGCGACCAACATCGCGGCTGGTTCCAGAGCTCGCTCCTCACCTCGGTCGGGACGCGGGGACGGGCGCCGTTCAAAGCGGTGCTCACGCACGGGTTCATCCTCGACGAGGACGCCCGCAAGATGTCGAAGTCGGTCGGCAACGTCGTCGCGCCCCAGCAGATCGTCGCGAGCCACGGCGCCGACATCCTGCGCCTGTGGGTCGCCGCCGAGGACTACCGCGACGACGTGCGCATCTCGAAGGAGATCCTCGACCGCGCGAGCGAGGCGTACCGACGCATCCGCAACACGGCGCGCTTCCTCCTCGGGAACCTCGTCGGGTTCGATCCCGCGCGCGACCTCGTGCCGGCGAGCCAGCTGCTCGAGCTCGACCGCTTCATCCTCGACCGCCTGCAAAGCCTGATCGAGCGCTGCCGGCGTGCGTATGACGCCTTCGAGTTCCACGCCGTCTACCACGCGCTCAACAACTTCTGCAGCGTCGACCTCTCGGCGCTCTACCTCGACATCGTGAAGGATCGTCTCTACTGCGAAGGCGCGACCTCGCTCGAGCGTCGTTCCGGACAGACGGCGTTGCACCATCTTCTCGAGGCGCTCGTACGGATCATGGCGCCGGTTCTCTCGTTTACCGCCGAGGAGCTCTGGGGCTACATGCCCGCCGATCCGACGCGGCCGACGAGCGTGTTGCTTGCCGACTTCCCGGCCGTCGACCCGGGCCTCCGCGATGCAGCCCTCGCTGCGGAGTGGGAGACGCTGCTCGCCGTGCGCTCGGCCGTCACCAAGACGCTCGAAGGCCTCCGGAGCGCCGGCACGATCGGGCACTCGCTCGAAGCCGACGTGCGGATCGCCGCGGCCGAGCCGGTCGCGGCCGTGCTCGAGTCGCACCTCCCGCTCCTCGCCGAGATCTTCATCGTTTCGCGCGTGACGCTCGTGCCCCGAGGTGCGCTCGAATCGCTCGACGCGCCGACGCTCCCGCCCGGTGTCGCGGTAGCGGCCGCGCGGGTCGCGGGAGAGAAATGCCCGCGGTGCTGGAACTATCGTGACGACATCGGCGCGGACCCGCGAAACCCAGCGCTCTGCGGCCGGTGCGCCTCCGTGATCGCGAGCAACCCAGCATGACGGGCATGACCGGAAAGTGGGGCTGGACGCTCGTTCCGGCGCTGATCGTCGTCGTGCTCGACCAGCTCACGAAGGCGATGGTCCTCGCCAATATGGAGCTCCACGAGTCGATCCCGGTCATCGACGGGTTCTTCGCGCTCACCTACGTGCGCAATACCGGCGCCGCCTTCGGAATCTTCGCCGGCCAGGCGGCGGCGGTCCGCGTCCCTTTGCTGCTCGCTGTCGCCGCGCTCGCGCTCGGCGTCCTCCTGTGGTTCGTCCGGACGATCCCGGTCGAGCGCTGGGCGGTCATCGCGGCGTGCGGCGGTGTCCTCGGGGGCGCCGTCGGCAACATGATCGATCGAGCGGCCTACGGCGAGGTGATCGATTTCCTCGACGTCTTCGTCGGCAGCTACCACTGGCCGGCGTTCAACGTCGCCGACTCCGCGATCACGGTCGGCGTCATCGTGCTGTGCCTCGACGCGCTGCTCGGCGCGCCGGCCGCCGAACGCTCCGCGACCTGACGGAAAAGGGAGGCGGCTCGTTGTGAGCCCGCCCCCCTTCTCGTTTGGCAATTGGATCGAATCGCGACTTATACGTCGTAGTAGAGCGCGAACTCGTAGGGATGCGGCCGCAGGCGGATCGGATCGATTTCCTTGGTCCGCTTGTACTCGATCCACGTCTCGATGACGTCCTCGGTAAACACGTCGCCCTTTAGCAGGAACTCGTGATCCTCTTCGAGGTTCTTGAGCGCCTGATCGAGCGAGCCCGGCATCGAGGGCACGTCCTTCAGCTCCTCGGGCGTGAGCGCGTAGATGTCCTTGTCGAGGGGATCGCCCGGGCTGAGACGCCGTTCGATGCCGTCGAGGCCGGCCATCAACATGGCGGCGAACGCCATGTAGCCGTTGCACGCAGGGTCGGGGAACCGCACCTCGATGCGCTTCGCCTTCGGTGACGGCGAGTACATCGGGATACGCACCGCCGCGGAACGGTTCCGCGACGAGTACGCCAGGTTGACCGGAGCTTCGAAGCCCGGGACCAGGCGGTGGTACGAGTTGACGGTCGGGTTGCTGAACGCGGCGATCGCCTTCGCGTGCTTCAGGATGCCGCCGATGTAGTGCATCGCGAGCTCGCTCATGCCGCCGTAGCCGTCGCCTGCGAAGAGCGGCTTCTCGCCCTTCCAGATCGACTGGTGGCAGTGCATGCCCGAGCCGTTGTCGCCGAAGACCGGCTTCGGCATGAAGGTCGCCGTCTTGCCGTGTCTGAAGGCGACGTTTTTGACGCAGTGCTTGTACCACATGAGGGCGTCGCCCATCTTCGTGAGCGACATGAACCGCATGTCGATCTCGGCCTGACCGGCGGTCGCGACCTCGTGGTGTTGGCGCTCGACCCGGATGCCGACCTTCTCCATCATCAGCACCATCTCGGCGCGGAGATCCTGCTGCGAGTCGGTTGGCGAGACCGGAAAGTACCCTTCCTTGTGGCGCGGCTTGTAGCCGAGGTTACCGCCCTGTTCCACGCGTCCGGTGTTCCAGGTGCCCTCGACGGAATCGATGTAGTAGTAGCCGCTGTGCGCGTTCTGGTCGTAGCGCACGTCGTCGAACACGAAGAACTCGGGCTCCGGTCCGAAGTACGCGGTGTCGCCGATGCCCGTCGACTTGAGATACGCCTCGGCCTTGCGGGCGATGTTTCGCGGGTCGCGCGAGTACTCTTCCTTGGTGATCGGGTCGACGATGTTGCAGATGAGCGACAGCGTCGGGTGGGCCATGAAGGGATCCATGACCGCCGTCGAGGCGTCCGGCATCACGAGCATGTCGGAGGCGTTGATGGGCTGCCAACCGCGGATCGACGACCCGTCGAAGCCGAGCCCGCCCTCGAACACCTCGTCCTCGAGCTCGCTCATCGGGGTCGAGAAGTGCTGCCAGATCCCGAGGAAATCGAGGAACTTGAAGTCGACCGCCACTGCTTTGTTGTCCTTCGCCATCTTGATGGCGTCCTTCGCCGTGCTCATTCGCTGTCTCCCTCCTGTGGTGTGAGTCGTGGGCCGACCGTCCAGGCCGGTCTCGCGGGTGGTTTCGTCAGATGGCCTGCTCGCCGCGCTCGCCGGTCCTGATGCGAACGACTTCATCGATGGGCATGACGAAGATCTTGCCGTCGCCGATACGTCCCGTTTTGGCGGACTTCTCGATCGCGGCGACGACGTTCGCGACCTGATCGTCTCGCACGATGATCTCGAGCTTCACCTTGGGAAGGAAATCGACCACGTACTCGGCGCCCCGGTAGAGCTCCGTGTGTCCCTTCTGCCGGCCGAAGCCTTTGACCTCCGTGACGGTGATGCCCTGAATGCCGATCGCCGAGAGGCTTTCCTTCACCTCGTCGAGCTTGAACGGCTTGATGATCGCGTCGACTTTCTTCATGAGATCCTCCGCTGTGGTGATTCTGCTCGTCTTGGGTTCGTCGATACCGGCGCGCTCGTCGTCACGATCGTAGGGCCGCCCGCGTCATTCGACTCCGGTATGGCGTGCATTCGAATCGACAATGAACCCGAGTTGAAGATCGAGGATGCCATGCAAGTCAAGGGCCGGGGGCCTGTGCGGGTCAGTGAGTCGAGGCTCGCGAAGGATTACGATTTTCGATCGCGAGCTGCTGCCCAAACTATGGGCAGAGCTGCATCTTTGGGCTAGGCGAAGCCCGAGTCGGGGAAGGCCGAGGACCGGCCCCCGACCCGGGCCTCGGTTCCGAACCGAATCCGGCGGATGTTGTCCCGATGCCGGAAGGCGATCGTGATCCCCATCACCAGCGCGGCCACGGTCGTCGAGTAAGGGTAGGCGAGCGCCGCGAGCACCACCGGCGTCACGGCGGCGGCGAGGATCGACCCGAGCGAAACGTAACGACTGACCGCGACCGTCAGAACGAAGATCGGGACCGCAATTGCCATCCCGAGGGGCGCCAGGCCGAGGAGAACGCCGAGCGTGACGGCGACCCCCTAGCCGCCCTGGAACCCGAGAAAGCACGGGAAGAGGTGGCCCCCGAAGGCCGCGAACGCAACGAGCGCCCGGCCGACGTCGCCGACGCCGAGCTGGGTCGCGAGCAGCACGGGGAACAGCCCTTTCGACGTGTCGCCGGCGAGGGTCAGAAATCCCGCGGTCTTGCCGGCGGCGCGCGCGACGTTCGTCGCGCCAATGTTGCCGCTCCCGATGTCGCGTGGGGCGACCCCGCGACGGCGTGCGA
This sequence comes from Polyangiaceae bacterium, assembly GCA_031400185.1. GTDB lineage: Bacteria > Desulfobacterota > Binatia > UTPRO1 > UTPRO1 > UTPRO1. The sequence continues at coordinate 14,907 of JANNPN010000402.1, forward strand.
GCCATACGCCGGTCGGAATCGACCCGCACACGTAGGCGATCGCGATGAGTGCGAGGAGCGTCATGGTGCGGCGTTCGT
>JANNPN010000089.1:0-9363 GCA_031400185.1 Polyangiaceae bacterium
CGAGACGACGCTGCAGAGCTTCCTGCCTTCGGTCATGGCGAGCTTCCTTCCGGACCTCGCGGGGGCGCTCCAGGCGTTTCCCTTGCCGCAGTTCTTCGGGCTCGGTTTGACCGGTGTCGAGGTCTCGCGGGTCGGCCAGTACTACTCGATCTTCGCCAACCTCGAGTCGGCGTGTACGTCCGGCGCGACGTGTCTCAGCGACGTCTGCCTCGATGGCATGTGCCAGCCGCCGTCGTGCACGGACGGCGTCAAGAACGGCGGCGAGACGGCGGTCGATTGCGGCGGCGGCGGGTGTCCCGGCTGTGCGACGGGGCAGGGCTGCTTCCTCACCAGCGATTGTCTGACCGGCGGCTGCTCGGGCGGCATCTGTCAGACGCCGTGTAGCAGCGGGGCCACGTGTCCGAGCGGGGTGTGCATGGGAGGCTTCTGCCGCGTGCCGAACTGCGCCGACACCGTGAAGAACGGCGCCGAGACCGGCATCGACTGCGGCGGCGGCGCCTGTCTCCGCTGCGACACTGGCGGCGGTTGCAATGGACCGTCCGATTGCCAGAGCGGCGTCTGTACCGGGAACGTCTGTCAGGCGCCGAGCTGCTCGGACGGCGTGAAGAATGCCGTCGAGACCGACGTCGACTGCGGCGGCGGCACGTGTCCGACGTGCGGCCTCGGGAAGGTCTGCACGCTGAACGCCGATTGCAGCTCGACGACCTGCCACAACGCGCACTGCACCTGCGGCGACCGGCTCTTCACCTTCAGCGTGTCGAGCAACAACGGCGGCGTCTTCGACTCCGCCGAATGGCCGGGCGGGACCGCGAGTCAGGCGGCCTCGGCCGGCTGCGACGTCACCATCAACCGTCCGAGCAGCAACATCGACCTCGCCTGCACGCTCGCGTCGCCGTTTTCGGTGCAGAGCTGGCACGGCTACTCCAACTGCTTCGGCGCCGGCGGCGAGGACAACGACGGCTGCCAGGCCGACTCCTGCCCGCCCGCGGGCGTGCCCTCCTGCTGCAGCGGACGGCCGTCGTGCTCGGCGGCCCTCAACGGCTCGGGTAGCGCCCGCTACTTCGTCCAGTGTCTCGAATAGTGAGGTCGCTCATGACGTCCCCCTTCCGCATCGTCGCGCTCGCGACGCTCACGATCACGGCGCTGCCCGCCCTGGCGGCGGCGTCCGACGTCGGCGTGCCCGGCCAGTCGCTCTCCCTGCAACGGAAGCTCTTCACGGGCGTCCAGCGCTTGAAGTCGGTGCAGAAGGGGAGCGACGTGCACCTCGGACCGGCGGCGACGCCCGCGCAAATGAGCGGCCGGCTCGAGGTCTACTACGTCGATACGCCTTCCAATACGGGCGTGGTGCTGCTGCCCGCGCCGTGGAGCTCGGTCACGCCGTCGCAGGCGAAGTACAAGAACACGATCGCGCCGGCCGGGCCGACCACGGTGCATGCGGCGTCGGTGAAAGCCGGCAAGGTCGCGCAGGTCTCGGCCAAAGGGCTCGGCGGATTCGACCTCTCGCAGGCGCCGGGGGCGGGCGGCATCGTCACGATCTTCACGCTCGAAAACGCCGCCGGTCCCGCGACCGCGCGCTTCTGTACGAAGTACGCCATCGGCAGCGGCAGCACGATCAGCCATCAGGTGACGGCGAGCGGCTACACGCTGAAGGCGAAGCGCGGCGTGCCGACGGCGTGCCCAAGCTGCAGCGACGGCGCGCAGAACGGCGGCGAGACCGGGATCGACTGCGGCGGCCCGTGCGGCGGCTGCGGCGTCGGCTCGGGATGCGGGACGGCCGCCGATTGCCTCACGGGCATCTGCACCGCCGGCGTGTGCGCGGCCGCGAGTTGCACCGACGGAGAGCAGAACGGCGACGAGAGCGACGTCGACTGCGGCGGCTCGGCCTGCGTCGGCTGCGCCGACGGCGACGGGTGCGACGATGCCGGCGACTGCGCGAGCGGCGTTTGCGACGGCACGGTCTGTGTGGCGCCGGCCTGCGACGACGGTGTCGAGAACGGCGCCGAGAGCGACGTCGATTGCGGCGGCGGCACGTGTGCGGACTGCGAGCCGGGCGACGCGTGCGGCACGCCGTCCGACTGCACGACCGGCATCTGCAGCGGCAACGTCTGCCAGCCGGCGGCGTGCAACGACGGCATCCAGAACGGCAACGAGACCGACGTGGACTGCGGTTGGACCTGTCCGGGCTGCGCCAACGGCGACGGGTGCGGGACCGGCGGCGACTGTCAGAGCGGCGTCTGCGCGAGCGGCGTGTGCCAGGCGCCCACCTGCAACGACGGCGTCGAGAACGGCATGGAGACCGACGTCGACTGCGGCGGTCCGTGCGCGCCGTGCGACAACGGCGGCGGGTGCGGCGTCGCCGCCGACTGCGCGAGCGGCGTCTGCACCGGAAACGTCTGCCAGACGCCGACCTGCGTGGACGGCATCGACAACGGCATGGAGACCGACGTCGACTGCGGCGGTCCGCTCTGCGCCGACTGCCCGAACGGCGACGCTTGCCAGCTCCCGAGCGATTGTCAGAGCGGAGTCTGCGTCGGGAACGTCTGTCAGGCCGCGAGCTGCATCGACGGCGTCCAGAACGGCGGCGAGACCGACGTCGATTGCGGCGGGTCGTCGTGCGCCGATTGCGGCACCGGCGACGGGTGCGATACCGGCACCGACTGCCAGAGCGGCGTCTGCATCGGCGAGCTCTGCCAGGCGCCGACCTGCGTCGACGCCGTCCTGAACGGCACCGAGACCGACGTCGACTGCGGCGGCGCGTCGTGCCCCGACTGCCTGATCAACCAGGTCTGTCTCGGCGCCGGCGACTGCGCCTCGAACTTCTGCACCAGCGGGCGGTGCAAGTGTCCCGGCCAGACCTTCACGTTCACGATGAACAGCAACAGCGGCGGCCTCTTCGATTCCGCCGAGTGGCCGGGCGGGACGGCGAGCCTCGGCGGCGCGCCCGGATGCGGCGTCACGATCAACCGCCCCGGCGGCAACATCGACCTCGTCTGCAGCCTTTCGAATCGCTTCTCGGTGAACGGCTTCGTCGGCTACTCCACGTGCGCCGGCGCGGGCGGAGAGGACGGCGACGGGTGCCAGCCGGTCTCCTGTCCGCCGGCCGGCATCGGCTCGTGCTGCGACGCGCGGCCGTCGTGCTCGGCGGCGCTCAACGGCTCCGGAAGCTCCCGCTACTTCGTGCAGTGCAGCCCGTGATGACGACGACCAGGTAGGCCGTGGTTTGGTTTCCCCCTCTGCGCTGCTCTCTCCGACGCGCCGTCGCGCTGGCGGCGGCGCTCCTGGTGTGCCTACCCGCCCGCGGCGACGCCCAGTTCGCCACGCCCGCTGACCGTGCGTGCATCGACGCCGTGAACCTCGGCGTCCGGAAGGTCGCGCTCGCGCACGGGAAGGAGCTCCGCGCCTGCGCCCGCTACGCGGCCGACGGTCTCCTCGGACCGCAGACGGTCGCCGAGTGCGCCGCCACGCTCGTCCAGGGCCCGGTGTCCGCGGCGCTCCGGAAGAGCGACCAGAAGTGCGGCGGAATGCCGCCGACCTTCGGACCGCCGAGCATCACCATGCCGCCCGCCGTCACGCTCGCGGCGGGCGCGGCGATCGTCGATGACCTCTTCGGCGCGCCGCCGGAGCCGGCGTTCGTCGACCTCTCCGCCGTGCGGAGCTGCCAAGCCGCGGTCTTGAAGGAGATGCAGCGCTGCGTGGACGGGCGGGTCGGCCAGTTCAACCGCTGCAAGAAGGCGGGGCTGAAGGGCGGCTTCGTGCGCGACGCCGCCGAGCTCCAGGACACGTGCCTCGGGACCGCGACGCAGCAGCCCGACCCGAGCGGTGGGACGATCGCCAAGCGCTGCGTCGAGCACCCGGGGGTCGTGATCCAGGCGAAGTGCGAGGCGGCCGGCGTCGCGCTCGCGAGCGCGTTTCCCGGCTGCAACGTCGCGAGCGGCCCGGCGCTCGCCGCCTGTTTCGACGAGCGCATCCGCTGCCGCGTGTGCCTGCTGCTGAACTCCGCCGACGGGCTGGCGCGCGATTGCGACGTCTTCGACGACGGTGCCGCCGATGCAAGCTGTTCCTGACGAACGCGCCCCCGCGAGCACCCTTCGGAGCATGGCGGCCGTGGCACTGCTCGTGGCGGCCGCGGCTCCGCGCGCTGACGCCGTCACCTTCACGGACGTCACGACGGCGGCCGGCGTCTACCATCAGCACGGGCTCGTTGCGGGCGGCGCCGCAGGCGAGGGCGAGCGCATGTCGGGGGGCGTCGCCGCCGGCGACTACGATCGCGACGGCTGGATCGACCTCTACGTCGTCCGCGGCGACGTCGCGCCGAACCTGCTCTTTCGGAACCGCGGGGACGGCACGTTCGACGAGGTCGGCGAGGCGGCGGGCGTGCGGTTGCCGCTCGGGATCGGCGCCGGGCCGACCTTTGCCGACGTCGACGGTGACGGCTGGCTCGATCTGCTCGTGCTCGGCATGACCGGCACGCCGCCGGCGCTCTTCCACAATCGCGGCGACGGTACGTTCGCCGACGTGACCGCGACGAGCGGCCTCGATCTTCCCGGCCAGAGCTTCTCGGCGGCGTTCGGCGACTACGATCGCGACGGCGATCTCGATCTCGCCGTCAGCCGGTGGGGCAACACCGGGCTGCCACCCGCGGCGCCCGGCTCGCTCTGGCGGAACGACGGCGCGGGCAAGTTCACCGACGTCAGCCAGGCTGCCGGCCTGCCGCTCTTCTTCAGCCGCACCGATCCGGTGCTCGTGATCCTCGGCATCACGCTCTCGTTCACCCCGAACTTCGTCGACGTCGATCACGACGGCTGGCTCGATCTCCTGGTCGCCGGGGACTTCGGCGCCAGCACCGTGCTGCGCAACCAAGGAGACGGGACGTTTGCCGACCAGACGACGGCGGTGATTTCGGACGAGAACGGCATGGGCGCCGCGATCGGCGACGTGGACAACGACGGCGACCTCGATTGGTTCGTCTCCAGCATCTGGGACCCGAACGGCGTCGTCGAGGGCCATTGGGGCACCACCGGCAACCGGCTCTACCGGAACGACGGCGCCGGCGTGTTCAGCGACGCGACCGACGCGGCCGGCGTACGCGTCGGCTACTGGGGATGGGGGAGCACGCTCCTCGATCTCGACAACGACGGCGACCTCGACCTCTTCCACACCAACGGCTGGAACAACGGCGAGGAATCCGCCGAGTTCCACACCGACCCGTCGCGCTGCTTCGTGAACGACGGCACCGGGGTCTTCACCGACCGCTGCGCCGACCTCGGCATCGTCGACACCGGGCAGGGCCGCGGCGTCGTCGCGTTCGACTACGACCGCGACGGCGACCTCGACCTGTTCGTCACCAACAACCAACAGCCCGCGCGTCTCCTGCGGAACGACGGCGGCACCGCGCAGCACTTCCTCGTCGTGACGCTCGCCGGCCCGGGATCGAACACGGCGGGGGTCGGGGCCCGCATCACGGTCAAGACCGGCGCTACGACGCAGCTCCGCGAGCTCCGCGCGGGCAGCAACTTCGAGTCGCAGGATCCGACCGTGGCCCACTTCGGCCTCGGGACGGCGCCGACGGTCGACGAGCTCCGGATCGAATGGCCGAATGGTGCCACGACGGTCGAGGCCGGCATCGCGGCGGATCAGTGGCTGCGCGTCGTGGCACCGCCGGCGAACGGCGCGGCGTGCGACGGGCCCGCCCCGGCCAACGCCTGCACGCCCGCGCGCGGCTCGGCGAAGCTCGCCTGCGCGCTCGAGTGGTACGGGACGCCGACGCCGGCGCGCAGCGCGAAGGGCATCCCCGGGCTCGCCGTCGCGTGTCGCGAGGGCGATCCGAGCTGCGATGCGGACCCCGATCTCGGGAACCGCAGCTGCATCATCCGCGCCCAGCTCTGCATCCGGAACCAGGACCCGCGCTTTCCGAAGTGCACGCCGCCACCGCTCGCGTCGTTCACGATCGCCCTCCCGAAGCCGAGCAAGCCGAAGGACGCGGCCGACGCCGCCAATCTCGCGGCTCTCGCGATGCAGCTGCAACGCCTCGCGACCCCGAGCCTCCCCCCCGGCGGAAAGTTCACGAGCCTGACGCGCAGCACCTGCGTCGAACCCTCGGGCTTCACGGTGCCGCTCAAAGTCTCGAAGAAGGGCAAGCAGTCGGCGGGCAAGCGCAAGCTGCACGTCGTCGGCATCACGCCGGAAAAGAAGAAGATCAAGGCGGCGCTCCAACTCGAGTGTCGACCCGCAACGTGAACCTGTGAGGAGCCTCATGAAAACCCCCTGGACGATTCTCGCGCTGGCGTTCCTGACGGCAGGGCCCGGCGACGCCGCGGCGGCGACGCTCTCGAAGCCGCAGGTCCGCTGCGCGCTCGGGCTGCATGCGGCGGGTGCGCGGGTGGCGCGCGCCGAGCTCGGCCGCTTTCTCGCGTGTGTCGACGCCGTCGCTGCGGGCAAGCTGCCGGCGGGCCACACGCCGGCGACGTGTCTCGATGCCGACCCGCGTGGGCGGCTCGCCGCGGTGCGGGCGAAGACGGTCGCGGTCGAGGCCAAGCGCTGTCAGGAGCCGCCGCCCTTCGGTTTCGACGCTGCCGCTCCGGTGAACGAGGCCTTCACGCGGATCCTCCGCATCGGCGACGTGTTCGGTGCCGGGCTCGAGGGCATCGTCCGGAAGTCGGCGGACAAGGCGGGGGCGCGCTGCCAGCGCGCCGTCGCGCGCGCCATGGCGTCGCTCGCACGGACGCAGCTCACGGTGGTCGGCGCGGGTCTGGTCGACGCGTTGTCGCGCAAAGGGGACGTCACGCAGGACGACCTGCGCGCCTGTTTCGCCGGCGATCCCGGCGGCAAGCTCGAGAAGGCGAAGCGCCAGGCGGAGAGCCGCGCGGCGAAAGCGTGTCGCGGCGTGCCCCTCGGCACGCTCTTCACGGCCGGATGCGGCGGAGCGACGATCGGCGAAGTGCTGACCTGTGCCGGCGGCGAGGCGCGGTGCGGCGCGTGCCGTGCGCTCGACGACGCCGGCGCGATCGGCGCGAGCTGCCGAACGGTCGGGTCGACCGTCAAAGGCACCATCTGCGGCGGCACGGCGTTTCCGCCCTCGGTCGCGCGGACGTGGGACGAGGAAGCGCTCGCGGCCGTGCGCATCGACTTGCCTCGTCCGCCGGTGCACGCGCGGAACCTCTTTCACCTGAGCGTCGCGATGTGGGACGCCTGGGCCGCCTACGACGCCGTCGCCGGCCAGTATCAGCACCACGAGCGCCGGGCATCGCAAGACGTCGCCCGCGACCGCGCCACGTCCATCAGCTTCGCGGCCTATCGCCTGCTCCGCCATCGCTACGCGCTCTCCGTCAGCGCCGCCGCCACGCGCCAGCACCTCGACGACCGCATGGCGGCGCTCGGCTTGGATGTCGCCTACACCAGCACCACCGACGCCACGGCCGCGGCGCTCGGGAACCGCGTCGCCGCGACGGTCATCGCGGCCAACCTCGCCGACGGTGCAAACGAGTCGATCAACTACGCGGATCCCACCTACGCGCCGGTCAACGACCCGCTGGTCGTGAAGATTGCCGGCGCGGACATGGTGAATCCGAATCGCTGGCAGCCCTTGGCGCTCGACGTGATGATCGGCCAGAACGGCATCCCGATCCCCGGCAAGGTGCAGATCTTCGTCGGGCCGCAGTGGGGGAACGTGACGCCGTTCGCGATCACGCGGCCGAGCCCGAGCGACGCGTACCTCGATCCCGGGCCGCCGCCGCAGGTCGACGGGCTCGGCGGGCCGAGCGACCTGCTCTTCAAGGAGCGCATCCTCGACGTGCTGAACTACGCGAGCCAGTTGACGATCGACGACGGCGTCCGCATCGACATCTCGCCGGCGTCGATGGGCAACAGCACGCTCGGCACCAATGACGGCCAGGGCTACCCGCAGAACCCGGTCACCAACGCTCCCTACGCGCCGCACCTGGTCCTGCGCGGCGACTTTGCGCGCGTGCTCGCCGAGTACTGGGCCGACGGTCCGACGTCGGAGACGCCGCCCGGCCACTGGAACTCGCTGGCCAACACCGTGACGGACTCTCCCTTGCTCGAGCGCCGGATCGGCGGCTCCGGGACCGTCCTCGATCGCTTGGAGTGGGACGTGAAGCTCTACCTGGCGCTGAACGGCGCGCTGCACGACGCCGCCGTGCAATGCTGGGGGGTGAAGCGGCGCTACGATTCCGTCCGGCCGATCTCGATGATCCGCCATCTCGGCGGGCGCGGGCAGTCGTCGGATCCGATGGGGCCCGCGTACGACCCGATCGGCCTGCCGCTCGCGCCGGGTCTGGTCGAGGTCGTCACGCCCGCGAGCAGCGCGCCCGGCGAGCGTCACGCGCACCTCGCCGCGCACGTCGGCGAGGTCGCGGTCTACAGCTGGCCCGGCCAGCCGGCGGACCCGAAGACGCAATACTCCGGCGTCCAGTGGGTGCGCGCAGTCGAGTGGGTGCCGTACCAGCGGAACACCTTCGTCACGCCGCCGTTCGCGGGCTTCACGTCGGGTCACAGCACGTACAGCCGGTCGGCGGCGGAGCTGCTCACGCGCTTCACCGGCAGCGCTTACTTCCCCGGCGGGATCGGCGAGTTCCCGGTCGCCGCGAATGCGCTCCTGCAATTCGAGATCGGACCGGCCGAGGCGATCACCCTGCAGTGGGCGCGGTACTACGACGCGGCGGACCAGGCCGGGATCTCGCGCTTGTTCGGCGGCATCCACACCGCGAGCGACGACTTCAACGGACGGATCGCCGGCGCAGAGATCGGCGCGGCGGCGTTCGACAAGGCGCTCACGTACTTCGCCCCGACCCCGTGAGCGGTGGCCGGCGCGGCTACCTCCCCCACTGGCGGAGCAGCGCCGGCGGCAAGCCGGCGTTCCGGGCATCTTGCTCGCCTGCGTAGGTGAGGCCGTCGCTCGTGCGCACGTAGCGGTGCACGAGGATGTCCATCACGACCATACCGGTCGCCGGCTCGAGGTCGGGCTCGAAGACGACGACCTTCATCTCTTGCCACTCCGGGCGCGCCGCGGCGATCGCGCTCGCGAGCGCCGTCGGACGCACCAGCCGGCGGAGCCAACGGTGCCGTTCCAGATAGCGACCCGCCTCATCGCGGATCGCCGACGTCGGCGCGGTGAGCTGCGCGAGCGCTCCGCCCGTACTCGGCGCCCCGAACACCTCCATGCCGAGCGAGCGCGAGCGCGGCGCCGCGTACATGCCCCATCCGCCGAGCTTCCAGGGGTTCAGCCGCTGCGGCACGCACCGACAGGACATAGCGGCCCGCGCGACGGCACCGTGAGCGGCGGCGACGCGCTCGCGATGGCGGCCAAGCGCTCGGCAACCGAGCGGGAGATCCTCGACGTGTGGT
>JANNPN010000460.1:0-60646 GCA_031400185.1 Polyangiaceae bacterium
ATGAAAAACGCGGGCCAGCCGATGCTCTCGGCCAGCACGCCGGCCAGCGGCCCGACGTGGCCTCGATCGTCGCGTACTCGGCGTGTTGCATCAGGGTCGGCGGACGACCCACCGGGTGCTCGCGGAACGGAAGGCCGACGCTCCCGGGGTTCACGATCAGGATGCCGTTGTGCTGGCGGGCCATCTGGAGATGGGTGTGGCCGCCGGCCATGACGGTGCCGCGGCGATGGAGCAGCATCTCGTCGACTTCCTCGGGCGGTGTGGTCGCGAGCAGGTCCTCCATGTGGGAGCGCAGCGTACCGTGGTAGAGCACGAGCGTCGCGCCATCACCGAGCGGCAGCTCGAGGTTCGGCCTGAACGTGCGGAGGAACGCGACCTCGTCGACGGAGAGCCGGGCGCGGCACCACTCGACGCTGTCCACCACGACCGGAACCTCGGTGTAGCTGTGGATGAGGTCGGGGTTCAGCATGAAGTCGTCGTGGTTCCCGAGTATGCGGTGGGTGGTGCGCTCGCGGAGGAGTTGGATCACGGCGTTCGGCTGCGGCCCGAGCGTCGCGACGTCGCCGAGGCAGATCACTTGATCGCACCCGACGCGATCGATGTCGGCGAGCACGGCCCGCAAGGCGACCTCGTTGGCGTGAAGGTCCGAAATCAGCGCAATCCGCATGGTCTATAGATGCCTCGGCGCCGGCTCGCCGGTCCAGCACCTGAAAAAGGGGGCGAAAGAAGGTGCCATGGGGAAGCACGTTGCCGCGCGTCGCGCGAGGACGGCGCGTCTCCTTTTGCAGCAGATTTCATGCGGGTTTAGGTAAGTCAATCGCATCACGCATCGCATCTGCTGCGGCATCATCCGAGTTGCATGGTCCCGTACGTTTTCCGCGTTGAAGTCCACGACGCACCATGCCATCCAGGTAGTCGCACAATTCAGCGCCGTGGCGCTCCCACCCCACGGGACTACCGGATCCTGGATGCTCCTCCCTCTACTGCTGCTCCTCTCCTTCGTGCTCGTGCACGCGCCCGACGCGGGTGCGGTCGTATTGCCGAGCGGGTTCCAGCAAACGACCGCGTTCTCCGGCCTGACCCAACCGACCGCCGTGCAGTTCGCGAGCAACGGCCGCGTCTACGTCGCCGAGAAGAGCGGCCTCATCAAGGTCTTCGAGTCGCTCTCCGACACGACCCCGACGATCTTCGCCGACCTCACCACCTACACGCACAACTTCTGGGATCGCGGCCTCCTCGGGCTCGCGCTGCACCCGAACTTTCCCGCGACGCCGTACGTGTACGTGCTCTACGCGTTCGACCACAAACCCGGTTCGGCGACGCCGACCTGGGGCACGCCCGGCGCGATCTCCGACCCCTGTCCGAGCCCTCCGGGTGACACCGCCGACGGCTGCGTCGTGCTCGGGCGCGTGTCGCGTCTCACGGCGGTCGGCGACCAGATGCTCGCGAACAGCGAGCAGGTGTTCATCGAGAACTACTGCCAGCAGTACCCGAGCCATTCGATCGGCACGCTGGCATTCGGCGCCGACGGCGCCCTCTACGTGAGCGGCGGCGACGGCGCGAGCTTCAACTTCGTCGATTACGGCCAGAAGGGGTACCCGCAGAAGAACCCCTGCGATGACCCGCCGACCGGGATCGGCACGACGCTCGCGCCGCCGACGTCCGAGGGCGGCGCGCTCCGTAGTCAGGACCTCCTCACGGCCGCCGACCCGCAGAGCTACGACGGCACCGTGCTGCGCCTCGATCCCGTGACCGGCACGCCGATGCCCGACAATCCGCTCGTCGGCGGCACGACGGTCGCCGACGACCCGATCATCGCGTACGGCCTCCGCAACCCGTTCCGCATGACGACGCGTCCCGGCACGAACGAGATCTGGGTCGGCGACGTCGGCTGGAACGAGTGGGAGGAGATCAATCGCGTCGCGGCGACCGGCGACATCTCGATCGAGAATTTCGGGTGGCCTTGCTACGAGGGCATCGGCAAACAGCCCGGCTATGACGCCGCCAACCTGAACCTCTGCGAGGGCCTGTACGGCGCGCCCGGAACCGCCACCGACCCCTTCTACGCCTACAAGCACAGCGCCAAGGTCGTGCCCGACGAGGCCTGCGGGACGGGCAGCTCGTCCGTCACCGGCCTCGCCTTCTACGGGACCGGCGCGTACCCGACGAGCTACGACGGCGCGCTCTTCTTCGCCGACTACGCGCGGAACTGCATCTGGACGGTGCCGCTCGGCCCGGACGGCGATCCGGACCTCGCGAGTCGCTTCACGTTCGCGTCGGCGGCGGCGACGCCCGTCGACCTGAAGATCGGCCCGAACGGCGACCTCTTCTACGTCGACATAAGCGGCGGCAACGTCTTCCGCATCCGCTACACCGCCGGGACCGAGCCGCCGGTCGCGGCAATCGACGTCAACAAGACCGACGGACCGACGCCGCTCGTCGTGCAGTTCGACGGCTCGGGATCGTTCGACCCCGATCCCGGCGACACGCTCGCCTACAGCTGGGACCTCGACGGCAACGGCACCTTCGGCGACTCGACGCTGGTCGCGCCGAGCCGCACGTACAGCACGGCCGGCACCTACAAACCGAAACTCCGCGTGACCGACCCGCACGGCGCGACCGCCCTCGCGTCCGTCACCATCACCGCGGGGAACACGCGCCCGACCGCGACGATCCTCACCCCGTCGGCGTCGACGACCTGGCACGCGGGGAGCGTCATCGGCTTCTCCGGGTCCGCGACCGATCCGCAACAGGGCACGCTCGGCTCGTCGGCGCTCACGTGGACGCTCGTGCTGCACCACTGCCCAGCGAACTGCCACGAGCACACGGTGCAGTCGTTCACCGGCGCGAGCGGCTCGTTCATTGCGCCCGAGCACGAGTACCCGACGCACCTCGAGCTGCGACTCACCGCGACCGACGCAGGTGGGCTCACCGACACGAAGAGCGTCTTCCTCTATCCGCAGACGGTCGACTTGACGCTCGCGAGCGACCCGCCCGGTCTCGTCCTGGCCGCGGGTCCCGAGGAGAACACGACACCGTTCGTCCGCACCGAAATCGTCGGCTCGACGGTGTCGCTGTCGGCGCCGTCGCCGCAAACGCTGAACGGGAACGCCTACACGTTCGTGTCGTGGTCGGACGGCGGCGCGCGGAGCCACGAGGTCACGGCGCCCGCGAACGCCACGAGCTATGTGGCGCTCTTCGAGCTCGCGTGCGGCAACTGCGACGACGCGGACGTCTGCACGACGGACGCGTGCGACCCGGAGGACGGCTGCACGCACACCGCGGTCGCCGGCTGCTGCACGACGAACGTCCAGTGCGACGACGGTCTCGCCTGCAACGGCGCCGAGACGTGCGAGACCGGGACGCACACCTGCATCCCCGGCGGTCTCACCTGCCCTCCGACGGCGACCGCGACCCCCTCGGCAACCGCGACCCGTACGCCTACGCCGACGACGACGCCGACGCGCACGGCCACCCGCACCGCGACCCCGACGCGCACGCGGACCCCAACGCCGACGCGCACCGCGACGCCGACGATCTCCCGCACGCCGACCCCGACGCGGACGGCGTCTCCGACGCGTACCGTCACGCCGACTGCGACGATCTCCCGGACGCCGACGCCCACGCGGACCGCCTCTCCGACGCGGACCGCTTCGCCCACGCGGACCGCGTCGCCCACGGGGACCGCGTCGCCTACGGGGACCGCGTCGCCCACGGGGACCGCGTCGCCCACTGGGACCGCGACCGCCGTACCGACCGCGAGCCCGACGGCGACGGTAACCGCGTCGGCGAGTCCGACCGGGACCGCAACGCGAACGGCGACGCCGACCGTGAGCGCCACTGCGACGACCACCCCGACCGCCACCGGCACCGTGAGCGCCACCGCGACGCTCACGGTGACACCGACCCCCACCGCAACGATCACCGTGACGCCGAGCGCGACGCACACCACGACCCCGACGCCAACCGCGACGGCGACCGCCACCAGCACCGCGACTCCGACGGCGTCCGCAACCGCAACCGCGACCCCCGTGCCGACCGCCACCGCGACGGCGACGACGACCGCGCTCCCGAGCAGCACGGGGACCACGACCGCCACGCCGACGCCAACCCGCACCACGACGGCCACGCCCACGGCCGCCCCAACCACGACGCCGACGGTGAGCCCTACCGCGACCGCCACGCCGACCGCGGTCGCCACCGCCACCACGACCGCAACGGTCACGGCGGTGCCGACGACCACGTCGACCGCGACCACGACGGCGACCGCGACGCCGGTCGCAACCGCCACTGTCACCTCGACCCGGAGTGCCACGCCGACGCAGACCGCGACGCCCGTCCCGACCGCGACGACGACGACGACGACGACGCCGCTGCCGAGCCCGACCGCGACGCCGACCGCGCTGCCGACGGTCACCGTGACGGCGACCGTGATTCCGACGACGACTGCGACGGCGACGGCGCTGCCTACCACGACGCAGACGCCGCCGCCGGCGGTCACCGCGACACCGACGCCCGGTCCCGCGGTCGGCGGATGCGCCGGCGCCGTCGGCATCCCCGCCGCGGGCGGCACGTTCACCGGTACGACGAGCGGCACCAGCACGCTCGCCGGCGCCTGCGCCGACAGCGGGTCCGCGCCCGAGCGCGTCTTCGCATGGACGCCGGCCGTCTCGGGTCTCGCGACGATCCAGACCTGCAACGGCGACGCGACGAGCTACGACTCGGTCGTCTATCTGCGCTCGATCGATTGCGCGAGCGGCCCGGAGGTCGCGTGCAACGACGACGCCGCCGGCTGCTTCACGAGCGAGCCGAACGACCACCACGCCTCGCGGCTGACGGCGAACGTCGTCGCGGGCCGCACGTACTTCATCGTGGTCGACGGCTACGCGACGAGCAGCGGCGACTTCAGCCTGACGGTCACGCCGCCCGCCGCGGGCGGCCCGTCACCGACGCCGACGCCCGTGACCGGCGCCTGCCAGAACCCGACGGTGATCCCGCCGGACGGCGGCTCGTTCAGCGGCACGACGAGCGGTGGCAGCACGCTCGCGGGCACCTGCGCCAACAGCATCGACGCGCCAGAGCGCGTGTTCCAGTGGACGCCGTCGGTGTCGGGCGCCGCGCTCATCCAGACCTGCAACGGTACCGACACGGCCTACGACACGGTCATGTACCTGCGCCACGGCGACTGCGCCGCCGGTCCCGAGATCGTCTGCAACGACGACGCGGCCGGCTGCTTCACGAGCGAGCCGAACGACCACCACGCCTCGCGCCTCACCGCCAACGTGATCGCGGGCGAAACGTACTTCATCGTCGTCGACGGCTACGCGACGAGCGCCGGCGACTTCCAGCTGTCGGTCCAGCCGCCCGCGACCGGTCCGACCGCGGCCGCGACGACGACGCCGCTGCCCATCACGACGCCAAACGCGACGACCACGGCGGTCGCGGCGAGCCCGACCGCGGCCGGCCCCACTCCGACGGGGGGTGCCCCGCAGCCGACGCCGACGAGCACGCCGGTGACCGGCACGTGCACCGCGCCGATCGTGCTGCCCGCGGCGGGCGGCACGTTCACGGGCACGACCGAGGGGACGAGCGCGCTCGCCGGCAACTGCGCGTCGAGCAACCAGGCCCCCGAGGTCGTCTTCGCGTGGACGCCATCGACCTCCGGCTTCGCGTTCATCAACACCTGCGGCGCCGGCACGAGCTACGACACGGTGATGTACGTTCGCACCGGCACGTGCGGCGGAGCCGAAGCCACGTGCAACGACGACACGCAGGGATGTACGACCGGCGAGCCGAGCCTCTACCACGGCTCGCAGGTATCGCTGGCCGTGACGGCTGGCGAGACGTATCTGATCGTCGTCGACGGCTATGCCGAGCGTCGCGGCACGTTCAGCCTGAGCGTCACCCCGCCGCCGCTGTAGGGAGGCCGCCGGCGTCGCTCCGGCTCACTTCGCCGGGACGATGCCCTGCTCGATCATCGTGCGCGCGGTGTCGAGGATGCTGTCGCGGACCGGACGCATGCGCCAGCCGAGCTCGCGTTGCGCCTTCGCCGAGCTCACGAGCTCGCGGCGCCCGACGAACGTCATGGCGAGATTCACCGCTTTGTCGAACCAGGCGATGATCCACATGAGGAAATAGGGAAGCTTGCCCGTCGGGACGCGATAGCCGCGCGGGTTGTACTCGGCGGCGAGGATCTTCGCGATGTCCTGCACCCAGATGTGCTCGCCGGCGCAGATGTAGCGGTTGCCGGGAGCCTCGGGTCGCTCCATCGCGAGACGGTGCGCGGTCGCGACGTCGCGCACGTCGACCGGCGCGAAGCCGATCTCGGGACAGGCGGGCATGTCGCGGACCATGAGCTTCCGGATGAGCTCGCCCGAGGTGCCCTGGTCGGCGTTCAGAAGCGGACCCAGGACGAAGCCCGGATTGATGACGGCGAGCTCGAAGCGCTGGCTCGGCGGAAGCTTCGCCACGAGATCCCACGCCGCGCGCTCGGCGAGCGTCTTGCTCTTCGGATAGGGATCGCAGTGGGCGGGATCCGACCAGTCGTCCTCGGTACGGACCTTGTCCTGCCCTTGCGTGTGGCCGAACGCGACCGCCGCGACCGACGACGTCATCACGACCCGTTTCACGGTGCCCGACGCCGCGCACGCCTTCAGCACGCGCGTCGCGCCGTCGACCGCCGGGCGGATGAGCTCGTTCTCGTCCTTCGGCACCTCCGGCGGAAACGGCGATGCGACGTGCTGGACGTAGGTGCAGCCCGCAACCGCCTCGTTCCAGCCCGCGTCGGAGCTGAGGTTCGCCTCGACGAGCTCGAGCGCGCCGCCCATCTGGCTCGCCATGCGGCGGAGGTGCTCGGTCTTCGCGGCGTCCGCGAGGCTGCGAACGGTGCCGCGGACGCGGTAGCCCTGCTCCATCAGCTCGCGGATGCAGTGACCCGCGATGTAGCCGGTGGCGCCCGTCACCAGCACCAATGGCTTCGTTTGGTCGGCGGTCATGCGATCGTCCTCCTTCGACACCGTGGTTGGGTCGCGCGGGAAGTTGACAGTATGACCAGTTATTGTCAAGTTCGTCTGCATGGCCGGCTCTGCCCTGGCGCCCCGTCCGACCCGCCGCGATGCCACCCGCGAGGCGATCCTCGCCGCCGGCCTTCGCTGCTTCGGCCGTGACGGCTATCGTCGGACCGCCCTCGACCGGATCGCCCGCGAGGCCGGCATCTCCCGCGCCGCCCTCTATCTCCACTTCGCCAACAAGGAGGAGCTGTTCCGTGCCCTCGTCGACGACCTGCACGCGCGCGCGCTCACCGATGCGAGCGCCGCCGCGCACGGCGACGGCCCCCTCGTCGACCGGCTGACCGCCGCCATGGTCGCCAAAACCGCCCGCTTCTTCGACCTGCTCCGCGCATCCGAGCACGCCGAGGAGTTCCTCGACGAGAACCACCGGCTCTGCGGCGAGATCTCCTCGACCTGCGCCGCCAAGCACGCTCGGCTGCTCGCGCGCATGATCGCGGCGGCCGCCGCAGCCGGCGAGATCTCACTGGCTGCGATCGGAGTCTCCGCGACCCAGATGGCCGAGCTGCTTCTCGACACCGCGGAAGGCATCAAGACCCGCCACCGTACGATCCTGTCGTCGGAAGCGTATCGGCGCCGTCTCGGAGAGTCCGTCCGCATCCTGCTCGCGGGGCTCGACCGTCCGTCCCTCGCGAAGCGGCGCCGACCGCGCGCCTGAGGAGCCCACATTCACTCGGTCGGCGTCGCAGCTACACCGGCAGCGACAGCCGCTCCGGATCGACGACGAAGGAACGCACCAGCTCTGCGTGCCGCGGGACACCGTCGCGGCGATCACCTACGCCACGATCGTACCGCATCCGGAGAGCACCGCGGCAGCGCTCACCCGTCGTCGAACGCCTCGGCCAGGCGGACGATGCCCGCCCGGATGTCCGCTTCGGGGAGCGCGCCGTGGCCGACCAGCAGCGCTGCGCGCTCCGGAGGCCGGAGGTGGAGCCCGGTCGTCGAGTAGATGCCGACCTCGCGCGCGGCGGCGCGGCGGACGAGGCGCTCGACCGTCGCGGAGGCCGAGCGCCTCGGCACGAGCATGACGTGCAGTCCCGCCGCAGCGCCCGCGACGCGCACCCGGTCCCCGAGGTGCTCGGCGATCGCGGCGAGGAGCGTCGCGCGCCGGCTCGCGTGGCGGCGCCGCGTGCGGCGGAGGTGCACCTCGAGGTGGCCGCCCACGATGAAGTCGGCGAGCACACGCTGGCCGAAGCTCGCCGAACCGAGGTCGGCGGCCGTCTTGGCCATCGTCACCGCGCGCACCAGCGCGCGCGGTACGACGAGGTACCCGAGACGCAGCGCGGGGGCCAGGATCTTCGAAAAGCTCCCCACGTAGAAGACCCGGCCGGCACCATCGAGCCCGTGGAGCGTCTCGAGCGGCGCGCCGGCGTACCGATACTCGCTGTCGTAGTCATCCTCGACGACGTACGCGCCCGCCTGCCGCGCCCAGTCGAGGAGCGCCAGGCGGCGTGCAAGCGGCAACACCGCGCCGGTCGGGAACTGGTGCGCAGGCGTGACATAGACGAGCCGCGGGCGGCGCCGCGACGCCGCGAGCCGCGCGACATCGAGCCCCGCCGCGTCGACGCGGATCGGTACGAGCGCGGCGCGCGCGGCCTCGAACGCCTGGCGCGCCCCGGCGTAGTGCGGTTCCTCCAGCGCAACGGCGTCCCCCGGCTCGAGCAGGAGGGTGGCCACGACACCGAGCGCTTGCTGCGAGCCGTTCGTCACGATCACCTGATCGGCGTCGCAGACGAGGCCGCGCCAGCGCGTCAGGTGGTCGGCGATCGCGGCGCGGAGCTCGTGCAGGCCGGCCGAGTGCGCGTAGTCGAGAGCCGCCGCGTCGTCGAGTCGAGCGTGGCGTCGAACGAGACGCGCCCACACCGCGTGCGGGAAGTCGCGCCACGACGGCCGGCCGCACGTGAAGTCGTACCGGAGGCCGGGCTTGGTCGCGGTCCAGGACGCACCCCGCGCGGCCAGGTGCCGGCCGGCGCGCGAAAGGCGCGGCGCGATCGGCGACGGTGCCGTGCGTCGGCTCACTCGCGCGTCCGCCACGCGTTCGTTCGTGGGTAGCTCGGACGCGACGTACGTCCCGGACCCGACGCGGCCGACCGCGTAGCCCTCGTCGACGAGCTGCGCATACGCGAGCACCACGCGATTGCGGGCTACGCCGGTGTCCGACGCTACGATGCGGGTCGCGGGGAGGCGCGCGCCCGGCCGGATCCGGCCCATGAGGATCGCCCGCCGAAGCGACCGATAGAGCTGACGGTAGAGCGGACCGCGGCCGTCCAGCGCCTCGAGCTGCACGGCAAATTGGATCTCATGAACTTTCACGAATTGGAAGCTTGTTCAGGGCCAATCGACCGCGTAGTCGGCGACGTCAGGAGGAGCCCCATCGATGACCGCTACGGATGCTCACCGCTGGATCGAGTGCTTTCACGCTTACGCCGCCGCGTTCGAGTCCGCCTACGCGACCGACGACTGGTCCCTGCTCGAGCCCTACTTCACCGAGGACGCCACCTCGGAGCTGAACGGCGCGCGCGTCGACGGCCGCGCCGCCGTGCTGGCGTCGTTTCGCGACGCGGTCCACATGTTCGACCGCCGGTTCGACTCGCGCCGGATGCGCCTCACGGCCGGCCCGGTCGTCGAGGACGATCGGGTTCGCATCACCGCGGCCGTGCGCTACGAGCGCGCCGGGCTGGAGCCGCTCGAGCTCGTCGGCGACGAGTGGTTCACCTTCGAAGGCGACCGCATCAAGCGTCACGTCGACCGCGTGCTGAACGGCGCCGAGGTAATGGGCTACCTGGCGCGGCACGGCGAGGCATTGCGCCCCATGGCATGACGTCAGGCCGCGGTCGCGGACGTCGGTACGACGAGCGGCATGTCGAGCTCGACGGTCGTGCCTTCGCCGGGAAGCGAACGGACCTCGAGCCGTCCGCTCAGCGCTTGCGCACGCTCCCGCATGCTCGCGAGCCCGAGGGCCCGCAGCTCGCTCGCCGCGACGTCGAACCCGCGGCCGTCGTCGCTCACGCTGAGGTACAAACGCTCGCCCGCCACCGCGAGCGTCACCGCCACGTGCCGTGCGTCGGCGTGCCGGACCGCGTTCGTCACGGCTTCCTGCGCGATCCGATAGATCGTGACCTCGATCGATTCGTCCAGCCGCGGGATGGCCGCCGCAAACGCGGTCTCAACGCTCGTGCGTTCGGTCGAGAGCCCCGTGGCGAGCGCGCGCAGGCTCGACTCGAGCCCGAAATCGGCGAGAGCGAGCGGACGGAGATCGCGCGCCAGGAGCCGCAGATGGTCCACCACCTCGCGCAGATAGCGGGTCGCGCGCGTGAGGTCCGCCGCGAGGGGAGGCGGCGCGGCGCCGAGGCGGCCCGCCACCGACTCGACGAGGATGCCGACCGCCACGAGCTCCTGGCAGACGTCGTCATGCAGGTCGAAGCTCAGGCGTTTGCGCTCCTCCTCGCGGATCGCGACTTGCCGTTGCGCGAGCATCCGCAGCTTCTCCTGGCTCTGCTGCAGCTCCTCGAGCGACGCGCGCAGGGCGTCCTGGGCGCGCCGGCGCTCCGTGACGTCGCGTCCGGTCGCTTGCCCCTCGAGCACCATGCCCGAGCCGTCGCTCACGGCGCTTGCCTCCCATTCGAACCATCGCCACCCGTGCACGGTCCGCGACCGCACCTCGACCGTGTCGCGGTACGGCGGCCGCATCGTCGCCGCGACGGCCGCACGCAGCGGCTCGACGTCGTCCTCGTGGACGAGCGGCCAGAACTCCTGCCCGATGACATCCTCGCGCGGGACGCCGTACGTGTCGCAGTAGGCGTCGTTGGCGAACGTCACGCGACCGCGCGCGTCGAACCGGAGCACGATCTCGCGTTGCGACTCGACGAGCCCGCGATAGCGCGCCTCGCTCGCACGCAGCGCCTGCTCGGCGAGCTTCCGCTCGGTCACGTCGAGCGCCGTCGCGAGCATGGTCGGCACGCCCTCGAGCTCGACCATCGTCACCCTGATGTCCACCCAGCGCGGCTCGCCCGACTTGGTCGCCAGACGGTACTCGGCGTAGGGCAAGAGCCGTGCTCCGTCGAGGCGGGCCGTGACCTTGGCGCGCGCCGTCGCGCGCTCGTCCGGGTGGACGAGGTCCCAGACCTGCTTGCCGAGCAACTCTCCACGGTCGAACCCGGTCATGGCCGAGACGGCGGGGTTGACGTACGTGATGCCGTCACGCTGAGCGATCAGCATCGCGGACGCCATCGACTCGGCGAAGCTCCGAAAGCGCTCCTCGCTCGTGCGGAGCGCGTGCTCCGCGAGCCGCTTCTCGGTGACGTCGCGGCTCGAGCCTTGGACGCCGACGACCTCCCCGTGGGAACCGAGCACGGGGGCGGAGACGGCCTCGACCCAACGCGGGCCGTCGACGGTCGTCATCTGGAGGAGCTGCGGCGGGACGGGCTCGCCGGACGCCAGGCGCGCGATCAACGTCGCGGGATCGGGCTGGCCGGGATGATCGACGAGGATGTCTCTGACCGGTTGACCGATCATGCTCGCCACGGTCCGACCGCAGCGACGCGCGAGCGCCTCGTTGACGTACGTCCACCGCCCGTCGAGGTCGATCGCCCAGATGAAATCGACCGCGTTCTCGGCGAGCGCGCGATAGGCTCCCAACGACGCGGCGAGCTGACGGTCGAACTCGAGGGCGGCGAAGCGGGCAAGCACCTCGCCGCGAAACGCATGCGACGCCCACTGGCTCGCGACCAGCGCGATCAAGTTGCCGACCGAGATCGCCGCGACGATCTCGGGCAGCGGCAAGTGGCGCGGCAGGGTACCGAGCGCGACGAACCAGGCGATCGTGAGGCTCCCTTGAAACACCAGCTGCGGCGCGAGTCCCCACGAGAGCACGAGCGGCGCGGCGCTCAGCATCGAGACGACGCCCGCGGTGAGCATCGACGTCATGGTCGCCGTGACCGTGAGGATCCACACCCACACGAGACCCACCACGAAGCACGTGGCAACGGCGATCGGAACGACGGCCCCGCCCGTCGGCGTCGACCGACAGAGCGCGGTGGCACCGGCGAACTCGCCGCCCTGGACGACCAGGATGGCAATGACGACGCCGAGCGGCGCGGCCGACCGCACCGCGTTCGAATCGGCGAGCGCAGCGAATACGAACCACATGATCGAGCACCCGAACACGACCCATGCGAGGTGCGGGAGCTGCGCGGCGACGCGCGCGCGATGCGCGTCGCGGAGACTCCGATCGAGCGTCGATTCGGGGGACATACGGCTTCGACGCGAGTGTTAGCGAACCACCTTCCGTCCGGTCAACGCCGCACGGCTCGTGCCCCGACGGTCACGCCCGGCCGGCGAGCTCGGCGTGATACGCCTGCACGGCCTTCACACCGAGCGGCCCCGCCGCCATCGCGGCGATCGCCTCGGCGGCGGCGACCGCGCCGGCGATCGTCGTGAAGTACGGGATCTTCCGTTCGAGCGCCGTGCGCCGGATCGAGAACGAGTCGCGGAGCTCCTGCGCGTCGGGACGCGGCGTATTGATAACGAGCGCGATCGTGCCCGCGTCGAGCGCGTCGACGACGTGCGGGCTCCCCTCCGAGACCTTGTTGACGGCCTCGGCGGGGATCCCTTCGCGCGTGAGCGCCGCCGCCGTTCCGGCGGTCGCGATGATCCGGAAGCCGAGCCCGTGTAAACGCCGTGCGGCGACGATCGAGCCGGCGCGGTCCTCGTCGCGGACGCTGATGAATGCGGTCCCGCCGCGCGGCAGGACGGTGCCAGCGGCGACCTCCGCCTTGGCGAAGGCGACGCCGAACGACGGACCGATGCCCATGACCTCTCCCGTCGACTTCATCTCGGGACCGAGCACGGTGTCGACGCCGGGGAACTTGAGGAACGGGAACACCGCCTCCTTCACGCTGACGTGCGTCGGCACGACCTCGCGCGTGAAACCGAGCTCGGCGAGCGTCTTCCCTGCCATCACGCGCGCCGCGATCTTCGCGAGCGGGACGCCGATCGCTTTGCTGACGAACGGGACCGTGCGCGAGGCACGCGGGTTCACCTCGAGGATGTAGACTGTGTCCTTTTGGACGGCGTACTGCACGTTCATGAGCCCGACGACGCGGAGCTCGCGGGCCATTGCGATCGTTTGTCGGCGAATCTCCGCCTGCACCTCCGCATTGATGGAGGTCGGAGGAAGCGCGCAGGCGCTGTCCCCAGAGTGCACGCCGGCGCGCTCGATGTGCTCCATGATGCCGCCGATCACGACGTCGGTACCGTCGCTCACGGCGTCGACGTCGACCTCGATCGCG
This sequence comes from Polyangiaceae bacterium, assembly GCA_031400185.1. GTDB lineage: Bacteria > Desulfobacterota > Binatia > UTPRO1 > UTPRO1 > UTPRO1. Next base: position 13,358 of record JANNPN010000460.1, read on the forward strand.
TCCTCGAGAAAACGGTCGATGAGGAGCGGACGATCGGGCGACGCCGCGAAGGCGCGCCGCACGTAACGTTCCAGGTCGTGCGGCTCGTAGATGATCTCCATCGCGCGGCCCCCGAGCACGTACGACGGTCGCACGAGCACCGGGTAGCCGATGCGGTTCGCGATCGCGATGGCCTCGGCCTGCGTGCGCGCGATGCCGTTGTCGGGCCGCAGGAGGTCGAGCTTGGAGAGGACCTCGTCGAACCGCTCGCGGTCCTCGGCCCGGTCGATCGAGTCGGGGCTCGTGCCGATGATCGGCACCCCCGCGGCATGCAGCGGCACCGCGAGCTTCAGCGGCGTCTGGCCGCCGAACTGGACGATCACCCCGTCCGGCTTCTCGCGCTGGACGATCGCGAGCACGTCCTCGAGGGTCAACGGCTCGAAGTAGAGTCGGTCCGACGTGTCGTAGTCGGTCGACACGGTGTCCGGGTTGCAGTTGACCATGTTGGTCTCGAACCCGTCGTCCTTCAGTGCGAACGCCGCGTGCACGCCGCCGTCGTCGAACTCGATGCCCTGGCCGATGCGGTTCGGGCCGCCGCCGAGGATGACGATCTTCTTTCGTTTCGTGGTGTCGCTCTCGTCCTCGGCGTCGAAGCTCGAGTAGAAGTACGGGGTGAGCGCCGCGAACTCGGCGCCGCACGTGTCGACCTTCTTGTAGACCGCGTGCAGCTCGCGCGCGCCGCGCGCCCCGCGCACGTCGTCCTCGGAGGTGCCGGTGAGGGTCGCGATCCGCACGTCGGAGAAACCCATCGCCTTCGCCGCCGCGAGCCGCTCCACGCCGCCACGCCGGAGCTCGTCCTCGTACGCGACGATCTCCTGCACGTTCTTGAGGAACCACGGGTCGATGCGGCTCTCGCGCGCGACCTCTTCGAGCGAGAGTCCGCTGCGGAACGCGTCGCCGACGGCCCAGAGGCGCTGCGCATTCGGCTCGCGGAGCCGCCGGCGCAGCTCGGCCTCGTCCTCGAAGTCGGTCGGCTCGAAGCCGTAGCTACCGGTCTCGAGCGAGCGCATCGCCTTCTGCAACGACTCTTTGAACGTGCGGCCGATCGCCATCGCCTCGCCGACCGACTTCATCTGCGCGCCGAGCACGTCGCGGGTCGCCGGGAACTTCTCGAAGGTGAAGCGCGGGATCTTGGTGACGACGTAGTCGATCGTCGGCTCGAAGCAGGCGGGGGTCTCGCGGGTGATGTCGTTCCGGATCTCGTCGAGCGTGTAGCCGACGGCGAGCTTGGCGGCGATCTTCGCGATCGGGAAGCCGGTCGCCTTCGACGCGAGCGCCGAGCTCCGCGACACGCGCGGGTTCATCTCGATGATGACGAGGCGGCCGGTGTCGGGGTGCACGCCGAACTGGATGTTGGAGCCGCCGGTGTCGACGCCGATCTCGCGGATGATGCGGATCGCGGCGTTCCGCATCAGCTGGTACTCCTTGTCGGTGAGCGTCTGCGCGGGAGCCACCGTGATCGAATCGCCGGTGTGAACGCCCATCGGGTCGAAGTTCTCGATCGAGCAGACGATGACGACGTTGTCGTTGCCGTCGCGCATCACCTCGAGCTCGAACTCCTTCCAGCCGGCGATCGACTCTTCGATCAGCAGCTCGTGCGTCGGCGAGGCCGCGAGGCCGCCTTCGACGATCGCCGCGAACTCCTCGGGCGTCGTCGCCACGCCGCCGCCGGTGCCGCCGAGCGTGCGTGACGGGCGAATGATCAACGGCAGCGGGATCTCCCGCCGCACGGCTTCCGCCTCGGCGAGCGTCCGCGCGTATCCGCTCCGCGGCAGATCGAGGCCGATCTTCTCCATCGCGGCCTTGAAGAGGTTCCGGTCCTCGGCCTTCTTGATCGCCGGCAACTTCGCGCCGATGAGCTCGACACCATACTTCTCCAATACGCCGGCCTCGGCGATCTCGATGGCCAGGTTCAAGCCGGTCTGCCCGCCGATCGTCGGCAGGATCGCCTGCGGCCGCTCGATCGCGATGATCTGCTCCAGCACCTCGGCCGTCATCGGCTCGATGTAGGTGCGGTCGGCGAACTCGGGGTCGGTCATGATCGTCGCCGGGTTCGAGTTGACGAGGACGACGCGGTAGCCCTCCTCGCGAAGCGCCTTGCATGCCTGGACGCCCGAGTAGTCGAACTCGCAGGCCTGCCCGATGACGATCGGACCGGAACCGATCAGGAGAATCGTCTGGAGGTCGGTACGTTTCGGCACGTCAGCCTTTCGTTCGCTCGATCAAGTCGACGAAGCGCCGGAAGAGATAGCCCGAGTCGTGCGGACCGGGCGAGGCCTCCGGGTGGTATTGGACGGAGAAGAGCGGCTCCGTGGTGTGGGTGAGACCCTCGACCGTCCGGTCGTTCAGGTTCAGGTGCGTGAGCTTGGCTTTGCCCTGCAGCGAGTCGACGTCGACCGCGAAGCCGTGGTTCTGCGAGGTGATCTCGACCTTGCCGGTCGTCGCGTCCATCACTGGGTGGTTCGCGCCGTGGTGACCGAACTTGAGCTTGTAGGTGCTGCCGCCGAGCGCGAGCCCGAGGATCTGGTGGCCGAGGCAGATGCCGAAGATCGGCACCTTGCCGATGAGACCGGCGACGTTCTCCTTCGCGTACGGCACGGCGTCGGGGTCACCCGGGCCGTTCGAAAGAAACACGCCGTCCGGCTTGGCCGCGAGCACGTCCTTTGCGGACGTCGTCGCAGGGACGACGCGCACCCGGCAGCCCGCGCTCACGAGGTTCCGCAGGATGTTGTACTTGATGCCGTAGTCGTACGCGACGACGAACGGTCCATTGCCATCCGGCGCACCGCCGATCGTCGGACCCTCCAGGCGCCAGAGCGGCTCGTTCCAGTCGTACGGCTCCGTGCACGTGACTCCGCGGACGAGGTCGCGGCCGACGAGACCCGGCCGCGCCTTCGCGCGCGCGACGAGCCGGTCGGGGTCGAGGTCGACCGTCGAGATGATCGCCTCCTGCGCGCCGTGCGTGCGGAGGTGGCGGACGAGCGCGCGCGTGTCGATGCCGGTGATCCCGACGATGCCGTGGTCACGCATGTAGTCGCCGAGGCTCTGCTCGGCGCGCCAGTTGCTCGGCGGATCCCAATACTCCTTCACGATGAAGCCCTTCACGAAGGGCTCGCGCGCCTCCACGTCCTCGCGGTTCACGCCCACGTTGCCGATCTCGGGATACGTCATCGCGACGAGCTGCTCCGAGTACGACGGGTCGGTGAGGATCTCCTGGTAGCCCGTCATCGCGGTGTTGAAGACGACCTCGCCGCCGACCTCTCCGTCGGCGCCGAACGCCTGACCGCGGAAGACCGTGCCGTCGGCGAGGGCGAGGACCGCCTGCCGCGTGTGCTGCGTGCTGCTCATCGCGTGAACCTCCCCTGAAGATCACCGTCAATGACGCGGCCGCCGAGACAGACCGCGAGCGCTCGCCCGCGCATGGCGCGGGCGGTAAACGGCGTGTTGCGGCTCCGCGAGCGGAACCGTGTCGGGTCGACCGTCCAGCGCGCGTCGGGATCGATCAACGTGATGTCGGCGATCCGCCCGGCCGCGAGGCTGCCGCTGGCGATGCCGAGCGCGGTCGCGGGGCCGACGGTGAGCGCGCGAATCGCCGTCGCGACCGCGAGCAGCCCGGCGTGGACCAGCGCCAGCACGAGCGCGAGCGTCGTCTCGAGGCCGACGATGCCGAACGGCGCGTCGTGCATCCCGCGCGCCTTCTCGTCGGCGTGGTGGGGTGCGTGGTCCGATGCGATCGCGCCGATCGTACCGTCGGCGAGGCCGGCGCGCACGGCGGCGACGTCGGCGTCGGTCCGGAGGGGCGGGTTCATCTTGGCGAGCGTGCCGTGCTGCGCGACCGCGTCCGCGTCGAGGGTGAAGTGATGCGGAGTCGCCTCCGCCGTAATTCGCGTACCGGCGTCCCGGGCCGCGCGGACCGCGGCGACGGCGTCGCGCGTGCTGATGTGCGCCACGTGGAGCCGCGCCCCGGTCTCGCGTGCGAGGGCGCAGTCGCGCTCCACCATGACGCTCTCGGCGGTCGGAGGCATGCCGGGGAGACCGAGACGATCGGCGACCGGACCCGCATGCATGACGCCGCCGCACGCGAGCGTTCGGTCTTCCTCGTGCGCGATCACGACGGCGCCGACCTCGCGACCACGAAGCAGCGCGCGCCGCATGACGTCGGGGTGCATGATCGGCATGCCGTCATCGGAGAACGCGACCGCGCCCGCGGCGCGCAGCGCGACGAAGTCGGTGAGCACCTCGCCGGCAAGCCCTCTGGTGACGGCGGCGATGGGCAGCACGCGCGCGAGCCCGGCTTCCGCGGCGCGCGCGATCATCCAGCGCGTGATCTCCGGATCGTCGTTCACGGGCGATGTGTTCGCCATCGCCGCGACCGTCGTGAACCCGCCGGCGACGGCCGCCGCGGCGCCGGTCGCGATCGTCGCCTTGTGCTCCTGGCCCGGCTCCCGGAGATGGACGTGCATGTCGATCAAGCCGGGGGTGATCCAGAGCCCATGCGCGTCGATCGCGGCGCGCGCCGGCGGCGGGTCGTCGGTCGTCACGCCGACGATGCGGCCGGCGTCGACCAACACGTGCGCGACGCCATCCAGCTCGCATGCCGGGTCGAGCACGCGACCGCCGCGGATCACGAGGTCGATCACGCCGCGACCTTCGGGTCGACGTACGAGTAGATGACCACGCGATCGCGGTGCTCGCGGTCGAGCTCGCGGAGGCGCACGCGCACGCGCTCGTGCGGTGCCGTCGGCAGGTGCTTCCCGACGTACGTGGGCTTGAGTGGGAGCTGCCGATGGCCGCGGTCGATCAAGACCGCGAGCCGCGCGGAACGCGGCCTTCCCGCGCGCCAGACGGCCGCCAGAGCGTCCTTCACCGTCCAGCCGGTGTTGATGACGTCATCGACGACGACGACGTGGCGGTCCTCGATCGTGACGCTGCCGGTGTCGGTCCCTTGTGTCGCCGGCCAGCGCGGGATCGTGTCGCCACCGCCCTGCACGTCGAGCACCCCGAGGTCGACCGCGGCGCCCCGCATCACGCGAATGCGCTCGACGATGCGATGCGCGAGAAAGGCACCCGCGGTGCGGATGCCGACGATCACGAGCTCCTTCAGCTCACTCGTGTCGCGCAGGATCGCGTCGGTGAGCTCGGCGATCGCACGGTCGACTTCCTGCGCCGTCATGATCGATTTCTGCGGACCCAGCTTGTACGACTTGTACGCGGCCTCTTCGGCCTGCTTCACGGTGTCGAAGATGACCAGCGCGTCGTCGCGGAGCCACGCGTCGAGGTAGCCGAACATGGGCTCCTCGTAGACGTGGAAGTGCTTCGACTTGCGGTTGCCGATCACCTGGATGCGGGTCTCATGGTCGCAGTAGAGACAGACGAGGTGCGCGCGCCCGCCGGCTTCGCGGTGGAAGCGGAAGCGGCGCTCGGACGTCACTTCTTCCCGACGCGTAATACAGTTGGGGTTGCTGCACCGCGGCCCGATGCGCATGGCGCCGCGCTCGGCGCGCGCCGGCGGCACCGAGACGCCGCGTCCGGCGCGCTCGGCGAGCACCATCTCGATCAGCGCCATCCGGATGGGGACACCCGACGCGGCTTGCCGGAAGTAGAGCGCGCGCGGGTCGCGGTCCATCGCCGACGAGATCTCCCCCGTCCGCGGCAGCGGGTGCATGAGGACCGTGTGGCGCATCGCCGGGTCCTGGAACGTGTCGGTGTCGATGCGCAGGTACTCGACGCCGTCGTCGGTCGAGTCGTCGCGCCGCTCGCGCTGTGGCCGCGTCATGTAGAGCGCGTCGAGCGTGATCGGCTCGGCTTCGGCGAGGCGTTCTTGCAAGTCGAACTCGGTGTCGGTGAACAAGGTCAGCTGGTGCGGGCGGGCCGGTGCCAGATAAAGCGCATTGACGTCGCGGGCGAGCGTCTTCAGATCGCTCGGCCGCGCGATCGTCGGCCGGTAGCCGTATTCCTCCGTGACCTTTTGCAGCAACCAGTCGGGAAACTCCATCCCGCGCGCCGGGATGATGACGATGTTCGCCTTGAAGCGGGCCAGTGCGCGGACGAGCGAATGCGCCGTGCGGCCGCGCTTCAGATCCCCGCCGATCGCGACCGTGATCCCCCGGAGCGTGCCCTTCGCACGCTTCAACGTGTAGAGATCACAGAGGGTTTGCGTCGGGTGCTCGTGGCTGCCGTCGCCCGCATTGATGAGGGAGACGTCGGCGTGCTCGGCGGCGACGCGCGCCGCGCCGTCCCAGAAATGGCGGAGCACGAGGATGTCGGCGTAGCTCGAGACGACCTTGGCGGTGTCAGCGAGCGTCTCGCCCTTGGACGCCGACGAGCTCTTCATGTCGGACGCGCTGATGACGGCGCCGCCGAGGCGCCACATGGCGGCCTCGAAGGAGAGGCGCGTGCGCGTGCTCGGCTCGTAGAACAGCGTCGCCATGATGCTGCCGGTAGCGCTCCGCGGGATCTTTCCGGCGCCGGAATCCGGCGCCTGGGATTCCGCGAGCGCGGTCTCCAGCTCCTAGGCGCGGCGCAGGAGGCTCTCGATCTCCTCGTCGGAGAGGTCCGCGAGGGCGAGCACGTGGCGGCTCATCGGAGAGCCTTCATACGAGCGCGACTTCGTCGCGGCCGTCGAGCTCGCGGACGCGGACGTGCACGCGTCGAAGCTCGGTGCCGGCGACGTTCTGCCCGACGAAGTCGGCTCGAATCGGGACCTCGCGGTTGCCACGATCGACCAGCACCGCCACCTGGATCGCGCGTGGCCGCCCGAGCCCGGCGAGGATGTCGAGCGCGACCCGCACCGTGCGGCCGGTCGAGAGCACGTCGTCGACCAGCACGACCACCGCGTCGTCGATCGAGAACGCGACGTCGGTCTCCGGACCCTCGATGCGGTCGCGCGGCTCTTCCACGTCGTCGCGATACGGCGTGATGTCGATCGCCCCGACTGGGACGACTCGCGCCGCGAGCTCCTCGATCTTTTGCGCGATGCGGTGAGCGAGCTGGACCCCGCGCGAGCGGACGCCGACCAGCACCACGCGCTCGACGCTCCGGTCGCGCTCGAGGATCTGGTGCGCGAGGCGCGCAACGGCACGCCCGATGGCGCCGCCATCGAGGAGGATCGCAGGCGATTCCGACACTATCGGGACTCGCGAGACACGAAAAAGCCCTCCCGACCGGAGCCGGGAGGGCTTTCGAACGAGTAAAAACGGAACGTGGAGAGGGTCACCGGACCGACCTTTCCTGACCTCGGAGGGTCAGATTAAAAGGTACATGGAATTCGTACGCCCGACCGTGGAGCATGTCAAGCTTCAACCGCGCAGACGGGCGTTGGAGAGCGTCCGTTTGCCATGACACCTGACGACAACAATCGCAAGGATGCGAACGGCCTGACGGAGACGAGGCTGGACCGCTGGCTATGGGCCGCCCGCTTCTTCAAGACGCGCGGTCTCGCGGCCGAGGCCGTGGCCGGCGGGCGTGTCCACTTGAACGACGCCCGCACCAAGCCCGGGAAAACGACGCGCGTCGGCGACACCGTGAGCATTCAGCGCGGCGAGCTCTCGACGGTGGTCGTCGTGCGGGGTCTCGCGGAGCACCGCCGACCGGCGGCGGAAGCAATCGCGCTCTACGAGGAGACGCCGGCGAGCGCGGCCGAGCGCACGGCCTTCGTCGAGCGGCGTCGCGCAGCGGCGGCCGGACGGTTCGACCGGCTCGGGCGCCCGACCAAGCAGGCGCGCCGCGAAAGCATCCGGCTCCGGCGCGGATCCTGACGGGGGTCAGCCGCCGAACCAGCTCGGGTGGAAATACCGGAGCAGCCCCGTAACCGCCAGGCCGCCGAGGAGAACTACCGGCCCAAGCTCTCGAATTCCCTCGAGTGTTCGGTCGCCTGTGAACGGGATGAAGGGGGTCTCGCGGTAGAACGCCGCGAAGCCCGGCGGGCCGGTGACGAGCTTTCGGCGGTCTTGGTGCCAGCAGCCGACGAGTGCAAACAGTGGAAATCCCGCGAAGAAGGAGGCGACGTCGGCGGCGTTGCCGTTGGGGATGAGGTGCAGCAGGCCGAAGATCCCAAGACCCATGAACAGGGGGTGGCGCGTCAGTCGGAGCGCGCCCCGCGGCGTCGGGTCGCCCGGGACGATGTTGCCGGGACTCGGCCGAACGAGACCCGACACCACCAGAACGAACGCGACCACCATCCCGCCGTAGATCACCCAGCGGAGACCGGTGCCGACCGGAATCGACCAGAGCAGCGGACCCGCATGCTTGTTCGCGAAGTACGTCCGGACGAGCGGCACGAAGAGCGCGATCGCGAGCACGGAGTACACCCCGAGGAAGGCGCTCTCCCCAAGCTTGGCCACCAAGGCGCGGCGGATGCCCACGCTCGAGAGCAGCATGTGACTGCCTCCGAACGCGAGCCACAACGCGGTGATCGTAGCGGTCGCGGCCATGGCGATCGCGTTACCGTCGACCCGCCGCCGGCGCAAGACGCCGGCTCACGTTTCGCGAATCACCGCGACATCGACGGGGGCGCGGCGCGCCGCCCGGAGTTGCACCTTCCGCACGGCCGAACGGGCCGCGGCCGTGACGGTGAAGAGGTCGAGCGACGTCAGCTCCGCCGCACCGAGGGACTCAGTCGCGAGGTCCGTCGGCGCGGAACGCGCGGCGGAACGCAGCGCACGGCGATGCGCCCCTTCGTACGTCAGGTACATCCGGAGAAGACCCCAGTGCTTCGCCACGATCTCAGCCGCATACCGCGCGTAGAAGACCAGCGGGTTCTCGCGAAGGAGGCCGGGGCGCCGCTCGCGACGATACCTTCGCCGGAAAATGCCGCTGTCGAGGGGATGGATGCCCTCGATCGTCGCCGCGGCATGAAAGGAGAGCATCATCCACTTCATCTTGTTCGGATCGAATCCCCAGTCCGCAGCGCGGCGTATGACGGTCTCGACGTGCGCGGGCGTGTAGTAGGCGTCCCATGCTCGACGATAGACGCCCTGCCACTCGTCCTTCGACATGCGCGCATGGGGCGCGGTCACGTGCACCGAGTCGTAGCGGTTCATGTCCGGCTCGAGCTCCACGCCGCGCGCGACGAGCTCTTTGTGATCCTGCGACCCGGGCAGCGGGGTCAGGATGAAGAACTCCAGGAGGTCGACCGGGAGCTCGCGCTGAATGATGCGGATGTCGCGCAGGATGCTCTCGGCGGTGTCGGTCGGAAACCCGAGAATGTACCCGGCGAAGGTCAGGGCGCCGATGCCATGCCAGGCCTGCAACATCACGCGGTACTCGGTGATGTCGTTCTGGCGCTTCCGGGCCCCGTCCAATGCCTCCGGGTTGATGTTTTCGAGACCGATGAACACCCGGTCGACGCCCGCCTGGCCGGCCTTTTCGATGAAGCGTGGGATCTTGTGACAGAGCGTGTCGACCTGGATCGTCATCGAGAACGCCAACCCCTCGGCGCGGAGCGCGATCATGCGATCGAACAGCGGCTCCCACGCCTTGTTTCTGGCGAAGTTGTCGTCGGTCACGAAGAACTTGTGGACGCCTTGGGCGAGGTTGGCGCGGATGATCCGCTCGACGTCGTCGGCACTCCGGTGGCGCGACTTGCGTCCTTGCACGTTGATGATGGTGCAGAAGCTGCAGAGAAACGGACAACCGCGCCCGGCATCGAAGCTCGTACGGGCGCCGGACATGCGGCGGATCTGCGCGATCGGCAGGTACGGGACAGGCTGTTCCTCGAGCGCCGGCAGGTCCTTCATGTAATCGTAGAGCGGCTGCAGCTCGCCGCGGCTCGCGTCGCGGAGCAACGCGTCCAGGCGGCCCTCGAGCTCGCCGGCGTAGAGGGAGATGCCGCGCGCCATCGCCTGCGTGAGGTCGATGGGGAGCGTCGGGAGCATCGCGACGCACCCGCTCGTGTGAAACCCGCCGATCACGACGCGCACGCCGTGCGCGAGGAACTCCTCGGCAAGGTCGACGGCACGCGGAAACTGATTGGTCTGCACCCCGATCAGCAGCACGACGCCGCGTTCACCGGCGCGGGCCATTGCTGCGGCGATTCGCCGGGGTACGATGCGGGTGTTCGTCTCATCGTGGGCCGTGACGACGATGTCGACGTCGGGCCCGAGCACCCGACGCTCGGCGCAGTCGGCGGTGAGCCCATAGACTGCCGCCATCGTGTTCGACGGGACGCTCGAGCGCGCCCACTGGATCACGTAGCCGTCGTCGTCGTAGTGCGACGGCTTGATCAGGACGACGCGGAACGTGCTCGTTGCTGCCGTTGCTTCCGTCCCCCTCGCGTCCATGACGTGCCCCCCCGGTCCCGCGGATCATCGATCGAATCGCAATCCGGGCGGTTCCGGACGACGGCGAAGGCTTCATGTTCTACCAGCCGGACGGACCCGGAGGAAACGTAGCGGCCGGCCAGCACGGGCCCACCGCGCCTGCTATGACACGCCGGTGCTCGCCTACCGCCCGACCTGCCAGCGCTGCCTCCGGCCGACGTCCCACTGCTATTGCGCGCACTTGACGCCGATTCCGAGCCGGACGCGCGTGGTCTTCCTGCAACACCCGCGCGAGTACCGGATGCCGATCGGCACGGCGCGGATGACGAACCTCGGGCTCGCGAACTCCGAGCTGCACGTCGGCGCCGATCTGGACCTGCACCCGCGAGTCCGGATGCTGGCGGACGACCCGGGCGGCACCGCCCTCCTCTTTCCGGGACCCGGGGCGGTCGAGCCGTGGGCGCTTCCCGGCGGGCCGCCCGGGACGCTCGTGGTGCTCGACGGGACGTGGCTCCAGGCGCAGAAGATGCTCGCGCGGAGCCACCTGCTGCAGCGCCTGCCGCGCGTCGCCTTTACACCGCCGCGCCCGGGCGCCTACCGCATCCGCCGCGAGCCCGCGGCGCACTGTCTCGCGACCGTCGAGGCCGTCGTCCAGGTGCTCGGACGGCTCGAGAACGATCCCGACCGATTCACGCCGCTGCTGCGCGCGTTCGAGCAAATGGTCGAGCAGCAGCTCCACTTCAAGACGGCGCGTCCGAACCCCTACTTTCACGCGCCGCGCGTCCGGCCGTCCGAGCGCGACCGCCTCCGGTCGCAGCTCGCAACGATCCGGGAGCACCTGGTCGTCGTCCACGCGGAAGCGAACTCACACGCGTGCGCGGCGCCCGCACCTGGCCCGCCCGAGCTCCTGCAATTGGTCGCGGAACGCCTCGCGTCCGGCGAGCGCTACGAGACCATGCTCGCACCGCGGCGGCCGCTCGCCGCGTCGGTACCGGCGCACCTCGAGTTGCCGCCCGAGCGCTTCGTCGGCGGCGAGGGCGTTGCGTCCGCCCGCGAGCGTTTCGCCGCCTTCCTTCGCCCCGGCGACCAGATCTGCGCCTGGGGCCGCTTCACGCCCGACCTCCTCCGCGCCGAAGGCTTCGTGCCGACGGCCGCAACGATCAACCTGCGCGCCGTCGCCGGGCGCGCGCTCCACGGCAGTCCCGGCGGCCCGGAGGACGCGGCGCGAGCGCTCGCCGCTGGCGGCAGCGCCCGCGCGCTCTGGACCGGGGGCCGTGCCGGGCGGCGGATCGCCGCGCTCGGTACGATCGTGGACGCGATCCTTGCATCCGCCGCAGGGCTGACAGCGCCCGACGCAGGCTGACTACTGGAGCTCGAAGCGCTCGCGCAGAAGCCTCAAGAGCGCCACGTTGTCGCTGTGGCCGGTCATGCGCGCCGTCACGAACCCGCGGAGCGGCCGGCCGAGTAGATAGAAGTCGCCGAAGACGTCGAGGATCTTGTGGCGCGCGAACTCGTCGGGGAAGCGGAGCGGCGTGTTCACGACCCCGTTCTCGCCGATCAGGATGCAGTTGTTGAGGCGCCCGCCGCTCGCGAGGCCCATCTTCTCGAGCGTCTCGATCTCGCGGAGGAACCCGAACGTGCGCGCCGGCGCGATCTCGGCCTTGAAGCGCTCGGTGTCGGTGAACTGGAAGACGTACTCCTGGCGCCCGACCGGCTTCGGGTAGTCGAGGATGTAGCGCACGCCGAAAACGTCGGCGGGCTCGATGCACAGGTACTCGCCGCCGCCGTCACGGTCGCCGATCTCGTAGCGACGGTCGATCACGATCTCGTCGACGTAGCCGCCCTGCTCTTCCACGCCCGCGCTCTCGATGAGCGCGCAGAATTCCGACGCGGAGCCGTCGAGGATCGGGATCTCCGACTGCATCTTCACGAGCAGGTTGGTGATGCGGTAGCCGTGGAGCGCGGCAAGGAGGTGCTCGACGGTCTTCGCAACGATCCCGTTGTGGTACAGCGTCGTCGCGTAGCCGGTCGAGTCGACGTACTCGATGCGGGCGGGGATCGTCGCCGCGTTCGAGATGCTGCCGAAGACGATGCCGCTTCCGGGCGGCAGCGGCTGCAGGATGAGGCCGGTGCGCACACCCGAGTGCAGGCCCTGCCCGTTCACGACGACGCTCCGTTGGATCGTCCGTTGCGTCCACGGCCACGGGCGCGCGAGGAGGCGGCGCTCGAGCGCGACGGCGCCCGCCTCGTCGGCGGCGACGGCTTCCGCGTCGATCCCGCCCGCGATCGGCCGCGCGTCGAGCGCGCGATCGACGACGTCGAGCAAGCCGTCCAACGAGAAGGGCTTCTCGATGAAGTCGAACGCGCCGAGCTTCGTCGCGGTGACGGCGGTCTCGATGTTGCCGTGGCCGGAGATCACGATCACCGGCGTCGACGGATGCGAGTCGCGGATGTGGCGGAGGAGCTCGATGCCGTCCATTCCAGGCATCCAGATGTCGAGGATCACGAGCCGCGGGTGCTCGTTCGCGATCAGCTCGAGCGCGCCCCGGCCGTCCTCGGCCTCGAGCACGCGATATCCCTCGTCGGCGAGCACCCCCCGGACGCTGCTGCGGATTCCGGCCTCGTCGTCCACGATGAGAATGGTCTTGTCCATTGTTCCTCCTAGTGCAGGACGATTTGCTCGAGCGGCCCTTTCACCGGCAGCTCGACGACGAATCGGCTTCCCTGCGGCTCGTTGTCTTTGACGCGCACGAACCCCTGATGATCCGCGACGATCGTCGACACGATGGCGAGACCGAGTCCGGTCCCCCCTTGCTTGGTAGAGAAATAGGGCTCGAAGAGGCGCCCGCGCTGCTCCGGGTTGATGCCGATCCCGGTGTCGGCGACCTCGAGCGCCACGAACCCGTGGGCGCGGTCGTAGTGCGTTCGCACGTCGATCCGCGGCAGCGTGCCGTTCACGCGCCGGCCGGAGCCGCCCGCGAGAGCGGACTCATTGCCCACCGCGTCGCAGGCCGCGACCGCGTTGTCGAGCATGTTGATGACGGCGCGCTTGATGCCTTCGCGGTCGAGCGGCAGCCGCGGCAAGTTCGGATCGCGCTCGAACCCGAAGGCGATCTCGCGATGTCCCTCGCGAAAGAGGACCATCGCCTCGTCGACCAGCACGTTCAGGTCTTCAGGGGTGTGCTCCCCTGCGGGCATGCGCGCGAAGGTGGCGAACTCGTTCACCAGCGTCTTCAGCTCCTCGACCTGGCGGATGATCGTGCGCGTGCACTCCTCGAAGAGCGTCCCGTCCTCCTTCAAGCGCTCGGCGTAGCGCTTGTGGAGGCGCTGCGCCGAGAGCTGGATCGGCGTGAGGGGATTCTTGATCTCGTGCGCGATCCGGCGTGCGACCTCGCGCCAGGCCTCCATGCGCTGGACCTTCACGATCTCCGTGACGTCGTCGCAAAACAACAGCGCGCCGAGCGCCTGCCCCGCGGCGTCGCGCAGCATCGTCGCGGAGAGCACGAGCGTCAGCATGCGGCCGCCGGCGAGGAGCTTCATCTGCCGCTCGACGCGCCCGCGCGCCGCCGCGAACGAGACGCCGGCGCGGAGCTCGGCGATCATTTCCCGGGCGGGTGCCAGATCCGAGCGCGCGAAGACCGCCATGTAGTCGCGGCCGATCGCGGTCGCGCGCTCGATCACGAAGAGCCGCTCGGCGGCCTGGTTCAGCGTGGTGACGCGCCCGTCCGGACCGACCGCGACGACACCGGCGGTGAGCTCGGCGAGGATGGTCTCCATCGTGCGGCGGCGCTGCTCGAGCTCGACGTTGCTGGTCTCGAGGTCGGCGGTCATCTGGTTGAACGCGGTGACGAGCGTCCCGAACTCGTCGTCGGGTGCCACCTGCGTCGCGTCGCCGAGCCCGATCCGGTACTGCCAGTTGCCCTGCGCGACCTCGCGCGTGCCCTCCGCGAGCTTCTGGATCGGCACCGTGATGCCCTTGGCGAGATAGAAGCCCATCCACGTCGCGCAGAAGATGACGAGCAGGGTCACGAGGACGAGCGTCACCACGTAGTTGTTGGTGATCGGCTGCTTCAGGATCTTCAGCTGCCGATACTCCTGAAACGAGCGCGCGATGTCGGCGCTGCGCGTCGCGACGCTCTCGGGCACGAAGTACTCGACGACGACCGCGCCTTCGATGCCGCGCGGTCCGGCGATCGGCACGGCGGCCCGGATCACGTCGCCGCGGCCCATCGTCTGGATACGCGTTTCGGGGCGGCCTTCGAGCGCCGCCGTGAGGAGCGGCGCCGACGGAACCAGCGCCGCCTCGTCCGGGACCGCTTCGGCGCGCGCGGTCGCACGGATGTCGCGGTCGAGCCCGAAGACCTGGATGGTCCCGACGTTGTACTCGCGCTGCTTGTCGGCAACGAGCGCCTGCAGCCGGTCTTTGGCATCCGCCCCGAGCAAGCCGTCCTCGCGCATGTGGCCCGCGAGTTGGCGCGCGTGCACGAGCGCGTTCTCGGACGCGTTCCGATAGTACGCCTGCGCGACCTCGAGCGAGCCGGAGAGCGAGCTCTCGACCTGCACGTTGAACCAGTTCTCGATCGAGCTCGTCATGAAGCCGAGTGCGACCAGGAAGATCAGGATCGCCGGGAAGATCGAGACGGCGAGGAACGCGAGCACGAGGCGCGTCCGGAGGTGCGAGCCGAGCATGCGGCGGCGGCGCTCGAAGACGAGCTTCAGGAGGTTGCGCGCCACCAGGAACACCAGCAGCACGAGAAGGATGATGTTGAGGTTGATGAGGAGGAAGAAGATGACGTTGTTGCTGAGCGAGTTGCTGCTCGAGAACTGCGGGAGGCGGGTCTCGAAGAAGGCGAACAGCAAGACCGCGAGCGCGGCCGACAGGATGATCAGGCCCTCGCGGCGGCGCTGGCGCTCCGCGGGGGGCTCGGGAGCAGTCGGTTGGGCGGCCGGGTTCGTCATGGCGCGATCGCTCGTCCGAGGCTCATCGTCGGAAAAAGTAGGACATCAAGGAAAACACGAGGCTGAGGAGAAGACATGTTCCGAGCGGGAGGTAGACGGTCAGGCCGCCGGATCGGAAGGTGAAGTCCCCGGGCAGCCTGCCGAGCCACGGAATCCGGCTCGAGTAGGACACCAGAAGACCCGCAACTACCAACACGAGTCCGACCAGGATGAGTGTGCGTCCCAACCCTCCCATCGTTCGGACCGGGAAAGGCCGGATTCTAGGGGCCTTCCGAGGGCTTGTCCATACAGACACGGCGCGTCATTTTCGTCTCCTCTTCGGCTGTGTACGACAGCTCAGAGTAGCCTGGCTTGGCTCCACCGGCTCGGCTCCGTGCGCCCGAAGTGCCCGAAAGCACGCTCGGTTACGACGCGGCCCTTGGGCGTGCGGGCGAGAAACCCTTCCTTGATCAGGTACGGCACGTAGACGTCCTCGATCGTATCGCGCTCCTCACCGACCGCCGCCGCGAGTGTATCGAGCCCGACCGGACCCCCGCTGAACTTGTCGATGATCGTGAGCAAGATCGCCCGGTCCATCTTGTCGAACCCCCGGCCGTCGACCTCGAGGAGCTGCAGGGCGTCGGCGGCGACGGCCTGCGTGATCCGACCGCCGGCCCGCACCTCGGCGAAGTCACGTACCCGCTTGAGCAGGCGGTTCGCGATACGCGGCGTCCCGCGCGACCGCCGCGCAATCTCGACAGCGCCCCCCTCGTCGAGCGGCACCTTCAGGATCGCGGCGGAGCGACGGAGGATCAGACCCAGGTCGCCCTCGTCGTAGAAGTCGAGCCGGAAGTGGGCGCCGAAGCGGTCGCGGAGCGGCGAGGTCAGGAGACCGGTCCGCGTCGTCGCGCCGACGAGCGTGAAGGGTTTGAGCTCGAGCTTGAGCGTCCGCGCCGACGGCCCCTGACCGACGATGATGTCGAGCTGGAAGTCCTCCATCGCCGGATAGAGCACCTCCTCGACGACGCGATTCAGGCGGTGGATCTCGTCGATGAAGAGAACGTCGCCGCGCTCCAAGTTGGTGAGGATCGCCGCGACGTCGCCGGGGCGCTCGAGCACCGGACCCGACGTGCAGCGGATCTGCACGTCCATCTCCTTCGCGATGATGTAGGCGAGCGAGGTCTTGCCGAGCCCGGGCGGCCCGGCGAGCAGCACGTGGTCGAGCACGTCGCCGCGCGCTCGCGCCGCCTCGATCGCGACCCCGAGGTTCGCTTTGACCGCCGTCTGACCGACGTACTCTGCGAGGCCGGTCGGTCGCAGCGACACGTCGAAGCCGGCGTCCTCGTCGGCGGAGAGCGGGTCGATGACGCGTTCGTTCATGTGGCCAACCTCCGCAAGGCCTCCCGGATGAGGTCGGCGAGCGCGCGGGTCCCGGCCTCCTCGGCACGGGCGACCGCATGCTCCGCCTCGTGCTGCTTGTACCCCAGGTTGACGAGCGCGGACACTGCCTCAGGCGCGTCGTCACCGATTCGGACGCTGCCCGTCGACGCGGCGGCGCGGCTCTGCTGCAGCACCCGCACCTTCTCGCGGAGCTGCAGGATCATGAGCTCGGCCTTCTTCTTGCCGATGCCCGGCACCGCGACGAGGCGCCTGACGTCGCCGTCGGCGATGGCGCTCTCGAGATCCGGCGTGTCCATGCCGGACAGCACCCCGATCGCGACCTTGGGGCCGATCGTCGAGACCTGGAGCAGCAACAGAAACAGCGAGCGCTCGGCGGCGTCGGGGAAGCCGTAGAGCTGGAGCGCGTCCTCGCGGACGTGGGTGTGGACGAACAGGTCGACCTCCACGCCCGGGTTCGGCAGGCGGTAGAACGCGTTCAGCGAGACGAAGAGCTGATAGCCGACGCCGCCCGCGTCGACGACGATTTGCTCCGGCGCCTTCTCGAGCAGCCGGCCGCGGAGGCGCGCGATCATCGTCGCGCCGCCATCGACAGCACGGTCGCAAGGCGCGACGAGTACAGATGGCAGAGCGCGATCGCGAGCGCGTCGGCCGCGTCGGGCCGCATGGCCTCGACGACGCGGAGCTCGCGAACGATCGCGCGCTGGACCTGCTCTTTCTCGGCGCGGCCGGTGCCGGTGACCGCGAGCTTCACGGTCGCCGGTGGATACTCGGCGATTGCGATGCCGGCGCTCGCCGCGGCGAGCAGCGCGATCCCGCGCACCTCGCCGAGGCGGAACGCGCTCTGCACGTTCCGGCCGACGAAGTTCTGCTCGAGTGCCAGTACGTCCGGACGCCAGGCGCCGCAAAGATCGGTGAGCGCGGCGTGGATCGCGGCGAGCTTCCCCGCGAGCGTGAGGCGCGCGTTCGGCGTGACGGCGCCGTGCGCGAGGTGGGTGACGGAGCCGGCGCGCCGCTCGACCACGCCCCAGCCCGTGACTGCGGTTCCCGGATCGACGCCGAGGACCCGCACGGGCGGCTCGGCTCGCCTGTCCCCTCCCCCCCTCGCCATGAGCCTCCCGTCAATCACAGGTGATCGTGTCCGATCACTACGCGCCCGGCGCTCGGGACCGGGGACCGCTATGCGCTCAGCCGCTCGACCTCGTCCTGCGGGATGTCGGCGTTCGCCGACACCTTCTGCACGTCGTCGTGGTCCTCGAGTGCCTCGAGCAGCTTGAGCGTCTGCTCGGCGTCCGACCCGCGGACCGTGATCGTGTTCTGCGCCACCATCGTCACTTCCGCCGAGCCGATCGCGATGCCGGCCTGCTCGAGCGCGCTCTTCACGTCCTCGAGCGCGTCGGGCGGCGAGGTGACCTCGAACGCCTCGCCAGCGTCCGCGATGTCGTCGGCGCCCGCCTCGAGCGCGACCTCGAACAGCTTGTCCTCGGCGCTCGCGGCCTTGTCGACGGTAATGATGCCCTTCTTCGAGAACATCCACCCGACGCAACCGTTTTCACCGAGGTTGCCGCCGTTCTTGCCGAAGAGATTGCGGATCTCGGCGACGGTGCGGTTCCGGTTGTCGGTGAGGATCTGGAGCATGATCGCGACGCCGGCGGGACCGTAGCCCTCGTACTGCACTTCCTCGTACGTCACGCCCTCGAGCTCGCCGGTGCCCTTCTTGATGGCGCGCTCGATGTTGTCGTTCGGCATGCTCTGCGAGCGCGCCGTCGTGACCGCCGTTCGCAGACGCGGGTTGGCGTTGATGTCGCCGCCGCCCATGCGCGCGGCGACCGTGATCTCCTTGATCAGCTTGGTGAAGATCTTGCCGCGCTTGGAGTCCTTGAGCGCCTTCTTGTGCTTGATCGTGCTCCACTTGGAGTGGCCGGACATGACGTTCCCTTTCCCCGTCACGCGCCGCTCGGAACGGGCTCGTCCCTCGGTCGGCGGGTCCGATCGGATGTGGGATTTCTCGGCGTTGCGCCGATCGGACGGGTAGAGGCTCGTTACCACAGGGCCCGCGAACAAGTAAACGTCGGCGCGTCCGTGCGAATCTACTTGTCGGCGGCCGACCTCGTCGCTAGAGTCCGCCGCGCATGGGGTGGTGGTGGGGTGAGGTCGCGGGGCGGCGTGGCCGTCGGCATGCGTGGGCATTGTCGTTTGCGCTGGCGACGGCAGTGCTCGCCGGGTGCGGCCGCACCGTCGTCGCGCCGACGCCGGGCCATCCGCAGAGCGGCGTCGCGTCGTGGTACGGACCGGGCTTCCACGGGCAACCGACCAGTAGCGGCGCGATCTACGATCAGCACGCCCTCACGGCGGCGCACCCGAAGCTTCCGCTCGGCACGCGCGCGCGCGTCACCAACCTCGACAACGGCAAATCCGTCGAGGTCCTGATCAACGACCGCGGTCCGTTCGCAAAGGGTCGCGTCATCGACCTCTCGTACGCGGCCGCGCGCGAGGTCGGCATGGTCGGCCCCGGTACCGCGCGCGTGCGGATCGACGTGACGGCCCGGCCGGCCAACGGCGCGTCGCATGTCGCCTACTGCGTCCAGGTCGGCGCGTTCAGCGAGGAGGAGAAAGCACGATCGCTGCGCGCGCGCCTCGTCCCGCAATACGACGACGTCTACATCAGCCCCGTGCAGGCCCAGTCGGACCGCATGTACCGCGTGCGCGTCGGGCCGTACGCGGAGCGCGAGCGCGCCGAGAGTTACGCCCAGACGCTCGCCGAGCTCGGTCTTCCGGCGGTCGTCACCGAAGAGCCGCAGCGGTGACCGTCGCGCCGTTAGGCGCGCCGCTGGCCCCGTTAGGCGCGCCGCTCGCCCGGTTGGGCGCGCCGCTCGCCCGGTTGGGCGCGCCGCTCGCCCCACGACGCGCGCCGCGGGTCTCGCGCGGCGCGCCGTGGCTCCTCGCCGCGGCGCTCTGCGTGAGCGCATGCAGCGGCTACCGCATCGTCCGCGACGGCGCCGTGCAGACCGGCGCCGCCGAGAAGCTGACGCAGCGGCTCGTCGCCGTTCGTGGGCTCACGTTCAAGCAACCGGTGCCGCTCGTCGCGGTCGGCGCGACCGAGGCGCGCGGCATGCTCGAGCGAGAGATCCGGCACGAGTTCGAGCCCGGCCAGCTCGCGACGATCGGCCGCGTCTACCAGGCGCTCGGCCTGCTGCCCGCGGGCGGCGACCTCGAGCGATCCTACCTGGATCTCCTGAGCACCCAGCTCGCGGGCTTCTACGATCCGACCGAGCGCCGGATGGTGCTCGTGAACGAGGCGCTGAAGACGACCGGCACGTTCACGCGCGCCCTCGAAAGCGTCATCCGGCGCGACCTCGTGGGCGAGCTCGTGCTCGCCCACGAGCTCACGCACGCGCTCCAGGATCAGCACTTCGGCCTCGACACCGGACGCGCCGACGTCGGCGAGGACGACGCGCAGCTCGCGAAGCGCGCCGTCTACGAGGGCGACGCGACGCTCGCCGGCTACGCCACGGTCCTCGGGAAGCTGCGCGGCAGCGCCGCCGTGAGCCTCGCACGCAAGCTCGAGGTTCTCGAGGACCAGGTCGCGCGCGACTACCCCGAGATCCCGACCCTCATACGCGACAGCCTCGTCTTCCAGTACGTGGCGGGTACCAACTTCGTGTCGTGGGCGTACGAGCAGTCCGGCTGGGACGGCGTGAACGCGGTGCTGGCACGCCCGCCGCGCTCGACCGAGCAGATCCTGCACCCCGAGAAGTACTACGCGAAGCCCGAGAACCCGCTGCGCATCCAGCTCGGCGCGCTGGCACCGTATCTCCGCAGCGAATGGCGGCTCGCCGAGGAGACGACGCTCGGGGAGCTCACGATCCGCATCCTCGCCGAGCGCTTCGTCGGGCGCGCGCGCGCGCTCGGGATCGCAGCCGGCTGGGACGGCGACCGGGTGTGGGCGGCGACCAACGGCGATGCGATCGCCCTCGTGTGGCTGACCGCGTGGGACACCGAGGAAGACGCAACCGAGTTCTTCACGGCGTGGCGCGCGATCGTCGCGACCCGACACCGCGGACACGCAACGAACGCGGGCGACGTGTCGACGCTCGGCGGCGCGGAGCCCTACTACCTCGAGCGCCGCGGCGCCAAGGTACTCACGGTCGAGGGGCCGCTCGACGACGACCTTTCCGAGCTCGCGGACCGCATCTGGCGGCGCAGCACGTTCGAGCCGAACGTGCCGTGGGTGCCGATCGACGTCGCTACGGCGGACTGACCCGTCGCGCCGCCGCTCGTCCTGCGACGCTCGACTTCATTGACCGAGGTCGATGCACGGCAGCGCCCCCGCTTCGAGGTGGTTGTTCACGGCGACCTTGGCATCGTCCATCGTGAAACGTCCGTCGCCATTCGCGTCGGAAAGGACGACCTCGTGCGGCTCAGGGAACCCGGCCGTGCCCTGCACTTGGTTCCCGACGCGCGCGAGCTCGCGGGTGGTCACCGTCCCGTCCTGATCGAGGTCGCCGAAGAAATAGAAGCGCTGGTTCGTCTCGCCGGCCGCACGAATGCAGCCCGCCTTCCTGGCGGTCGAGCCGGCATTGGCCACGCCCGTCGCGTAGTCGACGTCGTCGAACACGCCGTTGCGGTTCGCATCGACCCGGATCATCTCGGCGGGCGTCGGCGTCGCACCATTCTGGAAGTCGCCGAGGCGCAGGCGCTCGCTGAAGCCGACGATGCCGTCGCCGGTCAAGTCGCCGGCGAGAATGAGCTGGCTCTCCGGCGCCGGAGCGACGGTGTACGCGCGCGCCATGGCGGCATGCTTCAGGATCTTGTAGCCGCGGTCGAAATAGCTGACCTGCGGCCCCGGGTTCGCGCCGCAGCCGAGCGCGAGCGACGGAGCGACACCGTACGCCGTGCCGTCGATGAGGTCGCTGGACCAGCCGTCGGCCTGCCGCATCGCCATGCGCAGCAGGCGGAGGCGGGCATCGGTGTACGCCACGACGACCGGCGTTCCCGACGGGTCGACCGCGAGATCCAACTCCTCCCCGACCCTCGCCGTGGCGTCGATCGTCTCGCGCGTCCAGACGCCGAGGGGCGTCCGGCGCGCGTACTGAAGGTTCTTCTGGATGGGATCGTAGTACGCGACGTGGAGCATGCTCGATCCGTCGACGGCGATCGCGCTCGCGTTGCCGCGCTTCGTCGACGGCCCGACGTCCTCGATGGTCCAGGTGCCCGACGAGGGCGACCGGATCCCGAGCTTCAAGCGGCGCGTCGTCGCGTCGCCGTAAGTGACGTACACGTTGCCGCTCAGCGAGATGGCGATCGCCGTCCGAAACCCGGTCTGATTCGCCGCGTCGATCGTTGCGACCTGCCAGGCGCCGCCTGGGCTGCGCCAGGCGTGGCGCAAGTCGCGCAGGCCATAATCCTGGTAGGCGATGTGCACCGTGCCGTCCCCGGCGACCGCGATCGACGTATGCGGTCCGACCGCGCCCGCGCTATCGATCGTCTCGACCGTCCAGGAGCCGCCGAGGGCGCGCGACGCGTACCGCAGGTCGCGATAGCTGTCCTTGGCGTAGTAGGCGGCGTGCAGCGTCCCGCTGGCGTCGGCAGCGAGCGAGACATGGTCGCCCGGCCGCCCGGCGGTGGCGTCGACGACGGCAGGCGTCCATGGATCCTCCGCGACTTGCGCGGCGTGCCGGAGCGTCCGGCCCGCCACGTCGACGTAGGCGACGTGCAGGTTGCAGCTCGGGTCGACCGCGATCGCGTTGAAGCTGCCCGTCCGGGGCGACCCGTCGGCGGTTTCGACCGTCCACGCGCTCGCCGGCGTCGGGTCCCAACCGCGGTCGACGGTGATCGTCACGCCGTCCGGCGTCATGGCGCTGACGGACACCTTCACCTCGTGGAAGGGGTCGACGAAAGCGGGCGTGTCGGGCCGGAGGAGCGGGCGGAGCAGCATGGTGTCGACGTCGACCGTCGGCGAGGAGTTCCGCAGCCGCACGAGCACGCCCTCCGGCGGCGTCGGATTGAAGGGCGCCGGGAGCGCGTCGAAGCCGATCGGCTGGCGATACTCGAAGAAGTAGAAGCGGGTGGCGTCGAGGGGAACGTACAGCGCCTGGTAGCCGGTCGACGGCAGCTCAAAGGGCTTCAGGGTGAACGTGCCGTCCGTGTACGCGGTGGCGATGCGCGCCGGGTCGAGGAAGCCGAACAGCCGCTTGTGGTAGGCCGAGTAGTGGTGCGCGCCGCTGCCCATGGTGTCGAAGGTGTCCCCGTAGCGCACCGGCGGGCAATCGACGTCGACGCGGTCGAGATCCGGCATGCCGTTGTCGCAGCCGATGAGACCCGCGTGCATCGCGCCCATCGTGTGGCCGAGCTCGTGTCCCATCGTGTCGATCGAGAACCCCGTGGTGGCGCCGATCAACACGCTGTCACCCAGAGCGTATCCGACGGGACCGAATCCATTGACCACGAAGAACAAGCGATCGAAGCCGCCGGCGAACCCGGCCGTTGCGGCCGCGCCGATCGCGTCGACCACCAGCTGCCCGAGGTTGCATTCGTACCCGAGCCCCTCGGGTGTGGTCGCCGCACAGTAGAAGGCCACGTCGTGCGGGAGCGTCACCCAGCCGTACGTCGAGCCCGCGACCGTGTTCCGACCGTACGAGGTTTCCTCGATGTACTCGCGGAGCGTATCCCCGGCGCCGAAGGCGAGCGCGGACGCCGCGGCCGGGCTGAACGGCTCGCTCGGAAAGCTCGGAAACTTGGCGAGGATCATGCCGATCCGGATCGTACCGGGCGACACGACGCGGGCTCCACGCACGATGGGCGTGCCGAGCTCCACGAGATCGGTCTCGTCGGCGCGCGCAACGTCCTGCAAGGCGACGGACATGAGCACGAGGGCAAGGACGGCAAGGGCTCGCATCGGTCCTCCACAAAGTCTGGCTGCTCGTGAGACGCGGAGCGAGCTATAGGCCGAGTCGCGTCGCGGCGGCAATCTTTCTCGAGCGATCGCGAGTCCGTGGTGCAGATTTCCATTCGCTCCGAAATAGCGGAGCCGGTGCGACGTCAGCCGCGACGCGGAGAGCGTCGAGGACGTTGCGGGGGACTGGTCTCGCCGAGGAGCCACGCGAGGTACGGGCGCGCACCCGCTTCGATCGGCAGCACGATCGCCTCGGGAACGTCGTAGCTATGCAACTCGGCGACTCGGGCGATCAGCCGCTGCACGAGCGCGCGGCGCGTCTTGATCACGAGCAGCACCTCGGCGGCGCGCTCCACCGCGCCCCGCCAGCGATAGATCGACGTGAGTGGCGCCACGAGATTCACGCAGGCCGCGAGCCGCTCGCCGACGAGCGCCGTCGCGATGCGCTCGGCCTCCTCCTGCGAGCCCGCCGTCGAGAGCACGACGACCGCGCGCGTCACGACGGCGCGTCGCCCGGCCGTCCGCCGCTCGCGAGCCACGCGTCGACGAGCCGCGGGTAATCGATCGCGACCGACGGGCGCGCGGTCGCCCCGGACTTCGGCGCCGGCCGGCGGCGGCGCAGACGCCGCCACAGGCGCTGCGTCCAGCTGCCATACGCGATGGTCGACGGCAGGACGCCGGCCTCCTCGAGATCGCGCCGGAGCGCCGGATCGTCGCGCTGGAGGTGGCCGCGCCGCAAGAGATCGTCGAGCGAGTTCCGGAGCTGCCCGCGAGTGTACGTCGCGCGGTCGATCAGCGAGTGGCCGACCGCCACGACCGCCGCAAGGGGCACCATGCCCTCCTCGTGCAGCACGAGTGCCGTTTGGAAGTAGTTGAACGTCGGTACGAGACGCGCGCCGAAGCTCCGGAACCGGCCAGGGGGCGTCCGCCGCTGGAGGTTGATGAAGATGTGGCGCACGACGTCCGCGGTCGGTACCCGCCGGGCGAGCGAGCGGATCTCGACGAGCCGTGCCGGGTCGATGCGGAGTCGGACGAGGATGTCGCCGAGCGCCTGATGATCCAGCCGGCCGCCGACCACGTCCGCGTAGAGCGAGTAGCAGAGCGAGTCCGACTCCCAGTCGTCGCCGAAGAGGTACTCGATCGCGTCCGCGGGCGCGGCGAGCCGCGCCTTCAAGAGCTCGGCGAGCTTGAAGCCGATCTGCTCGCGCAGGAACCGGAAGCGCCCGCGCACGAGGTGCTGCAGCTGGTCCTTGAAGACGATGCCGTCGATCTCGACCCCGTCGAGCGCGAGCTTCTCGCGGATCGCGCGGCCGATCTGCGGCGGGCTCGCCGACACGAAATACACGAGCACGCGTCGGCCCTCGGCGCGGGCGCCCGCGCGGAGCGCACGCATCAACGCGACGACGCCGGGCTCGTCGATTTTGTCCTCGGCGCGCTCGAAGGGCACGCGCATCATCTTCGTGAGGCTCTCGAAGTCGGACTTCAGATACGTCTTGTCGAGGTCCCAACGGTAGACGACCGGCGGCAGCGCGACGGCGGCGCGGCGCCGCGGCGTGCGGGCGCGCAGCACGTCGGTCCATTTCGTGCGGGACGCTTGCGGCTTGCTCATCAGCGGACCGCCTGGATGGCCGTCACGATCTCGGTCGCCACGCCGTCGCGCACGGTCTTCGCCGCGAGCTTCACCGCGTTCGCGATCGCGTGCGCGCCCGAGTGCTCGTGCGCCTTCACGAGCAGCTGCTCGAAGCCGAGAAGCGGCGCGCCGCCGTACTTCGTGTACTCGGTGAGGTGCGCGACCTCGCGGAGCCCGCGCGAGAGGAGGCGCATCCCGAGCCGCCACAGCAGCCGCTGCTTCACCGCATTGCTCGCGACGTCGTTCACGACGTCGGTGATGCCCTCGATGAGCTTGAGCACGACGCTCCCGAGCAATCCCTCGCAGACGATCACGTCGGCGACGCCTTTCGCGACGTCGTTGCCTTCGACGTTGCCGACGAAGTTCACCGAGGGCAGCGCCACGAGGCGCTGGTGCGCCTCGGCGAGCACGTCGCCGCCCTTGAAAGGCTCGGCACCCATGTTGAGGAGGGCAACCCGCGGCCGCGCGACCTTCGACACGCGCTCGGCATAGACGCTTCCCATGACCGCGAACTGCACGAGGTCGGCGGCGTCGCAGCGGACGGTCGCGCCCACGTCGAGGAGCAGCGCCAGCTGATCCTGACCCGGGTGGTCGGTGTGCCGCGGGTAGACGCTCGCGAGGGCGGGCTTCCGGACGCCCTTGATGGTGCGGAACTCGCGCGCGCACGCCAGCAGGCACGCACCGGTGTTCCCGGCGCTCACGAGCGCGTCGGCGTGTCCCTCGGCCACGAGCTTCGCGCCGACCCGGATCGAGGCGTCGCGCTTCGCCCGCAGGGCCTCGCGCGGCGACTCCTGCATCCCGACGGTGTCGGCGGCGTGGTGGATCCGGATGTGGGCCGGATCATAGGAAACGGTATCCAAGACCGCTTGAATCCTCGGCTCGTCCCCCACGAGGACGCATTCGAGCGCGGTCGCGAGCGACGCGTCGGCCACCCCCTTCACCACTTCCTCGGGGGCGAGATCTCCCCCCATCGCATCCACCGCAATGACCGGCATCGAGGCGGCGGATTATAGACATGCGGCCGTCTGAGTTGACAGCCGCCGGCCCGTCGCGTATCGGTCCCGGTTCTCATGGACTACGCGGTCATCCGCTCCGGCGGCAAGCAGTATCGGGTGAGCCCGGGCGACACCGTGCGCCTCGAGAAGCTCGCGGGCGAGCCCGGCTCGACTCTCGCGTTCGAAGAAGTGCTGCTCGCGTCGGGTGACGGCGGGATCCAGGTCGGAAAGCCGCTGGTTGCAGGCATGCGCGTGGTCGGCGAGATCGTCCGTCACGAACGCGCCAAGAAGATCCTCGTCTTCAAGAAGAAACGCCGCAAGAACTATCGTCGCAAGCAGGGACACCGGCAGAACCTCACCGTCGTCCGGGTCACTGGTTTCGAGGGCGGCACGGGAGCCTAGGGACCGATGGCCCACAAAAAAGGTCAGGGCAGCAGCCGGAACGGCCGCGACAGCGGCGGACAGCGCCGCGGCGTGAAGGTCTACGGGGGCGAGACCGCGAAGGCCGGCCACATCATCGTCCGGCAGGTCGGCACCAAGATTCATCCGGGGATCAACGTCGGGCTTGGCCGCGACTTCACCCTCTTCTCCAAGATCGACGGCATCGTGAAGTACGAGCGGCTTGGCAAGGATCGCCGCCGCGTCTCCGTGTATCCCCCCGCCTAGGCGGGCGAACGATACGCGGCCATCTGCTTCGGTGCTCGGGTGGGCGCTTGTGCGGCGTAGCTCCGCTACGCCTCCGCGCACCCACCCTGCGCGCCTCGCATCTGACCACTTCTCCTTCGCCCGCCCGCCTTCCCCGTCCAACTGACAGAAACGGCTCGCTTCGCTTTGCGCTTGATCACATTTCGTTTGGTTGTTGATGGGGTTGCGGTTCCGGTACAGTCCTCAGAATCCCTATGAAGTTCGTTGACGAAGTCTTGGTTTCCGTGAAGGCCGGCGACGGGGGTCGTGGCTGCTTGGCGTTCTTGCGGGAGAAGTACAGGCCGTATGGGGGCCCGATCGGGGGGGATGGCGGGCGTGGGGGCAATGTCGTGTTCGTGGCCGACACCGGACTGAATACCCTCCTCGATTTTCGTTTTCAGCGGCGGCTCGAGGCGGGGCGTGGGGAGCATGGGCGGGGGAAGGGGCAGCACGGCGCTACCGGAGAGACCAAGGTCGTGCGGGTCCCGGTCGGGACGCGGGTTCTCGATGCGGCGACCGGTGATCTGCTGTTCGACCTCGACGTAGCGGGTCGTGAGGTCGTGGTTGCCGCCGGTGGGCTCGGGGGACGCGGAAACATGCGGTTCGTGAGCTCGACCAATCGGGCGCCGCGGCGGACCGAGCCCGGGCTTCCCGGGGAGGAGCTCGAGCTTCGGCTCGAGCTGCGCCTGCTCGCCGACGTCGGGCTCGTCGGGTTTCCGAACGCCGGCAAGTCGACCTTCATCTCGGCCGTGTCGGCGGCGCGGCCGCGGATCGCCGACTATCCGTTCACGACGCTCGTCCCGAACCTCGGCGTCGCCGCGGTCGGCGAGCGCAGGATCGTCCTCGCCGACGTCCCCGGCCTCATCGAAGGCGCGCACCTCGGCCAGGGGCTCGGGATCCGTTTCCTTCGCCACCTCGCGCGAACGGCGGTGCTCGTGCACCTCGTCGACCTGAGCGATCCCCGCGATCCGCTGAGCGCATACGACACCATCAATCGCGAGCTCTCCGCGTTCGACGCCGAGCTGCCCGCGAAGCCGCAGCTGGTGGCCGCGACCAAGCTCGACGTGACCGAGGCGCGCGAGCGCTTCGACGCGACTGCCGCGGCGTTCACGGCACGCGGCGTCACGCTGCACGGCGTCTCTGCGGCAACCGGCCACGGCATGGAGGCGCTCATGCACGCGGTCGCGGCGCTGCTCGCGGAGACGCGCGCGAAAGCGACGGCCGACGCCGATGGCGCCAGTCACGCCGCGGGCAGCGACGACGACGCCACCATCCACGACACGGTCGCATCGTGACGAACGCCGCAGTCAATCGCGGCGCCCCCGCTCGCCGTGTCGTCGTGAAGATCGGCAGCGCCGTACTCGCCGGGACCGACGGCGGCCTCGACCGCGCCCGCATCGACGCGCTCGTCGACGAGATCGCGGCGCAGCACGCCGCGGGTCGCGAGATGGTGGTCGTCACCTCGGGCGCCGTCGCGGCGGGCATCGTGCGCCTCGGCCTCGGCCAACGCCCGAAGCTGATCGCCCACAAGCAGGCCGCCGCCGCGGTCGGACAAATCGGCGTCATGAGCGCCTACGAGACGGCCTTCGCGCGCCATGGGCTCAAGGTCGCGCAGATCCTCCTCACGCGCGACGATCTGTCGAGCGCGCGGCGGCATCTCAACGCCGAGCACGCGATCCGCACCCTCCTCGAATGGCGGGTGATCCCGGTCGTGAACGAGAACGACACCGTCGTCGTCGAGGAGATCAAGCTCGGCGACAACGACAACCTTTCGGCGCTCACCGCGAACCTCGTCGAGGCCGACCTGCTCGTGATCCTGAGCGACGTCGACGGTCTGCACACGGCCGACCCGCGCTCGAGCCCCGACGCCGCGCTCGTCCCGTTGGTCGACGCGGTGACGCCGGAGGTCGAAGCGATGGCCGGGGTCGGCGGGCCGCTCGGCACCGGCGGCATGGCGACCAAGCTCGCGGCAGCGAAGAAGGCGACGAGCTCCGGCATCGCGACCGTCATCGCGGACGGCCGGCGTCCGGGCGTGCTCGGCGCGGTGCTCGCGGGTGCCGGCGACGTCGGCACGTTCTTCCGACCGGTCGCCGACCGCCTCGCGAAGCGCAAGCGCTGGATCGCCTACGTGCTGAAGCCGGGCGGTACCGTGGTCGTCGACGGCGGCGCGTGCCGCGCGATCGTCGAGCACGGCCGGAGCCTCCTCGCCTCGGGCCTGCGCGAAGTGCGCGGCAAGTTCGGCGTCGGCTCCTGCGTGCACTGCGTCGACGCCGACGGGCGCGAGCTCGCGCGGGGGATCGTGAGCTACAGCGCCGAGGAGATCGATCGCATCAAGGGTCGGCACTCGCGTGAGATCGAGGCGATCCTCGGGTACACGCGCGGCGACGAGGTCATCCACCGGAACGATCTCGTCCGGCTCGATCGCATGAACGTGAGCGCGCTCGCGTCCGATGCGGCTGCCGGAGCATCCGCGTCGCCGGCGGCGCAGCACGCCAAAGGAGATCCACCGTGAGCACCCTCGAGCAAGACGTCGTCGACCTCTGTCGCGCCGCACGCGCCGCGGCACCCGCGCTCGCCCGCGCGTCGACGGCGGAGAAGGACGCGGCGCTCCACGCCGGCGCGAAGGCGCTGCGCGCCCGCACCGACGAGCTCGTCGCGGCGAACGCCGACGACGTCGAGGCCGCACGCGCAGCGGGCGGCGCGGCGGCGTTCCTCGACCGGCTGATGCTGAACCCGAAGCGGATCGACGCGATGGCGGTCGGGCTCGAGCAGATCGCCGCCCTGCCCGATCCGGTCGGCGAGGAGATCAGCCGCTGGCGCCGCCCGAACGGCCTCGACATCCAGCAGCGACGCGTGCCGCTCGGCGTGATCGGCATCATCTACGAGTCGCGCCCGAACGTGACCGCCGACGCCGCCGGTCTCTGTCTCAAGTCCGGCAACGCGGTCGTGCTGCGAGGCGGCAGCGAGGCGTTTCGCACCAATTGCCTCATCGCCGACGTGCTGCGCGACGCGGCGACCACCATCCCGCGCGACGCGATCGCGCTCGTTCGGAGCACCGACCGCGCCGCGGTGAAGGTCCTCCTCAAGCAGGTCGAGCTGATCGACGTCATCATCCCGCGCGGCGGCGAGGAGCTCATCCGGGCGATCACCGAGGGCTCGCGTATTCCCGTGATCCAGCACCTGAACGGCGTCTGTCAGCTCTACGTCGACTGTGCCGCCGATCTGGCGCTCGCCGAGCGGCTCTGCATGAACGCGAAGACGCAGCGGCCCGGCGTCTGCAACGCGATCGAGAACCTGCTCGTGCACCGCGACGTCGCGGCCAAGTTTCTGCCGACGATCGCCGCGAAGCTCACCGCGGCGGGCGTCGAGCTCCGCGGCGATCCCGAGACCGTGCGGCTCGTGCCAGGCACGAAAGCCGCAGTCGAGGCGGACTGGGGCACGGAATACCTCGATCTCGTGTTGTCCGTGAAGGTCGTCGACGGGATCGACGACGCTATCGCGTTCATCCGCCGCTACGGCTCCGGGCTCGCCGACGCGATCGTCACGACCGACCAGGCCGCCGCCGATCGCTTCAGCGCCGAGATCGACTCGGCCGCCGTCTTCGTGAACGCGTCGACGCGCTTCACCGACGGCTTCGAGTTCGGCTTCGGCGCCGAGATCGGCATCAGCACCAATCGCCTGCACGCGCGGGGACCGATGGGCCTCCGCGAGCTCACGACGTACAAGTACGTAGTGCGCGGCAACGGTCAGATCCGCACGTGAGCCCTGCCACGACGAGCGCGACGAGGGAGTGATGCGCCTCGGGCTGTTCGGCGGCACCTTCGATCCCGTCCACGTCGCGCACCTGCGCACCGCCGAAGAGGTACGCGAAGCGCTCGCTCTCGATCGCGTCGATCTCGTGCTGTCGGCGACGCCGCCGCACAAGCCGGCCGGTACGCAGGCGTCCGTCGCGCACCGCCGCCGCATGCTCGAGCTCGCGACCGCCGGCAATGCGCACCTCGCGCCGAACTTCTGCGAGCTCGAGCGCGAGGGTCCGTCCTACTCGATCGACACCGTCCGCGCCGTGCAGGCGCGCGATCCTGACGCGGTGCTCACCTTCATCCTCGGCGCCGACGCCTTCGCGGAGATCGGGACGTGGAAGGACTATGCGACCATCCTCACGCTATGTGACTTCTGCGTGATATCGCGTCCGGGAGCCCGCGAACGCGAACTTCCAATTGCCGTCGAAAATGCCTTCTGTTATGACTCGAGTCGTGGAGTGTACGCGCATCGCTCCGGTCGAGCGCTCCGCTTCCTGCCGGTCACGGCACTCATGATTTCGGCCTCCGACATCCGCCGACGTTGCGCTTCCGGACTTTCCATCCGCCACCTCGTTTCCGACGCGGTAGCCGACTACATCGCGATCCACGGTTTGTACGGCATGGGGAGGACCGCAGCCCGTTGACCTCGCTCGACGGCTTGACCAAGGCGCTCCGGTGCGCCGAAGCGGCGCTGGACAAGAAGGCGGTCGACCTGGTCGTGCTCGACGTCGGCGCGCTGACCTCGATCGCGGACTATCTCATCATCTGCACGGGCCGCTCCGATCGTCAGGTGCAAGCGATCGCGCAGGCAATCGACGAGCAGATCCGCGCCGACGGCGTCCGCCCGACGGCGATCGAGGGCATGACCCGCGGCCAGTGGGTGCTGATGGATTACTCGGACGTCATCGTCCACGTGTTCCAGAAAGAGGTCCGCGAGTTCTACGATCTCGAGCGGATGTGGGAGCACGCTCCGCACGTGCAACTCCCCGAGCCTCTGCGGAGCCAGGCGCTCGGCTTCAGCAGCGAAACCGCGGCGATCTGAGCGGAACCCATCGCGCGTGCTGCGGCTGACCATTCTCCTCTCTTCGATCGTCGCGGCGCTCATTGCCGTCGGGTATTTACTGCACCTGAATCCCGCCCCGGTCACCGTCCACTTCACCCCGACGACCGAGTGGCAGGGTCCGCTCCCACTCGTGCTGCTCGGCGCGTTCCTCGTCGGCGCCGGTGTGACGTTCCTCGCGTCGCTCGTCCGCGCGAGCCGCACGGCCGTGACGGGCTGGCGTGCCGAGCGCACGGCGCGTCGACAACGCCGCCAACAGATTCGCAAGGAGCAAGGCCTCGGCTTCGCGTGGCTCGGCGAGCACGACAAGGCGCGCACCGCGCTCGCGAAAGCGCTCCGCGACGGCCCCGACGATCTCTCCGCCTTCTTGATGTTCGCGCGCACCTACCTCGAAGAGGGCGATTTCCGCGGGGCGCGGACGGTGCTCGAGGAGGGCCTCGACCGGCGCGGTCCCGATCCGAAGTTGCTGCTGTTTCTCGCCGAAGCGCAGCGCGGCAGCGGCGACGTCGCCGCGGCCATCGAGACCCTCGAGCGGGCACGGCGCGCCGATCCCGCGAGCCCGCGCGTGCTGACCGCGCTCCGCGACGCGTACACCGCGAGCGCGCGCTGGAAGGACGCGGGCCGCGTGCAGGAGGCACTCCTGCTCGTCGTCCACGACCCGCCCGTCCGCGCCGACACCGAGCGGACGCTCATCGGCATGCGGTACCAGAGCACGCTCGAGATCACCGATCCCGCGGCGCGCGTCGCCGAGCTGCGCGCGCTCCTCCGTGCCCACCCGGACTTCGAACCGGCTGCGGTGAGCCTCGGCGACGCGCTTCTGGCCGCCGACCAGCCGCGTCAGGCCGAGCGTGTCTGGCGTCGCGCCGTGATCCGCGGTGCGCGCGGCGGCACGCTCGAGCGCCTCGAGCACCTGCTCGCCGGCGGTCCGCGCGCGCGCCGTCTCGACGTCTTCACCCGCCGTCTCCTCCGCCGCCGTCCCGACGACGGCACCGCGCGACTCTTCCGCGCCCGTCAGCTCATCCGTGGAGGCCAGCTCGACGAGGCCGCTGCCGAGCTCGCACGCGTCGGACCCCCGTGGAACTCCCTCGCGAGCTATCACGGCCTCCTCGCCGAGCTGCACGTCCGCCGCGGCGCGCAGGAGGATGCCGTGCGCGCCTTCCGCCACGCGCTCGCGGCGTGCGCCCTCGGGGTCTTCCACTGCCAGGTGTGTGGCGCCGAGAGCGAAGAGTGGCAGGGCTACTGCGAGCGCTGCCGCAGCTGGGACAGCTACCGCTCGAGCTACGAGGCGCGCACGAGCTGATCCGATCGCTAGCGCGCGCGGCGCTTGCGGGAACGCGGCGCCGCCGCCGACGCGTCCCCGCCCGCACCCTCCACCCCGAACAGATGTGCATGCATGCGCACGAGGCTCGCCAGGTCGTGCAGGTCGGTGTCGAAATTCGGCACGGTGACGAACGGGATGCGGCGCGACAGTCCGGCCCGGAACTGCTCCATCCGAAGGGCCTCGCCCCGCGCGAGCAACTGGTAATCGACGAAGTTGGCGGCGAGCCACGAGACGTGCGCGACCGGCACGCCCGCGTCGAGCAGCGCCGCGCGGACCGCGTCCTCGTCGACAGGCGTCACCGTGCCGGCCCGAAAGGTCTCGGGGTCGGCGGTGAGCTCGTCGTGCACGCGGTTGAAGACGACCCCACCGAGCGGCATCTGCATCGCCTGCATGCGCTCGGAGAAGAACTCCGCCTCGGTCAGCACCTGTTCCTCCGGCCCCGTCACGAGCACGAATGCCGTGCTCGGCGCACGCAGGATCTGGTGGATCACGTCGGTCCGCGCCGTGAACGCGTCGAACATGCCGCTCATCGCGGAGAAGAAGTCCGACACTTCCGCGAGCGCGCTCACCCCCGTCGCCTCCTCGAGCTTCCGGAAGAGGAAGCCGACGGTGCGGTTCATCGCCTTCGCGGCCGCCCAGCCCTGCGACAGGTACGGCATCACGAACCAGCGCACGACCTTCCGGTCGAGGAAGTCGCGGATGCGCTCGGGCGCCTCGAAGAAGTCGAGGGCGCGCTTGGTCGGTGGCGTGTCGAGCACGATCAGGTCGTAGGCGTCGCTCTCGCAGAGCAGGCAGAGCTGCTCGATCGCCATGTACTCGTGCGAGCCGGCGAAGTTCTGCGACAGGTTCAGATAGAAACGGTTCCGCAGGATCCGCTCGCGGACCTCCTCCGACGGCGCATGGCGCGCGACCAGGCGATCCCAGGCGTCCTTCTGGTCGAGCATCATCGCCGCAAGTGAGCCGCGCGCCTCGTGGCCGGTGGTCGCGAGGAGCTGCGGGTCGACCTGGCGCGGCTCGTCGCCGAGCTCGGTGATCCCGAGCGAGTTCGCGAGGCGGCGGGCCGGGTCGATCGTGAGCACGACGGCGCGGCGCCCTTGCAACGCGCCCCAGAGCGCGATCGTCGCCGCCGTCGTCGTCTTGCCGACGCCGCCCGAGCCGACGCAGACGACGACGCGATGATCGCGGACGAGCTTCGCGAGCATCAGGCCGGTCTTTCCGATCGGGGCGATGGGGCCGCCGGCACCGCCGGCTCGAGCTGGCGGGTCGCGTTCGCCATCAGCGCTCGGATCTCGTCGAGCCCGAACTCCTCGGCGAATACGAACGGCAGCAGCACCGTCGGCATGGGCACGGCGTCGCGCAGTCGATCGAGATACCGGCGGTTGATCGCCGCCCAGCCCGCTTCCTCGCGGGCGCATCGCAGCACGTCGGTGACGAACGGCTTGGCCCCGGCGGGCGGCGGGGGAACGTCCGCCGGCGCGAGCGGCGCCTCGTGCACGCGGTTCACGAAGAGCACGCCGAGCGGCATCCGCAGGCGATCGCGCAGCTGCTGGTACATCTCGGTCGTCTCGTTGACGGGCATCTCCTCGGCGGTCGTGACGGGGCAGACGGCCGTGCGCAGCGGATCGACCAGCAGGTTCATCACCTTTTGCGCTTCCCGCCGCACGAGCCCGGGACCGAACGCCTCGGCCGCCGCGCTCGGCATGCGGAGGTACTGGAGGACGTGCCCGGTCGCGGGCGCATCGACGACGATTACGTCCCACTTCCGCCGGCCCTTCACCGTGAGCTGCTCCTCGTACCAGATCTTGCCGACCGTCATGAGCTCCTTGAGACCCGGAGCCGCCGCGACGAAGTGATGGTAGAGTTTGCTCTCGACCACCATGCGCTGCACCCGGCGCACGGGCAGCACGAGCCCGAGGTACTCGCTCAGCGCAGATTCGCCGTCGACGGTGAGCACGCAGAGATTCGGAAGCGCCTCCACCATGCCTTCGGTCCCCTCGATCCCGAGGAACTCGGCGAGGCGCCGGCTCGGCTCCATCTGCGCGAGCAGCACGTGCTTCCCGGCCTCCGCGAAGGCGACCGCAAGCGCGGTCGCGACCGTGCTCTTTCCGACTCCGCCTTTCCCGACCACGAAGAGCACACGACGACCTGCGAGCGCACCGAGCATGACCCGGTGACGGTAGGGCACGAGCCCACGCCTCGCAAGCGTCGCTGGCCTGGACAGCACCGGGAGCCGCGTGGCAGACGCGGACGCATGGCGAGTCCCGAGCTTCAGATGGTCTTGCAGATGCTGGTCGGCAATCCGCTCGAAGGCGAGCGTCCCCCGGCGGAGATGCGCGCCGGCCTCGAGGCGATGGCCGGCACGTTCGCGGTCGAGCCGGACGTCGTCGTCGAGCGCCTCCCGGTCGAAGGCATGGCGGCCGAATGGATCGCGTCGCCGGGCGTCTCGTCCGCCCACGCCCTCCTCTATCTGCACGGCGGCGGCTACGTCGTCGGTTCACTGAATACGCACCGCGATCTCGCAGCCCGGCTCGGCCGCGCCGCGGGGGCGCGCGTGCTCACCGTCGACTACCGGCTCGCCCCCGAGCACCCGCATCCGGCGGCGGTCGACGACGCCGTCGCGGCCTACCGCTGGCTCCGCCGCCAGGGATGCGCGCCGGAGCGCCTGGCGATCGCGGGTGATTCGGCGGGCGGCGGGCTCACCCTCGCGACCCTCGTGGCGCTCCGCGACCTCGGCGAGCCCCTCCCGAACTGCGGCGTTTGCTTCTCACCATGGGTCGACATGGAAGCCACCGGCGCCTCGATGGACGTCAACCTGGACGACCCGATGTTGAACCGCGCCCTCCTCCTCCACTTCGCGCGCTTCTACCTGACCGGTGGGGTCGACCCGCGCACGCCGCTCGCGGCGCCGCTCCACGCCGATCTGAGCGGCCTCCCGCCCCTCTTGATCCAGGCGAGCCGCCACGAGGTCCTGCTCGACGACGCCACCCGCATCACCGAGAACGCCCGCCGGGCCGGCGTCGCATGCGAGCTCGACCTCACCGACGAGGTCCCGCACGTGTGGCAGATCTTCGCGGGGATCCTGCCGGAGGGTCGGGAAGCGATCGAGCGCGCGGGGGCGTTTCTGCGGAAGCGGCTCGGCACCAACGCCGGCTAGCTGGTACGCGGTCAGGCGGCCGCGGCGTACAACCACGGCGCCTGCCGTTCGTCACAGCGCGCGCACGTGCCGCAGGAGAGGCCACCGAGGTCGTGTCCGCACGACCGGCAGGTGGCGATCCGTGCCGAGATCCGCGCGGCATACCGCCGCATGGCGAGCACCGTCGCGGCGAGCAGCGGCAGCGCGATCACGCAGGAGAGCCCGAAGTACCAGAGCTCTCGCAGCAGTCGGGCCGCCGTCGGCCCCGCCCCTTCTGGGATGAACTGCATCCTCGCGAGCACCTCCTGCATCAACAGTCCGTGATACTCGAAGATCGCGAACCGCGCGGAAATGATCGGCCACAGTGCCAGCGTCGCGACCCCGCACCCGATCGCCCACACCAAGACGCGCCGCCACGCGCGGGGCGGCACCGCGCGTTCTTCGGACACCAAGAGATACGTCGAGTCGCGCCAGATCGAGAGCAGTGCGCGCATCGAGAGCGCGACGAGCACCATCCACCCAATGGCGGGAAGGACGCTCGCGCGCATCAGGGGGAACCCGAGCGCCGGCGTGACCTGAAACCCGATCAGGACACCGGTCGCGGCGACGACCGCAGTCTGCCAGAGATTCCTGGTCGAGCCCGAGGCGGGGGCCGCCAGTCCGAGAAACGTCCCGCGTTGCGTCTGCACGCCGAGCGCCGCGAACAATACGATGCCGGGCAGCACTGCAAGCGGCGCCCGCCCGAGGAAGGGCGTCATCGAGAGCGCCCCGTCGACGCTCGCCGCCGTCGGAAACAAGGGCGTCCAGATCGCGAACGAGCGCCAGAATCCCCACGACAAGACATAGTCCCAGACGATGACGACGCTCGCTGCGAGGACGGCCGCCGAGCTCAGCATCAACCCGATCAAAAGCCCCACGTGGAACGCGACCGACTGCCATGGCGGTTCATCGTCGAGCGCAAAAAGCGCGTTCGGTCGGCTGATGTACCAGCGACGGCGACTGGCGGTCGGATGGAATGCGCTCAATTGCCACAGGAGCCGACGCATCCTCGTTCCTGGCACCTCACTCGTCGGCGAAAGCGCGCGCAGGAGACCCGATCCGTGACCCGCGACGTTTGCGAACCAATCGGCGTGGAGCTCTCTCGTACGAATCACCGCGGCGAAGAGCGCCATCACCACGAGGATGAGGCTCGCGACCTGCACGAAGACACCGTACCGCGCGACCAGAGTCGCGTCAGCGAGCGCGACGGCCGCGCCTTGCTGCAGTGGAGTGGAGAACGTCAGCACCAGCAGGGCCGCCGACACCGCCAGCAGCGGCACCACGAGGACCGCCCACACGGCGAAAGCAGCGTAGCCCCATTCGACGTCGCGATGCTTCACATGCCCGAGCTCGTGCAACACGAATGCTCGAAAGCGCTGCGCCAACGGATCGTTCGTCGCGAGGCTTACCCGTTCCCAATAGGAAACGTCGAGCACGAGTGAGGCATGCGCGGACGATCCGATCACGCGCATATTGGGGGATTGGCGTTGGCGGGCGTCGCAGCGCAACGCCGGGACTGGGCAGGAAACGCTGCGCGCGAGCCTTTCGACCTCGGCTTGCAACGGGTGGTCGGCGTCCACTGGAACGCTACGACGCCGATCCCAGAGGGGAATCATGCGGTAGAGCGCCCATGCCACGAGGGACACCGGCACCACCACGATCAGGGGAGCGAGCACACGCAGGATCGAATACGGGATCGCCTGCGCGTACGTCACGACCGCGATCGCCGCAATTGGGCTCCACACGGCAGGAGGGCTCGCGTCGAGCTGGCGTACTCGCCGGAGCGCTTCCATCTGCACCTTCAAGTCGTTGAGCACGATCGCATCCGGCAAAGGCTCGATCAGCGGAGCTACCGCCAGGGAAGCGAAGGTGTAGTAGATCGTGAGCGCGGCGAGGAACAACAAGAAGAACCGCACCGTGGTTTCAGCGGGCGAGAATAGCTGGCTGACGAGAAGGAACGGTGATCTGGGTTCCACGTCGCTCAGCGGCTGACTTGCTTGAGCAACTCGGTAGCCTTGCCGACGAGCTCGCGGGTGACGAGCTCGTCGTACCCTCGTTGCACTTCGCGAGCTACGATCTCTTCCTCGGCCTGGTTCAGGGCCGCCTCGAGCGACCGTAACGCCTCGGAGGAAAGCGGCGCGCGCGCTGGCGACTTCCGTTCCGTCCAGCGTTCCCTCACGAGCAGAAGTTGGTCCGAGACCACCGTCGCGAACATACTCACCACCAGCTGGAAGATGATCTGAACCCACTCGGGCTCGGGCACGGCGCCCATCGCGAACGGCCCGGATCGCTCCGCCGTCGCGGTCGGCGGATTGTCGATGAAGCGCTCCAGATCGGCGCCGTGCTCGCTCCACCAGACCGGTGCGTACTCCTCGAGGAGCGGTGTCGCCAGATGGCGGATCAATTCCCGATCTTCCGAATCGACCATGCATCCTCCCGTCGAATGACGGGCGAACGCTATGCCAAGGCGAGAGCGCGGGGCAAGGCGGCGATGCGACCCGTCCGCAAAATATAGCGCCAGTTCGAGACGGTTCTTCGACTAACGCTACCCGCGGAGCGTCGCGAGGACCTCGTCGCGCAACCCCGCCGTCGTCGCGAGCGCCGATCCGGCGTAGATCGTCGCCTGGCCGTCCCACGCGCAGAAGACACCGCCGGCTTCCTCGATGATCGGCTTCACGGCGGCCGCGTCCCACGAGTTCATGAAGGGATCGAGCATCACCTCGGCGCGGCCCGTCGCGACCAGGGCATAGCCGTAGCAGTCGCCCCAGCCGCGGTGACGCGCGGTGCGCGTCAGGAGACGCTCGAAGCCGGCGTGCTTCTCGCCGAAGTGACGCGGGCTCGCGTCGCTCGTGAGCACGGTCGCGTCGGCGAGCGACGTCGCCGCGACTCGCGCGGGCGTCCCGTTCACGAAGGCACCCTGCCCGCGTACGGCCCAAAGCGTCTCGGCGAGCGCCGGCAGCACGACGATGCCGAGGACGCAATCGCCGCGGTCTTCCAGCGCGACGAGCACTCCCCACAGCGGCACCCCCCGGATGAACGACTGCGTGCCGTCGATCGGATCGATGATCCAGCGCCGGCCGCTCGTTCCGGTGGTCTCGCCGAGCTCCTCGCCGAGGATCCCGTCGGCGGGAAACGCCGCCGCGAGCGTCTTCCGGAGCTGCTCCTCGGCGCCGCGGTCGGCGATCGTGACCGGGCTCCCATCGGCCTTCGCCTCGACCACGAGCCGCGTCTTGAAGTGCCCGAGCGCGAACCGCCCTGCCGCGTCGGCGGCGCGCCGGGCGACCGCGAGCTCGTCGGCGTACGGGTCGGACATGGTCGGCTCGCATAGCACGCAGTTGCATACGGCGGCGAGGCCGCTCAGAGTGCGGACCCATGATCGGAACCGGCGGCCACGGACTCGACTTCCCGGAGCTGCCCGAGGCGACGCGCGCCACCATCATCGAGCGCTTCAACGGCAACAACCGACGCTACTTCGCCGGCACCATGGGATTCGATGTCGTCGATCTCCGCGCGGGCTACGCGCGGCTCGTCACCCAGAACACGATCCAGCACCAGCAGCCGGCGGGGGTCATGCACGGTGGAGCGAGCTTCGGCCTCGCCGACACTGCCGTCGCAGCGGCGCTCTTCACCGTCTACGGCTCCGAGCAGCTGATGCTGACGATCGAGATGAAGATCAACTACCTCGAGCCGATCCCACCGGGCGAAGTCGCCGCCGAAGCCTACGTGTTGCGCTCGAGTCGGCGAAGCGCCTACGCGGAGGTCGACATCTGGTCGCAGGGGAAGCTCGCGGCCCGCGCCAGCACCACCTACATGATCAAGCCTTCCTCCCCCACGACGGGGACGAAGGGTTGAGAGACGACCGCCCGCACGTCGTGATCGTCGGTGGCGGGTTCGGCGGCCTCGCGGCGGCGCGCGCGCTCCGGCGCGCCCCCGTCCAGGTGACGCTCGTCGACCGCCGGAACCACCACCTCTTTCAGCCCCTCCTCTACCAGGTCGCGACCGCCGGGCTCTCCCCGGCCGACATCGCGTATCCGATCCGGGCGATATTGAGCCGGCAAGCGAACGCGCACGTGCTGCTCGCCGAGGCGGTCTCGGTCGACGTCGCGCAGCAGGAGCTCGTCTTGAAAGACGGGCGCCTCGGCTACGACTACCTGATCCTCGCGACCGGTGCGCGGCATGCGTACTTCGGCCACGAGGAGTGGGAGCCGCTCGCCCCGGGCCTGAAGAGTCTTGAGGACGCGCTCGAGATCCGCCGCCGCATCCTGCTCGCCTTCGAGAAAGCCGAGCGCGAGGTCGATCCCGACGCGCGGCGCGCGCTCCTCACGATCGTCGTGGTCGGCGGCGGGCCGACCGGCGTCGAGCTCGCCGGTGCCATCGCCGAGATCGCCCGTCAGGTGATGAAGGACGACTTCCGGGCGATCGACCCGACCGAGACCCGCGTCGTCTTGGTCGAGGCCGGCCCGCGCGTGCTGGCGTCGTTCCCCGAGTCGCTCTCCGCGCGCGCCCAGGAAGCGCTCGAGCAGCGCGGAGTCGAGGTCCAGACGGGCGTGCGCGTCACGGCCATTGCGCCCGGCGTAGTGACGCTCGGCACAGAACAGCTGGCGAGTGCGACGGTGCTCTGGGCTGCGGGCGTCGCGGCCTCACCGCTGGTCGCGTCGCTCGGCGTGCCGCGCGACCCGGTGGGACGTGTGAAGGTCGAGCCCGACTGCACGATCCCCGGCCACTCCGAGATCTTCGTGATCGGCGACGCCGCGACGGCCGTGCAGGAGAACGGCATCCCGCTGCCCGGCGTCGCGCCCGTCGCGATGCAGCAAGGACGCTACGTCGCACAGACGATCACCGAGAGCATCGCCGGCGGACCCCGTGAGCCCTTCGTCTACCGCGACAAGGGCAACCTCGCGACGATCGGCCGCGCCGCCGCGGTCGCGCACATCGGCCGCCTGAAGCTCTTCGGCTTGATCGCGTGGTTCCTCTGGCTCGTCGTGCACATCATGTACCTGGTCGGTTTTCGGAACCGCGTCGTCGTGCTGATCAACTGGGCGTGGGCCTACGTCACGATGTCGCGCGGCGCGCGGCTGATCACCGGCGACATCGAGCCCGACCCGGAGCCCGCGCCCACCGTGGTGGCGCCGCAGGCGCGATGACACCCGCTCAGGAGGCGCCCTCCATGAGGAGCACCGGCTGCACCTGGCGGATCATCTCCTCGCGCCATCCGACCAGAACCCCGCGGGCGAGATCGTCGATCGGGTTGTAGTCGTCGCTCACGACCACGGCGTGCTCGTCGCCCGGGCCGGCCGGGATCTCGTTCAGGGCGAGCGCGGCGAGCGCCTCGTCCGTGCCAAGCGTGGCCGGGTCCGGCAAAGGCTCGTCGGACGCGACGATGAAGAGATTCGTCACCCGCACCGGCGCCGCGGGGTCGGCCGTGCCCGCGAACGCGCGCACGTGGAGGAACGACTCCTGCAGCGTTTTCCGGACGGAGCGCCAGGCCGCCGACGACGGCCCCCACGGCAAGCCGGCCATGTTGATCGCGACGAGGCCGCTGGGCGCGAGGATCTCGTCGACCTGCGCGAAGAACTCGCGGGTGAACAGATGGGCCGGATGCGTCTCGGAGCGGAACGCGTCGAGCACCACCAGATCGTACCGAGCGGTCGTGCGCTCGACGAAGGTGCGCCCGTCCTCGACGTGGACCGGGATCTCGGCGGGGAATCCGAAGTACCGGCGCGCGATCTCCACGATGTCGGGGTCGATCTCGACCACCTCGGTGGCGATGTGATGCTTGACGAAGAGCGTTCGCGGCACGCTGCCCCCACCGAGCCCGATGCAGAGCGCCCGCGCCGCCCGCGGACGCGCCGCCGGCAGATAGCGGAATGCCGCGATGTACGGCGCACGTGATTCGAAGGTCGTCTTGTCGACGAATCCGTTGTCGATGCCGTCGATCAGCAGGACGCGAGCATCCTGCACCTCGAGCACCTTCAGGTCGCCGTAGAACGAGTTGCCGGCGTAGAGGACCTCGTCCGCGAGCGGCGCGCCACCGGTCCCCGCCAGCGCGGCGACGAACGCGCCGACCGCCGCTGCCGCGCTTCCGAGCACGGAACGTGCGAGCAGCAGCCCGACCGCCCCGAGCAGCAGCAAGACGACAGCGCACGCCACGAGCAGCGTCGGCACGGAGAAGCTCGGGATCAACACGAACCCGGTGAGGATCGCGCCGATCGTACTGCCGAGTGTCGATACGCCGTAGACTTTGCCGACACCGCGGCCCAGCACGGCGAAATCGCTGGTGACCAAGCGGATCGCCGACGGCCCGGTCATGCTGAGCATCACGAGGGGCGGACCGAACAGCAGCACGGCGCTCGCCAACGATCCGCCTTCAAGCCGAGCGGCGTCGTCGACGAGAGCACGACCTGGCGCATCGCGGGAATGAGCAGCAGGTAGAGCGCGCCGCCGATGATCTCGAGCGCGAAGGTCGAGAGCGGCGGCCAGCGGTCGGCGGCGGCGCCCCCGATGAAGTAGCCGACGGTGAGGGCGCCGAGCGTCACCCCGATGAGGGACGACCACACGTAGATGCTCGCGCCGTAGTACGGGCTCATGATGCGGGTCCCGAGGATCTCGACGACCAGCGTGATCGCGCCGACGAGAAATGCGGCCCCGAGCACGTAGATCTCGACCCCGGATGCGATCGCGTGCGACGACGCAATGTGCGCTGCGGGGGTCGATCCCTTCTTCGTCCGCGGCGCCTGCGTCACGCGCTATGACCAGCGCCGGAACACGAGGCACGCGTTCGCGCCGCCGAACCCGAACGAGTTCGAGAGCGCGACCTTCGCGTCGGTCGCGCGGGCGATGTTGGGGACGTAGTCCAGGTCGCAGGCGGGGTCCGGCTCCTCGTAGTTGATCGTGGGCGGGAGACGGCCGCGTTCCAGTGCGAGGACCGTATAGACCGCCTCGATGCCACCGGCGGCACCGAGCGTGTGGCCGATCATCGACTTCGTGGAGCTGACGGCGAGCGTCCCGACGTGGGCCCCGAAGACCTTCTGGATCGCCTCGCTCTCGCTGGCATCGTTGTACTCGGTCGAGGTGCCGTGCGCGTTGATGTAGTCGACCTCGGCGGGTGCGAGGCCGGCGTCGTCGAGCGCGAGCTGCATGCAGCGCGCCGCGCCTTCCCCGCCGGGCGCCGGCGCGGTGATGTGGAACGCGTCGGCGTTGGCGCCGTATCCGACCAGCTCGCCGAGGATGCGGGCCCCGCGCGCGACTGCGTGGTCGAGCGCCTCGAGGACGACGATGCCGGCACCTTCCGACATCACGAAGCCGTCGCGCTGGCGGTCGAACGGGCGACTCGCACGCTCCGGCTCGTCGTTCCGCGTCGAGAGCGCGCGCATCGCAATGAAGCCCCCGATACCGAGCCCGCAGAGCGCCGCCTCGGAGCCGCCGGCGATCACCGCATCCTGGGAGCCGTCGCGGATGTAGCGGAACGCCTCCCCGATGGCGTTCGCGCCCGAGGCGCAGGCGCTCGTCGGCGTGAAGTTGACGCCGCGCGTGCCGAAGCGGATGGAGATCTGCCCGGGGGCCAGGTTCGCGATGACCTTTGCGACGAAGAACGGCGACACTTTGCGGAGCCGGCTCTCGAGGTACAGCGTATGGAACTGCTCGATGCTCGC
This sequence comes from Polyangiaceae bacterium, assembly GCA_031400185.1. Lineage (GTDB taxonomy): Bacteria > Desulfobacterota > Binatia > UTPRO1 > UTPRO1 > UTPRO1. Next base: position 57,201 of record JANNPN010000460.1, read on the forward strand.
GATCCCGCCCATGCCGACGCCGACGATCGTCCCGACGCGATCGGCGTTCGCGGGCTGAATCTTCAACCCCGATTGATCCATCGCCATCTGCGCCGAAGCGACGGCGAACTGGATGAACGGGTCCATCTTCTTGATCTCGCGCCGCTCGATCCAGTCCTCAGGCACGAAGTCGCGAACCTCGCCGGCGATCCGCGTCGGAAAATCGCTGCACTCGAACCGGCTGATCGGCGCGATGCCCGATCGGCCCGCCATGAGCGCCGTCCAGTTCTTTTCGACGCCGGTGCCGAGCGGCGTGACGAGCCCGGTGCCCGTCACCACGACGCGTCGCGCGGCGCTCTGTGCGCGATCTCCCACGAGCCGCGGCATGCTAGGAAGGGCCCTGTAGGGAGTCAAGTTGGAGGAGGTCACGATGAGTGACGCGACGTCGGTCACGATTGCGCAATGTCGATCGGCAACGATCGCCGGATGTGGATTGGTGCTCGCCCAGGGTGACCTCACCCAGGTTGCGGCCGACGCGATCGTGAACGCCGCGAACCACAGCCTGCTCGGCGGCGGCGGCGTCGACGGCGCGATCCACCGCCGCGGCGGCCCCGACATCCTGGCCGCATGCAAGGAGATCCGGGCTACGGAGTACCCCGAGGGTCTCCCGACCGGCGAAGCGGTGATCACGACCGCGGGACGCCTGCCCGCGCGCCACGTGATCCACACCGTCGGTCCGGTGTACAGCGGGATGCCCGAGGTGCCCGCGCTCCTCGCCGCATGCCACACGAACGCGCTCGCCCTCGCCCTCCGGGCGGGCCTCCGGACGATCGCGTTCCCGGCGATCTCGACGGGCGTGTACGGCTACCCGGTCGAGCTGGCGGCGCCGATCGCGCTCGGCGCGACCGTCGCCCACCTCGAGTCGCACCCGGGCGCGCACGACGAGGTGCGCTTCGTGCTCTTCGACGGCGCGGCGCTCGCGACCTTCGCGGCGGCGCTCGCGACGCTTGGGACCGTCAGAACGTGACCGTCACCCCGCTGCAAACGATGTTGGTGTTGAGGCCCGGGTTCACCTCGTCCTGGCCCGCGTTCGAGATGTGCCGGAAGCGGTAGCCGACCGTGAGCCCGACGCGCTCCGCGACCGGGATCTCGACGCCGACCGCGCCGTTCACGGAGAACAGCAGGCGCGAGCTCAACGAGAAGTTCTTCAGGTCGTTGTAGAGCATGCCCACGCCGACCTCGGCGTAGGGCTGCACCCACGGACGCACCCAGCGGTACCGCAGGTACGGGCCGCCGCCGAGCTCCATCGCGCTGTTGGTCTCATAGAAATGCGTGAAGATCCCCTCGATCCCGAAGCTCACGGCGCCGGGATGGTCTCCCTCCCCGACCCAGATCATGCGGCCGGCCCGCGGCATGAAGGTCACCGCCTGCGAGTTGTTGGTGACGCCGAAGAGGTAGCCCGCCTGGAGCCCGAAATCCCAGTCGAGGAAGACCGGCGGCTCGGCGGCGCGGGGGACCGTGGCGCTCGCGAGCACGAGCACGGCGGCGGCAAGTGCAGCGAGGCGAGCCCGGATGCGCGTCGGCATGGCGACGCTAGTTGCCGCGTCGCACGCCGGCGCGCAAGGGCGCGCGACGACGGCGGGGCAGCGGGCGACGCTCGCGACGTCGCGTGCGAGCCCATCGTGGCCGCAGCACCCCCGCTCAGCGGCGTGCGGAACACCGATCCACGGGATTGACTAGCTCTGCCACATTTCCTTTGTAGAGCCTCCAAGGAGGGTACCACCATGCGGCGATCCCTTTCGACGGTCTCGGTAGGCGGTGCTCTCGTACTGTTGCTCGTCGGCGCCACTCTGGCGCAGGCGGAGACGACGCGGTGCCGAGCGACGATTCTCCGGAACGCAAGCAAGTTCGTCCAGGACAAGTCCACCGCGCTCCTCAACTGCGAGCGTGACATCGTCGTCGGGAAGCTGCCGCCCTCGACCGATTGCCACGCCGAGCCGAAAGCGGCCGCGAAGATCGCCAAATCCGAGGCCCGCATGCGGTCGAAGATCGCAGGCGCGTGCGGCGGCACGGACAAGGTGTGCGGCACGGCCGACGGCGACGACGCGCCGGCGTCGCTCGGCTGGGGCGGGACCTGTCCGAACTTCGAGAACGGCGGCTGCACGAACACGATCAACGACTGCGACGACATCACCGATTGCCTGCTCTGCATCAACGAAGCGGCGGTCGATCAGGCGATGTCGCTCTACTACGACGCCTTCAACCCGTCGGCCCCCGGGAGCGACCTGAACCGCTGCCAGCGCGAGATCGGACGGAGCACGACCGCGTTCATGCGCAGCAAGTCGAAAGCGCTCGCGGCGTGCTGGGCGAGCGTCAACCTCGGCAACGCCACCGACCCGTGTCCCGTCCCGGGTGACGGCAAGGCCGCGAACGCCATCGCGCGCGCCGAAGCCCGGAAGCAGGCGAACATCTGCCACGCCTGCGGCGGCAACGACCAGACCTGCGACGGCAACAACGATTTCACGCCGGCGACCATCGGGTTCGTCGGCAGCTGTCCCGCGGTGACGGTGCCCGGCCACGGCTCGTGCGCGGGCCCCGTGACCACGCTGCAGCAGCTCGTCGACTGCGTCGATTGCGTGACCGAGTTCAAGGTGGACTGCACCGACCGCGCGGCGGTGCCGTGGAACTCCGGCGGCTACCCCGGCGAGTGCAACGGCGGCACGCCCCCGACCTTCACTCCCGGCGGACCGACCCCGACGCGGACACCCTCGCCGACGGCCACCGTGACGAGCGGCGCCACCGCGACCCGCACCACGACCCCCACGCCGACCGTTACCCAGACCGGCGGCGTCACTCCGACCCGAACCGCGACCCCCTCGCCCACGGCCACGCGGACGCCGACACCGACCGTCACCGCGACCGGCGGCCCGGTCGCGACCACCACGGCGACGGCGACCGCGACCCGGACCCCGACGCCGACGCCGACGGCGACGGCTGCCGCCTGCGGCAACGGCGTGCTGAACGCCGGCGAGGATTGCGATCCGAACGGCGGCGCCGCGACGTCGTGTCAGACTGCGTCGAACACGAGCGCCGCGTTCACGTGCAATCCGACGACGTGTCAGTGCGCGTGTCCGAGCCGCGTGACGTTCGCCGGGAATCCGACCGATCCGGCGAGCGTCCTCGACACCGGCTGGACCGGCATCTCGCACCGCGCCCCGATCATCTCGAACGGCGAGGTGACGGTGTCGCTTACGGGTTGCACCGGCTCGAGCCGTCCGTGCGGCACGTGCAACGTGGTCGGCCCGATCCTGAATCCGCAAGCGGGCACCGGCCAGATCGACAACCGCCGCTGCACGAACGACACCTCGCGCCGGTGCAGCGTCGACGCGACCTGTACCCCGCGCAACTGTCTCGGCGGTTCCAACCACAACGCGGTCTGCACGACCGACTCGCAATGCCCGAGCGGG
>JANNPN010000463.1:0-13854 GCA_031400185.1 Polyangiaceae bacterium
CGTTCATTCTCGGCACCGGCAAGCTGCTCGTGAAGGTTCCGTCGACCATGCGGTTCGTGTTCGATGGCGAGTTCCCGTCGTACCTCATGGCGAAGGACGTGATCCTGCACCTGATCGGCGAGATCGGTGTCGACGGCGGCACGTACAAGGCGATGGAGTTCGGCGGCGAGGCGATACAACGTCTCTCCATGGAAGAGCGCATGACCCTCTGCAACATGGTGATCGAGGGCGGCGGCAAGAACGGGATCATCGAGGCCGACGACGTGACGTTCGACTACGTGCGGGCACGGACCGGGAAGGACTTCGAGCCGGTGGCTCCCGATGCCGGTGCGGAGCACGTCTTCTACAAGCGTTGGGACGCGCGCACGATCGAGCCGACCGTCGCGAAGCCCCATTCGCCCGACAAGCGCGCGACCGCGCGCGAGCTGAAGGACGTGAAGCTCACCCGCGCGTACATCGGCTCGTGCACCGGCGGGAAACTCACCGACTTCGTGAGCGCGGCGCAGGTGATGCGTGGTCAGAAGGTCGCGGTGAAGACCTTCCTCGTGCCGGCGACGACCGAGATCTCGCAGGGCATCCGCACCGAGATGCTCGACGGCAAGACGCTGCTGTCGATCTTCGAGGACGCTGGGTGCACCATTTCGATGGACGCGTCGTGTGCTGCCTGTCTCGGCGGCCCGGCCGACACCTTCGGACGGATCAACGGGCCGGAGGTCTGCATCTCGACGACCAACCGCAACTTCCCCGGCCGCATGGGCGCGAAGGAAGGCCAGGTGTATCTGGCCTCACCGTACACGGTCGCGGCGTCGGCCATCCGCGGCCACATTACCGATCCTCGGGAGTTCCTCCCGTGAGCGCCACCACGATCCGCGGCAAGGTCTACGTTCTCGGCGACAACATCGACACCGACCAAATCATTCCCGCCCAGTACCTGAACCTCGTGCCGACGATTCCCGACGAGTACGAAAAGCTTGGGAGCTATGCACTCTGCGGCGTGCTCGACGCCCCCGCGTACGTGCCGCAGGGCGAGATAAAGACGCCCTACACGATCATCGTCGCGGGGCGGAACTTCGGCTGCGGGTCGTCGCGCGAGCACGCGCCCATTGCGATCGGCGCGGCGGGCGGCCGGGCGGTGGTCGCGGAGTCGTACGCCCGGATCTTCTTCCGGAATTGCGTCGCGACCGGCGAGCTCTACCCGATGGAGACCCCGGTGCGGCTCGTCGACGCGTTCGTCATCGGCGACGAGGCCGAGATCGACCTCGACGCGAGCACCATCACCAACAAGCGCACCGGCGCCACGATGGCGCTGAGTCCGCTCGGTGACGCGCGGCCGGTCATCGATGCCGGCGGCCTCTTCGAGTACGCGCGGCGGACTGGGATGATCGCGAGCAGCGCCGAGCCCGACACGCGTGAAGCGGTGCCCGTGAACCGGATCATCGAGGACTAGGCGGGACGTTCATGGCGGCACGTGAGATCACCGTCGCGGTCGTGGGTGCCACCGGCGCGGTCGGGTCGGAGGTGATCCGCACGCTCGACGAGCGGCTCTTCCCGATCGGCGACCTCCGGCTCTTCGCGTCGGCGCGTAGCGCCGGCGAGCTCGTCGATTGGAAAGGCGGATCCGTGTGTGTCGAGAAGCTCGACGGCGACGGGTTCGACGGCGTGGACCTCGCGTTCTTCTGCGCCGGCGGCGCGGTGAGCGCCGAGTACGCGTCGCGTGCCGTCGACGCGGGCGCGGTGGTGATCGACAAGAGCAGCCACTTCCGCATGCACCCTGACGTCCCGCTCGTGGTGCCCGAGGTGAACGCGGCCGATCTCGCGGAACGCCACCTCGGGATCATCGCCAGCCCCAATTGCACGACGATCCCGATCGTCGTCGCGCTGAAGCCCATCGCGGACGCCGTCGGGCTCACCCGAATCGTCGCCGCGAGCTACCAGGCCGTCTCGGGGGGCGGGAAGCGCGGCATCGACGCGCTGTCGCGCGAGACCGTCAACCTCCTCAACCTGCGCGACTCGGAAGACGGCGGCGAGCCGTCGGTGTTCCCGCGCCGGATCGCCTTCAACTGCATCCCGCAGGTCGACGCGTTCCTGGAGGACGGCTCGACGAAGGAGGAGGCGAAAGTCATCGCCGAGACCAGGCGCGTGCTGCACCTGGAGACGCTGCCGATCGCGGTCACGTGCGTCCGGGTCCCGACGTTCTTCGGCCACAGCGTCGCGCTCACGGTCGAGCTCGAGCAGCCGCTCGACGCCGCCGACGCGCGGGCGCTGCTCCGCGAGGCGCCCGGAGTCATCCTCTGCGAGCTCGGCGACGAGATCCCGTACCCGACCGCCGCCGACGTCGGCGGCACCGACGCGGTCTACGTAGGACGGGTGCGGAACGACCCGTCGCACCCCCATGGCCTCCAGCTCTGGGTCGCGGCCGACAACGTGCGGAAGGGCGCTGCGCTGAACGCCGTGCAGATCGCCGAAATCGTCGGCCGCGACCTCTGAGCCGCTCGGCGGTCGGCCACCCATGGCGCAGTACCGCATGCTGCTCGAGTACGACGGCACCGACTACCACGGCTGGCAGCTGCAACCGGATGCGCCGACCGTGCAAGGCGTCCTCGAAACGGCGCTCGGGACGGCGCTGCGCCACCCCGTGCGTGTGGCGGCGTCGGGCCGGACCGACGCGGGCGTGCACGCGCTCGGGCAGGTCGCGACGTTCCGGAGCGACCTTGCGATCGATGCGCGCGAGCTCCGAAGGTCGCTGAACGCGCTCACGCCGCCCGACGTTTCGATTCACGAGATCACCCAGGTGCCGGACGCATTCGACGCCCGCCGGCACGCGGCCGCCCGCGTCTACGAGTACCGGATCTGGACCCAGGCCTGGCGCTCGGCGTTCTGGCATCGCTACAGCTGGCACGTGCCGCGGGCCCTCGACGTCCCCGCGATGCGGTTCGCCGCGGCGGCGCTCGCGGGCGAGCACGACTTCACCGCGTTTCGCGCGTCCGACTGTGATGCCGAGAGTGCCGTCCGGCGCGTGATCCACAGCGGCTTCACGGAGGCCGAGGGCCTCTGCGTCTATCGCATCGAGGCGACCGCGTTCCTCAAGCACATGGTGCGCTCGATCGTCGGGACGCTCGTCGAGGTCGGCAATGGGCAGCGCCAACGCGACGACGTGGCCGCGGTGCTCGCGAGCGGCGACCGCGCGCGTGCCGGACAGACGGCGCCGCCGCACGGCCTGGTGCTGCTGGCGGTTCGCTATACATGACCGCGGCGTGTCCGCGCGGTGGGTTGGCCGTCGCACTCGGGATGCTCCTCGCCGTCGCGGCCGGCTGTCAGCAGACGCCGCCGCCGCCTGCGCGCGTGCTGCTGGTGTCCCTCGACACGCTGCGCCCCGATCATCTCGGTGCGTACGGCTACGGGCGGCCGACGTCGCCGAAGCTCGACGCGTTCGCGAAGGAAGGCGTGGTGTTCGAGGACGTGACGTCCTCCGCGCCCTGGACGCTGCCGGCGCACGCGACGCTCTTCACCGGCTTGTACCCGAGCCGCCACGGCCTGCTCACCTCCAGCGCGAAGCTCGCGGGCGAGGTCGCGACGCTCGCGTCGCTGCTTGCGGCGAACGGCTTTGCCACGGCGGCCGTCGTGAACTCGAACTATCTGAGCAAGACCTTCGGGCTCGACCGCGGCTTCCAGAAGTTCCGCTACGTCGTCGAGTCGGTGAAGCAATGCGAGCCGACCCACGCGGTCACCGATCAGGCGCTCGCGTGGGTTCGAGAGCTCGGCGACGCGCGTTGGTTCCTGTTCGTCCACTACTACGACGTGCACAGCGATTACTGCTCGGGTCCCGAGTACGAGCGCGAGTTCGTGCGGCCCTACGACGGCCACGCCGACGGGACGACCGCGCAGATGCAGGCGTTCCGCCAGGGGCGGGTCGCGTTCGCCGCGGCCGACGTCCAGCACCTCGTCGACCTGTACGACGCCGGCATCCGGCAGATGGACGACGAGCTCGCGCGCTTGCTCGCTGCGGTCGCCAATGACCCCGGTGTGCTCGTCGTCATCACGTCTGATCACGGCGAGGAGTTCTTCGAGCACGGGGGGGTGTTGCACGGGCGAACTCAGTACCAGGAGCTCGTCCGTGTGCCGTTGATCATGCGCGGTCCGGGCGTACCGCGCGGGGCGCGGGTCGGGACGACCGCGTCGCTGGTCGACGTTGCGCCGACGATCCTCACGGCGATCGGCGCGCCGCTTCCGGAGAATCTCGACGGGTCCGACCTCGCCCCGACCTGGCGTGGCGGCGGTGCCGCGCTCGGCGAACGCTACATTACGAGCGAGGCGGACCACAACAATGCCGAGCCCGACGTCGTCCGCGCAGTCCGACACCGGCGGCACACGCTGCACGTCGACCGTCTGCGCGGAACGTCAGCGCTTTTCGACCTCGCGACCGATCCTCACGAGCAGCGCGATCGCACGGCGGCCGACCCGGACCTCGCGTCCGATCTCCGCGCGGTGCTCGAGCGATTCCGCAGTACGCGAGGCACCGCGGGCGAGTCCGTGACGCTGACGCCGGAGCAGATCGAGCGGTTGCGCAGCCTCGGCTACGTTCGCTGACGCGGCCTCGCGCTCTTCACGGGATCGGCACGCCCACCTCGTTCAAGCGCTGCACCAGCGTGGGATCGACGTAGCCGAGGTCACGGCCTTTCCGCACCTGGACCGCGGCATCGTTCCAGCGTCCCACTTGGAAGAGCACCTGGGCGAGCTGGGCGTGGAGCGGCCCGTTCTGGATGCCCGCCGCGACCGCGCGCTCGTACGCGCCGACGGCCTCGCCGAAGTTGCCGACGGCGGCCAGGTTACGGCCGAGGACGGCCCAGTGCATCCCGTTCTCCGGCTCGAGATCGATCATCTTGCGGCGGAGCGGAAGCGCCGCCGCGACGTTGCCGCGGCGCTCGAGCGCGTCGGCGAGATTCCGGACCAGGATCGGGTCGTTGGGCTTGGCGGCGACGGCTTGTTCCCATGCCGCCTGTGCGCCGGCGACGTCGCCGCCGCGCGTTCGCATGAGCGCCAGGCGGGTCAGTACCGTCGTGTCGTTCGGGCGCCGCTCGATGAGCACCTCGAGCTCACGGAGTGCCTGCGGGCGGTCGCCGAGATACTCGAGGCATCCGGCGAGATTGAAGCGCGGCTTGTCGTAGCTCGGGTTCAAGCGCAGCGCCTCGCGGAACTGCGCGACGGCCTCGGGGAACTTGTCGGCGTCCATCAAGACCGCGCCGTAGTTGTTCCGGGCATAGTCGGACGACGGCTCCGCTTCGACCGCGAGCCGCCAGAGCGAGAGCCCATCGGCATAGGACGGCAGTCGATTCGCGGTGAGGACCGCGAAGATCGCGAGCACGACGGCCGCGACGGCGCGGGCGGCGACGGTCCTGCTGAGCAGAGTCCAGGCCCCCACACTGAAGGCGAGGCCGAGGAAGGGGAGATACGTACGATGGTCGAGGATCAGCACCTTCATCGGTGCGACGATCGCGAGGACGGGCAGCAGCGCGCCGCCGAACATCGCGAGCCCGCACGCCACGCGTCGATGCCGTCGCCACGCCAGCAGCGTGAGGGCGACGAGGGCCGTGCTGAACGCGACCGCGATCCAGAGCTCGGCCCGCGTCGCGTCGACGCGGCCGGCATACCATGGCGCCGGTGCCGCGCCCCACGGCAGAAACACGTGACGGACGTAGTAGCCGAGGATCGCGGCGGCGCGGGCAGGGCGCTCGAGGAGGGGCGTGTTGCCGTAGTGGCCGGCGTCGAAGATGGCGCCGATCACGGTGAGGCGGGTCGCGAAGTAGAGGACGGTCACGACTCCGAGCGCCGCGAAGAGAGGGACGCGGTTGCGGAGGCTCGCGAGCGGCCGTCCGCGCCACAGGAGGTCGAGCAGCAGGAGGAAGAGGGGGGCGATCAGCCCGGTCTCCTTGGTCCAGAGCGTCACGGCAAAGCCGAGCACGACGAGCGCGTCGGCGAGCAGGCGCCGCCCGCTCCGACGCACGACCTCGTCCGCGAAGAGCATCAGCGCGACCGGCGGCACCAGGAGCACGTCGTTCCGTCCCAGAATGAGCGCCACCGCCTGGCATTGCAGCGGATGCAGGCCGAACAGGAGCGCGCCCAAGGCTGCGGCCCACGGCCCGCACCCGTACGCGACGAGCAGAAACACGACGAGCGCGACGTTCAGGCCGTGCAGGACGACGTTCGTGCGATGGAACACCGGTGCGTCGAGCCCGAAGAGCTGCGCGTCGGCGACGAAGGTCGCGATCATGATCGGGCGGTAGTACGCGACCCCTTCTCCGGCCGTCGCCGCCCGTCCGAACGCCGCCGCGACGTCCGCCCACTCGTCGAGGGTGTCGTGCCGCTTCGTGATGAGCCCGGGGTCGTCCCACACGAAGCCGCCGCGGGTCGCCGGCCAGAACACGGCGATCGTCAGCAGCCCGGCTGCGAGAGCGATCACGAGCGTCCGCAACCAACGCACCGGCCGCTTACGCTGATCGGGTTCTTTGCGAGACCGCTCCGACTTGTTACCCTCGTCCGATGATCGATGCGATCGCGACGCGAGACGTTGGCTCTCAGCGCGGGCAACCGCTGACGTGCGCGCGAACGGGGCGGCAATACCACGGGCTCGCGGCGACCGACAAGAAACCCTCGCGACGCAGCGGCGCATGACGCGCTTGCTCACCCGTCGTCAGGTCCTCGCAGGTGGAGCGGGCCTCGGGGCCATCGCGGGAGCGTCGCTGCTCGGCGCGTGCCGAGGGCGTCGGGCCGACCGTCCCAACATCGTGCTCGTGACCCTCGACACGACTCGCGCCGATCATCTCGGATGTTACGGCTATACGCGCCCGACGAGTCCACACCTCGACGCGATGGCGGCCGAATCGACGATCTGGACGCGCGCGATTGCCCCGGGCACGTGGACGCTGCCGTCGCACGCGTCGCTCTTCACGGGCAAGTGCCCGACCAGCCACGGCGCCCGCTACGACCCGACGGGCCCGCTCGTCTTGACGAGTGCGATCCCGAATCGGCCGGGCCTGAGCGAGTACAAGGTCCGCGGCGTCGTCGCAGAGGAGACCACGCTTGCCGGCATCCTGACGAAGGCCGGCTACCGCACCGCGGGATTCGGCGGCGGTCCATGGCTGAAGGGCATCTTCGGGCTCGGCAACGGCTTCGAGCGCTGGGACGACGACGACATCGGCAGCGTCAACGGCCGCATCGGCGGCGACCTCACGAAGCGGGCCGTCGAATGGCTCGAGCCGGTCGCCGAGCCATTCTTCGTCTTCCTCAACTACTTCGACGCCCACGCCCCGCTGACCCCGCCGCCCGGGTTCGCCGACCCGTGGCTCCCGGAACCCGTCCGTAAGGGCGTCCGCCCGACCCATGACCAGACGCTCGCGCTCTACGACGGCGAGATCCGCTACGCGGATCAGTGCTTCGGCGACGTCCTCGCGACCCTCAAGCGCCGCAATCTCTACGAGCGGACGTGGATCATCGTCACCGCGGACCACGGCGAGCTCTTCGACGAGCACGGCCTCAAAGGGCACGGCCACGTCCCGTACCGGGAGGTCGCGCACGTGCCGTTCGTGAGCAAGCCCCCGCGCGGCGACGGCGCTCCGGGCGAGCGTGCCGACCCCATCCAGCTCCAGGACGTGATGCCGCTCGTGCTCGACCGGCTCGGACTGCCGCGCCCGGCGGGAATTCAGGGGAGCGTGCCGCCGAAGATCGACCGCCCGCTCATCGTCGAGAGCTACACCCTCGGGGTGATCTACGACAAAGGCGATTGGCTCGCGATCATCGACGGCGACTGGAAGTACATGTGGAACAGCCGGGGCAGCTCCGCGCTCTTCAACCTGGCCCGCGACCCGCGCGAGGAGCACAACCTCGTCGCGACCGAAGCGGCGCGCGCAGCCGGGCTCGAGAAGAGGATGAGCGCGTATCTCGCCGCGCTGCCGCGCTCGCAGGCCGTCGAGCCGACCCGCGCCGTCGACGACGCGACCCGCGACGCGCTGAAGAACCTCGGGTACATCGAGTAGCGGACGCGCCGGCGCGCCTTCTGCTCCGGGAGCTCCCGGATTTCTGGACGGCGGATCAGTCCGTCGGCTCGCCCTTCGCGGACCGCGCCGCCGCCAAGCGCTCTCGGATCGCGAGCTCGTTGCCGCGGTCGGAGGGCTCGTAGAACGTCGCGCCCGCGAGGCGGTCCGGCAGACATTGCTGCGCGACGACGGCGCCCTCGTAGTCGTGCGGGTAGCGGTACTCTGCGCCGTATCCGAGCCCCTTCATGAGGGGGGTCGGCGCGTTCCGAAGCGCGAGCGGGACGGGGAGGGCGCCGTGTTGCGCGACCGCCTGGGCGGCCGCGAGCATCGCGCGATACGACGCGTTCGATTTGGGCGCGGTCGCGAGATACGTGGCGGCCTGTGAGAGCGGGATGCGACCCTCGGGGTGGCCGACGAAGTGGAACGCGTCCTTCGCCGCGACCGCGACCTGCAGGGCCCGCGGATCGGCGTTGCCGATGTCCTCGGCCGCGAAAATGATCATGCGGCGCGCCACGAACAGGGGATCTTCGCCGGCCTCGAGCATGCGCATGAGCCAGTAGACCGCGGCGTCGGGGTCGCTGGCGCGCATGCTTTTGATGAAGGCGGAGATGACGTTGTAGTGCTCCTCGCCGCCCTTGTCGTAGCGGAGTGCCTTCTGCTGCACCGCCTCCTCGACGAGGGCGAGGTCGAGCAGGAGGACGCCGCGCTGCCGCGCCAGGGTTGCGGCCATTTCGAGGGCACCGAGCGCGATGCGCGCGTCGCCGTGCGCGCGCTCGGCGACGAACGTGCGCGCCGTCGGTGCGAGCGTGAGATCGAGCTTTCCGAGCCCGCGTTCGCGGTCGGTGAGGGCGCGGTCGAGGAGCGTGCCGATCGCCGCGTCGTCGAGCGACTCGAGCACGAGCACGCGCGTCCGCGACAGCAAGGGGGCGATCAGCTCGAACGACGGGTTCTCGGTCGTCGCGCCGAGGAGCACGATCGTGCCGTTCTCCACGTGGGGCAGGAACGCGTCCTGCTGCGCCTTGTTGAAGCGGTGGATCTCGTCGACGAAGAGGATGGTGGCGCGTCCGTGCAGGCGCTGGCGATCCGCCGCGGCGGCGACGATCTCCCGGAGCTCTTTCACGCCCGACAGCACGGCGGAGAATGCGACGAACTCCGCGTTCGCTGCCTGCGCCAGCAGGTGCGCGAGCGTCGTCTTCCCGGTGCCGGGCGGGCCCCACAGAATCAACGAATGGAGCCGGCCGCTCTCGATCATCTCGCGCGCGATGCGCCCCGGACCGAGAAGGTGGTCTTGCCCCACGAACTCGTCCAGGGTCGCGGGGCGCACGCGCTCGGCGAGCGGCGCCTGCCGCTTGCGCTCGCGGGCCCCCTGCGCGGCGAAGAGGTCGTCCGTCGGCTCGCGGCGTTTCACGGCGCGACCGTACCACACGCGCGCGCCGTATTCGCCGTGGGTTGCCATTTCGGGGTGCCCCCACCATAACCGGCGCCATGGCGGAGACCCCGAAGGTCGTCGGGTTGGTGGTGAAGCGGCAGCGTGCGGAGGCGGCGACGCTCGCGGCGAAGGTCGCGAGCTGGTTGCGGGCGCGGGACGTGCGCGTCCTGGTCGAGTCGGAGCTCGAAGGGCTTCCCGGGGTACAAGTCGTCGCCAAGACCTCGATGGTGCGCACGGCCGACCTGATCATCGTGCTCGGCGGCGACGGCACGCTGCTCGGCGTCGCGCGCCTCGGCGGTCCACGCGAGCTCCGGGTGCTCGGGATCAACCTCGGGGGCCTCGGCTTTCTCACCGAGGTGTCGACCGACGATGCGCTGATCGCCCTCGAGAAGATCTTCGCCGGCGACTATCAGCTCGATCGCCGCACCACGCTCGCCGTGCGCGTGCTCCGTGGCGACGAGGTCCTCCAATCGTCGCAAGTCTTGAACGACGCCGTGATCAACAAGAGCGCGCTCGCCCGCATCATCGACCTGCACACGTTGGTCGACGGCGAGTACCTATGCATCTACAAGGCGGACGGATTGATCGTGGCGACGCCGACGGGGTCCACGGCGTATTCGCTGTCGGCCGGTGGGCCGCTCGTCGGGCCCGGCGTCGCGGTCATGCTCCTCGCACCGATCTGTCCGCACACGCTGACGCTCCGGCCGCTGGTCGTCTCCGACACGTCGGTCGTGCGGGTGCAGCTGCGGGCGCCCGATCAGGAAGTCTTCCTGACCCTCGACGGGCAGGAGGGCATCCCGCTCCGCGACGGGGACGTCGTCGAGGTCGCCCGGTCGCCGCACACGATCGCGCTCGTGCGCACCGTCGCGCGGAGTGTCCTCGGCGTCCTGCGCGACAAGCTCCACTGGGGCGAGCGCTGACGCGGCGATGCTGGCCGACCTTCGGATCCGTAGCCTCGCCGTCATCGCCGACCTCGAAATCGCGTTCGAACCCGGCTTCAACGTGATCACCGGCGAGACCGGCGCCGGCAAGACGATGCTCATGCGGGCGATCGGCTTGGTGCTCGGCGGTCGCGGTGGCGCCGAGCTCGTCCGCGACGGTGAGCCGGAGGCGGAGATCGAGGCGCTCTTCACTGGCGCGGGGGTCGCGGCGCTCGTCGGCGACGACAGCGGCGCCGGTGGCAGCGCCGACGAGATGACCGTCCGGCGCGTGGTGAGCGCCGGAGGCCGGCAGCGCGCGTTCGTCGACGACCGGCTGGTGACGGCGACGCGGCTCGGTGAGATCGGCGAGCGTCTCGTGCACGTCTACGGTCAGCACGAGCACCAGACTCTCCTCCGCCCTGAGACCGCGCGACTTCACCTCGACGCTGCGGCGGGGCTCGATGCGGCCGTCGCCGCGATGGCGAGCCGGTATCGCGTGCTCGTCGATCTCGAGGATCGACTGGCGGCGTGTCGCGCCGGCGCCGAGGGCGTGGCGGCGCGGCGCGAGCTGCTCTCGTTCCAAGCGCAGGAGCTCGCGCGGCTGGCGCCCTCCACAGGGGAGAACGAGGATCTCGAGCGCGAGCGCGAGATCCTGCGGCACGCGGAGCGCTTGAGGAGCGCCGCAGCCGACGCCGAGAGCGTGCTCTACGCTGGCGACGGCGCCGTCCTCGAGACGGTCGCGCGGACGGCGGGCCGCTTGCAGGAGCTCGCGGCGCTCGACCCTGAGCTCGGCGCGATCGCCGGGCTCCTCGAGGACGTGCGGCCCGCGCTCGAAGATGCGGCGCTGCGCGCGGGGACGCGCGCGCGTGCCATTCACGCCGATCCCGACCGACTCGAGCAGATCGAGGAGCGGATCGCCGCTCTGCAACGCTCGGCGCGAAAGTACGGGTGCACGCCGGATGAGCTCGCGGCGCGGCGCGAGAGCATCGAGCACGCGCTCGCCGAGCTCGACGATGGCGGCGCCGATCCCACCGCGCTCGCTGCGGCGGTCGAGGGCGCGACGGCCGACGCCTGGGCGGCGGCCGATGCCTTGTCTGCTGCGCGGGTCGCCGCCGCGCCGGAGCTCGGCGCTCGGATCACCGCAGAGCTCCGCGAGTTGGCGCTCACGAGCGCCCGCGTCGAGCTGGCGCTCGACCCGGCGGTGCCCTCCGCGACGACGCCGCAGAATCAGGTACGGAATGGGCGGATGCTCACGTCGACTGGCGTCGAGCGGGTTGCCTGGCTCTTCGCGGCGAATGCCGCCGAGACGCCGCGGCCGATCGCGAAGATCGCGTCGGGCGGGGAGCTCTCGCGCATCATGCTCGCCATCAAGGCCGGGACCGCGCTCACGACGGACGTCCCGACGCTGCTCTTCGACGAGGTCGATGCGGGCATCGGTGGCGCCGTGGCGGAGACGGTCGGGCGGAAGCTCACGGCGCTCGCCGGCACTCGCCAAGTGATCTGTATTACGCACTTGCCACAGATTGCCGCATGCGCCGACCATCATTTCGTCGTCCGCAAGCGGGCGGTGAAGGGACGGAGTCGGACCTCCGCGGATCGACTTTCGGATGCCGAGCGCGTGGAGGAGCTCGCGCGAATGCTGGCCGGCGTCACGGTGACGCCGGAGGCGCGACGTCACGCGGCGGCACTGCGTCGGCTCGGTCGTGGTGACGCGGCGCGCAAGGAGCGGTGAGGCAGAATAGTTGCTGCTTCAGGTGTTTTTGTTTGACAGTGAGCGCCGCTTTGGAGCACATCCTAAGGCTGGTGCCGGAAATCTCATCCCCGTTTCCTTTGATTTAAGGCGTACCCCCTAACGTCCGTGAGGAGGATTCAAGTCATGCATTACGCTGCCAGAAGGTTGCTCGTCGGTACGCTGTCGCTCGCGGCC
The DNA here is from genome assembly GCA_031400185.1 of Polyangiaceae bacterium. Lineage (GTDB taxonomy): Bacteria > Desulfobacterota > Binatia > UTPRO1 > UTPRO1 > UTPRO1. Next base: position 12,307 of record JANNPN010000463.1, read on the forward strand.
GTCGTCGCGCTAGCGACGATCGCGCATGCCGACCCCGTGAAGTGTCAGCGCTCCATCCTGAAGGAGTCCGGAAAGTTCGCGCAGGCGCGAATGAAGGCTCTTCAGAAGTGTGAAGAGAGCAAAGTCAAAGGAAAGCTGCCCAACGCCACGGTCTGCACCACCGAGCCGAAGACTTTCGCCTCCTTGTCGAAGGCGGCGACGAAGTTCGCGGCGGGCATCGACAAGGCGTGCGGGGGCGCCGACAAGGACTGCACTTCAGCGGGCGACAACGACCCGATCGCGTCGCTCTCGTGGCCGGGTGTGTGTCCCGGGTTCGAGGGTGCATGTACGAACGCCATCTCGACCTGCGACGACATCACCCAATGTCTCCTCTGCATCAACACCAATGCGATTGCGCAGGCCATCTCGCTCTACTACGGCTCGAACCCGTCTTCGGACGCAGTGAGCAAGTGTGAAGCGGCGATCGGTAAGGCAACCTCGGCGTTCTTCGCCTCGAAGACCAAGGCCCTCGGGAAGTGCTGGGACGCGCGCTACAACGGCAAGCATAGCGCGAGCTGCGTGCCGAACGCGGTCGGTGACACCAAGTATCTGGCGGCGATCCAGAAGGCCGAGGACAAGAAGGTCGCGGCGATTCACAAGGCCTGCGACTCGGTCGCGCTGAGCGCCATTGATTTCCCGTCCAGCTGTCCCAACGTCACGGTTCCCGACAGCACCCTCCAGGCGTGTGGCGGACCCATCGCGAATCTCGACGACCTGATCGACTGCGTGGATTGCGTGACCGAGTTCAAGGTCGACTGCGCGGTTCCCGCGGCGGTTCCGACCTTCGTGCCGTACCCGGCGGGCCAGTGCGTCCCGGTTCCCGCGACGCCGACGCCGACCACGACGGCGACCCGCACCGCGACGCCTACGCCGACCCGCACCGCGACGCCCACCCCGACCGCCACAGTCACGGCGACTCGCACGGCGACGCCCACGCCGGTGGTGACGGCCACGCCGACGCGCACGCCGACGCCGACGCAGACCGCGTTGCCGGCCACGGCGACGGCGACCAGGACCGCCACCCCGACGCCCACGGCGACCGCGACGGTCATCCCGTGCGGCAACGGCGCGCTCGATCCCGGTGAAGATTGCGACTTGAGCGCCGGCATCACGTGTCAAGCCGGTTCCAACACGGGGGCCGGCTTCGCCTGCACCTCCTGCCAGTGCGCCTGTCCGACCAAGGTCACCTTCGCCGGGAATCCGACGGATCCGGCGAGCGTGCTCGACACCGGCTGGACCGGCATCTCGCATCGCGCCCCGATCATCTCGAATGGCGAGGTGACGGTGTCGCTCACCGGCTGCACGGGCTCGAGCCGTCCGTGCGGCACGTGCAACGTGGTCGGCCCGATCCTGAATCCGCAAGCGGGTACCGGCCAGATCGACAACCGCCGCTGCACGAACGACACCTCGCGCCGGTGCAGCGTCGACGCGACCTGTACCCCGCGCAACTGTCTCGGCGGTTCCAACCACAACGCGGTCTGCACGACCGACTCGCAATGCCCGAGCGGG
>JANNPN010000471.1:0-14593 GCA_031400185.1 Polyangiaceae bacterium
CGACAAGGCGCCGGCTACTACCGAGCGTTCTCAGACGCTCTCCTCTTGTACGTTCCCGTCAACGGCGACGATGAACTGCGACCCTCGATCTTGGGAGTGTGGCGGGCAGTGTTGGCAGGTGCCGTCTTTCTCGGCGCTTCCCTGGCAGACGGCAAGCCGATGCGCGGCGGCATGGACATCGGACTCGGGGTCGATCTTTCGCAAGCAGCCGGTGGGGTAGGATCGTTTGCCGGCGAGATTTACGGGCCAGCCCTTGCTCACGCCTATCGTCTCGAATCGAAGATCGCACAATACCCGAGGATCGTCGTGGGCGATTCGATGTGCAGGTGGCTTGATGCTGTCACACGAAACGAGGAACTGAACGAGACGCCAGACGGCCGCGTGTGCCTGCACTTCGCGCGCCGCACTCTGGAGTTCATCACAGTCGACCCGACGGACAGCTTACGGATCGTCGACTTCATGGGGCCAGCAGTGCGCGACATGGGGGCATTGCCGCAACCTGCGGTCGTGTTGATCTACGCGTTCGCACTATCCGAGCTTCGCAGCGCACAAGAAGGGAACGACGAGGAGCTGATTGAGCGATACACGAACCTGCTCGCATACTGTCGTCCACGTCTCGCGCTGTGGGGCCTCACGCCGTAACCGTCGGCGTCATCATGACGAACCCCTTTTCACCTTCGATCACGTCCGCGGCGCACGAGGCTGGACCAGAAGAGCGCGTCGACGTCTGTCACCGCAACCACGGGGAAGGTCGGGAACTATGGGAGGCGAGCGTGACCGAATCTGTAGCGCGAGCGGCGAGCACGTCGGCTATGGGGGCAACAATAGGGGCAACAGGTCAAAAGCAATTACGTTTAGATAAACAGAAACACTAGGTTGCAGTACCGATGTGATTCCCCCCGCCTCCACTTTCTAAGTGCGTGAACCGGCTACGGATGGTTGGCTGAAAACACGGCGGCGGGGAAACGACCCCCGCCGACTCTGCGCCAAAGGTGCGACCACCGGCAAGGCGCGCGGGCGCTGATCCATTGACCGCATCATCCTCCTAGACTAACTCACCTTAGTCATGTCGCCGCGGCCCGCGAACCAAGTCACCGTCCACGAAGCGAAGACGCACCTGTCGCGGTTGCTGGAGCGGGTCGAAGGCGGCGAGGAAGTCCTCATCGCGCGAGGGCGGACGCCCGTGGCCCGGCTCGTCCCTGTGCAGCGTCGCGCTGGCGGAGGGCGCCGGTTCGGTTCCTTGCGGGGACAAGTGCGGATCGGGCGAGGGTTCTTCGAACCGCTGCCGGACGACGAATTGAAACACTGGGGCGTATGACGTGCGGTTGCTGCTCGACACCCACGCGTTGCTGTGGTGGGCGGCGGGTGATGTCAAGTTGCCGCGCAAGGTGCGGAGTGCCATCGGTCGCGAAGAGAACGCCGTCGTCGTGAGCGCCGCGAGCGCCTGGGAGATCTCGACCAAACATCGCCTCGGAAAGTTGGCGGTCCCCGGCCCGCTGCTCGACGGCTTCCTCGACTACCTGGCGGACCAGAATTTTGCGGCCCTCGCCATCACCGTCCGCCACGCGCAGCGGGCAGGGCTGCTGCCGGGTGTGCACCGCGATCCCTTCGATCGCATGTTGGCGGCACAAGCGCAGCTCGAAGACCTGACCATTGTGAGCAACGACGATGCTCTTGATGGATATGGTGTGCGTCGATTCTGGTAGGGTTGCGGGCCGTTCCCTCGTACGGTTTCTTTCCTTTAGGACTGGCCTACGAACGCCTTTGGGTTCCCGGCATCGCCGCAGACGTCCTTGTCTGGACACGGACGCGCTTCGACGGTCGGTTGCCTCTTCGAGCCTCCCGCGATGTCCCCGTGAGGTGATCGTAGGGCGGCACGGGCGTTGCTGCGTTTGCCCCCGTGCGTCTCCTCTTCGATCGCGGCACCGTGGTCGTCGCCGATCCTCCGCCAGGATTGGACCTGGCGGAAGTCGCCGGTTTCCAGTGGGATGCGCGAGTCCAAGCCTATCGCGCTCCGGCCTGCGCCTACTCGACCGTCAAGACACGCCTGATCCGAGGTGACATTCCTTTCTCGGACGCAGTTCGGCAACCGGGACCGCAGCCGAACGCCTGGTCTCCAATCGCGCTGCGGCCGTACCAGGACGCTGCACTCCATGCCTGGGAACTCGGAGGACGGCGCGGGATCGTCGTCTTACCGACCGGAAGTGGGAAGACCCACATCGCCGTCGCGGCGATGGCGCGTACGAGGTTGACGACGCTGTGTCTGGTTCCGACACGGGTCCTCCTCCACCAGTGGCTGCAGGCGATCCGCGCCGTGTACCCTCACGCGATTGGCTGCTTGGGCGATGGGGCGCGGGAGCTCGCTCCGATCACGGTGGCGACCTTCGAAAGCGCGTACCGGAACATGGAGCGCCTCGGGGGTCGATTCGATCTTTTGGTTGTGGATGAGGCTCACCATTTTGGTACTGGGCTTCGTGACGAGGCGCTCGAGATGTCGATCGCTGACGCCCGCCTGGGTCTTACCGCAACTCCCCCCCGCGACAGGGTGAGAGCAGCCGCGCCCCTCGTGGAGTTGATCGGTCCGCTCGTGTACGAGCTGGCGATCGCGGATCTGACTGGCGGGTTCCTCGCGAGCTTCGATGCCATCGCGCTCCACCTCGATCTGACCGAGGCCGAACGGTCGACGTACGAGAAGCTGATGGCGACGTTTCGTGGCGTTCACCAGCAGTTTAATCGTCTCGCGCCGATGGCGAGATGGCAAGACTTCGTGCGATCCGCCGCGCGCACCTGTGAAGGACGACGCGCTTTGGCGGCCTGGCGACAGGCGCGCAAGCTGCTCGCATTGACGGCGGCGAAGCGCGACGCACTACGCTCGCTTCTGGAGCGTCATCGCGATGCTCGCACGTTGGTATTCACGGCCGACAACGAGGCCGCCTATGCCATCGCCCGCGAGCACTTGATCATGCCGATTACCTGTGACGTCGGCCGGAAAGAGCGCGATGCCGTCCTCGACCGATTTCGCTCCGGTGCCTTGCGCGCACTCGTGTCCGCTCGGGTACTGAACGAAGGCCTGGACGTTCCTGATGCCGACCTCGCGATCATCGTCGGGGGCTCGCTCGGCGAGCGCGAGCACGTGCAGCGCGTGGGCCGTCTCCTTCGGCCGGCGCCAGGGAAGCGGGCGCTGGTTTACGAACTGGTGGCGCGGCGGACGAGCGAGGTCGGGCAAGCACGACGGAGGCGGGCCGCCCTTGGTCCCTGAGACACTTCTTCCCTATAGTCTGCGCGGCGAAATCGTCGTGCCGCGTTTTCTCGGGGAGCACGATCATCCGTGGTTGCGTGTGCTCCTCGACGAGTATGAGCGCTTTGTCGGTGGGCCTCAGCGTGAGCTCGACGAGCGTTTGCGCGAACCGCTGCCCGGCGCGAGTTTCATAGGCAAGCAGAGACTGGCGGTTCACGTTCTGCAACGGATTTGGGGCGGCCAGGGTCGGCCGGGGATGGCGCCGCAGCGCGTCCGCGCGACGGTCTTCGGAGAAGCCGCTCGCTCACCCGCATCCCGGGAAGCCATCCTTGCCGCGGCTGCGAACCATCTGGGGGTTTCGGCGGCGGAAGTGGAAACCACGCTGTTTGCCGACCTTCCGGGGGAGCGTCTCATCGCGTCACCCAATCGGGCTCTGTCACCTGGGGAACTGGCGTTGCGAGCCAACCTGGCGCTGGTCCAGAGTCTGATGTTTCGGGCGACGGCGGTGACGATCGAGGTTTGCGGCAATGCCCGCGCCCTCGTACGACATGCGAAGCTGCGCGGGCTGATCTGTGCAGTGGCGGCGCGCGGCGATACGGGTGACGCCGTGCTCGAGCTGTCGGGGCCGTTCTCTCTGTTCCGGCGGACGCTGCTGTACGGCCGCGCCCTCGGTGCCTTGGTGCCGCTGCTGGCCTGGTGTCGACGATTTCGTCTGCAGGCGAATTGTGTCCTCCGAGAAGAACCAGTGACGTTGCGCCTGGCCAGCGGCGACCCGATCTTTCCGGCCGCTGAGCCCCGCGCCTACGACAGCAAGGTCGAGGAGCGGTTCGCCCGCGACTTCCGTCGCGCGGCGCGGGACTGGGAGATCATTCGTGAACCCGAGCCGGTGACGGCAGGTGCCACTCTCCTGTTCCCAGACTTCGTCCTGCGGCATCGCCTCGACGGAGAAAAGCACTGGCTCCTCGAGATCGTCGGTTTCTGGACCCCCGAATATCTCGCCCGCAAGCTGGCGCTCTATCGCAGAGCGGGCCTGCGGAATCTGATCCTTTGCATCGATGACGAACGCCAGTGTGCGGATGGTGATCTGCCCTTGGGCGCGCGTGTCCTCCGGTTTCGTCGTTACGTCGCCGTCGATCAGGTCCTGCGACTCCTGGATGGCTCGGAGTAGGCACGGTCTCAGAACGGCACGCGCGCCGAGGCCTCATGGGAGGACGAGAAAAACGCGCTCGCGATCTAGATTGCCAAGCCGTAGACCAGCCCTATGCGGCTCGACGAATACATTGCGATCACTCCGGGGGTGCGCGGTGGCAAGCCGTGCATCAAGGGCACGCGGATCACCGTGTACGACGTGCTGGAATACATGGCGGGCGGGATGAGCGAGGCCCAGATCCTGAAGGACTTCCCGAACCTTGCCCCTGAACACCTGCGAGCATGTCTCTCGTTTGCCGCCGCTCGCGAACGCCGGCTCGCCGCGCGTGCGGCGTGAAGCTACTGTTCGATGAGAACCCGAGCCGACGACTCGTCGAGCGTCTCCAGGCAGCCTACTTCGGGAGTGCGCATGTCGACCTCGTCGGGCTCCACGGTAAGGCCGACGCCGAGATCTGGGAATTCGCGGGGCGAGAGGGCTACGTGATCGTTTCGAAGGACAATGATTTTCGGCAGCTGAGTTTTCTCTACGGACCTCCGCCGAAAGTCGTCGGGTGTCCGTTGGCAATGCCGGTACCGACGCGATCGCCGATCTGCTCGAACGCCATCGCGGTGACGTTGAAGCCTTCGGCGCAACCGCTGAGGAAGGACTGCTCGTGCTCGACCTGGAGGGACAGGGCGAACGTTCTCAGAGTTCTGATTGATTGATTCCGCAGGGAGCGGCCAGCTCCGTTTTGCGACGCACTGGCCATGCGGCGTCGATCCCCTCGGGCCTTCGATCCGAGCGCCAAGGGTCTGTTGCGCGATCCGCCGGCGAGCAGGCGTCAGCGACTCAGCGCGTCGCTCGCACCGCGATCACGTAGTTGGCCATCGTCTTGTTGTCGCTTCCGATGAACCCATTGGTCGAGAGCGTCCACGCGACAATGGGCAGCTCGATGAAGTTCGACGCCGTCCAATAGGAGTTCGCGAGGGTCGGACCGAAGGCGGAGTCTAGGCATGGCGGCGTCCCACAGTCTGGCTCGGTGACGAGGCTGAAGAACTCCTCCTTCGACGGCAGCCGCCAGTCGGAATGGCCCGCGAACGATGCGCCGTTCAACGTGGCCATGAAGGTCGTAAAAACGTTCCCGCTCGCGGGACCGCCGGTCACGGTCCAGGTGTAGTCGTTGTCCCGGTCGTGGACCGAGGCGTCGTTGGTCTTCTGCTCCCACTGGAGGCCGGTCAGCCGGTCGATCACGGTGCCCGGCGCGGTCGCCGTGTCGAAGCGGACGTTGTCGCAGGTGGAGCTGGTGCCGGCGGCCTTGATCTGCAGCTTCGCCCAGGTCGCCGTGTACTTGACGAGGCACTTTGCCGTCGCACTGTCGTAGACGTCGTAGGGGTACAGGAAGACGGCGGGCTTGTAGAACTTCGCCAGCGCGCCATGCATGCACTGGGCGTACTTGCCGGCGGCCTTGGTGAGGTCGATGCGGCACGCTTCCTCGGGCGTGCCCGCCGCGAGCGCGCCGCTCGCGAAGAGCGCAACGCCGCCGATCATGCCCAACATTCTCGTCCCGTTTCTCATGATGTCCTCCAGGGGCTGGGAGCGTCGCTCACGCTCATGTTGAGGACAAACTATGCGACCAGCGCGGACGCACAATGATCCGCCTGCATCATTTCACTGATTCGTTTGCATCATTCTGCTCGGCACCACCCCCGCCGCATCGCATACGTGATCGCTTCGAGCCGGCTGTGCACGCAGAGCTTGCGGAGGATGCTCTGCACGTGATTGCGGACGGTGGCCGCGCTGACCGCGAGCCGGCGCGCGATGGTCGCCGTGTCGTGGCCGGCTGCGAGGAGCTTCAGGACTTCGAGCTCGCGTGCGCTCAGGCTGGTGCTCTTCCCCGGCTCGGGCGGTGTCGAAAATGCGACTGGTTTGCTCTCGAGCTTCTCCTGCAGGATGCGCAATAGCCGACGCTGGGCCGTGATGTCCCGGAAGAGATGGACGGTGACCGGCGGGATCGCGAGCACGCTGACGTTCAGCCAGACGGGGCTCCCCGTCTTGGTCCTCGTCTGCACGTCGAAGGGATGGACGACGTCGCCGTGCTGCACGAGGGTCCGGGCGCGGCAGACCGGGTAGCAGATGCGGTTCTCGTGCTCATCGCGCCCGACGAACACATCGCAGCAGCGCGCGCCGAGCACGTCGCCCGCGGTATGGCCGAGCAGCTTCTCGGCGGCATGGTTCCAGACCACGATGCGCCCCTCCGCGTCGATGACGAAGGCACCGTCACCGGACTGCGCCAGCATCCCGTCCAGATTGGGATGGAGCGGCAGCAGGCCGCCGGAACGCTTCGGGAGGTTCGGCTTCCGGCCTGGCGAGGTTGGCTTCAGGTTCTCGTTCACAATTCCATGCTGTTGCAGCGGATGTGCCACGATTGACAGGTGGCCGATGTGCTCCGGAATGGAACTGATCGGCCTATTGCGTACATTCCTCGTAGAGATCCGACACCGCGACCTGAGTTGGGAAGAAGTCCTCGACGGCGGCCATTCTCGCGCGCGGGATGCATCCTCCCGCCTTTGCGAAACGGGGCGGCGACGCAACCGGGGGACTAAGGCCCCGTCGCATCGCGCGGGCACATGAGCGCCGTCGCCGCTGACCTCACGATCGACGGCGCGCTGCGTGAGCGGCCCCGGTTCGGCGCCAAGCCGCATACACTCGGAGCGCACGATCCCCGGACGGCTTGCACCTCGGAGCGCGAGCCTGCATGGAAGGCTAGAGGAGCGCTCGCCTCTAAACCTTCAAACCTTCCACAGCTTTCGCGCCCATAGTGGCAACACGGCGTCGGCACGGACAGTCGTCGAAAGCGGACGCATCGCGCCGAGTAGATAGTCGCCCTCCTCGTCGAAGGCGCGGCGCTGTGCGGGGCTAGACTGAGACGCCGGGCGTGGCGCCGATGCGGGCCGCCGTCGTCCCGGTGCCAGTCGCCACCTCGTCCGGGAATCCAGCCGGCTACCGCGGAACGCGCCACGGCTCGGTCAGGCGGTCGAGCGTGGCCATCTCGGCGTCGCCGAGCGACACCCCGAGGGCCTTCGCGTTACGGGTCGCCTGCTCGCCTGTCTTCGCGCCGGCGAGCGGCACCACGCCCGGCTTCGCGAGCAGCCACGCGAGGGCTACGGCGGCCGCATCGACACCGTGCCGCCCGGCCATCTCACGCAAGGCCGCGACCACGGGCTGCGCTGCGGCGACGTTGGCGGGCGAGAACCACGCAGCCTCGGAGCGAGGCGGGGCGGGGCGGCGGTCGGTGTCGTACGTGCCGCACAAGAGACCCTGCTCGAGCGGGCTGTAGGCGAGGAGGGTCACGCCGAGCTCGCGACAGGCGTCGAGCACGCCGTCGACTTCCGGCGCACGGTGCAGCAGCGAGTAGTGCACCTGGTTCGTCGCCAGCGGCACCTCACGGCGCGCGAGGGCGGCGTGGGCTTCGCGCATCTCTCCGGCGCGGAAGTTGCTGACGCCGACGGCGCGCACTTGCCCCGACTCCACGGCATCGGCGAAGGCGTTCATGGTCTCCGGGATGGGAACCTCGTCGCGGTCGGCCCAGTGCAGTTGGTAGAGATCGATGCGAGTCAGCCCCATCCGCTTCAGGCTCCCGGCGAGCCCTTTCGGAATCGCCGCGGGGCCGCCGCGGCGCGCGATCGGCGCGTACTTGGTCGCGACGACGAGATCGCGCCCGCTCTTGCGCGCCAGCCAGCCAAGCAGCTTCTCGCCTTTGCCGGCCCCGTAGGCCTCCGCGGTATCGAAGAGATCCAGCCCGGCCGTCAGGCAGGCATCGAACGCGTCGACGACGTCGCGCGGTCCATGGCCTTCCTCATAGCGCCAGTAACGTGTGTCGCCCCACGCCCAGCACCCGACGCCGAGCGGAGTGACTTCGAGCGGGCTTCGACCGAGTCGGACGCGTGGAGGCATGGAACATGCGCGGGTATCACCGCGTAGCCGCAGCGGGCAAGAAGATTGCGTGTGTCGCAGGCATCGACTACCCGGCCCGGCGCGAGCTCGACAAAGCGCTCGTCCGCCAACTCGCCACCTGCCGTTGGGGGGAATGTCCCACCCACTGTTGAATATGATCGGCTGAGAAGAAGAGCGGCGGCTGACCTGCCGGTTGATGGGGACGCGCATGAGGCGATCGACGTCCCCCCCGGCATCAGGTTGAGCACCTGTCGACCCGCGCGTGCTCATGGGCGTGCTCGGGGGCGCGTCGCTCATCCGCAGCGACAACTAGGTGAAGCTCGGCGAACGGGACCTCGGGCGGAGATGCACGCCTCCTTCCACGGAGCGAGGTTCGCCTTGACGGTTCTGGTCTCCTATGACCACGTGGCTGCACCGCCAGAATCCCGAAGGATCCCGTCCATGAACTGCGTCAGATTGCCCTACAGGTTGGTCTCCGCGGTCGCCGTGCTGGTGATGGCGTCGTCGATGGTGAATCCGGCCGCTTGCGCTGCCGACGCAGAGACGCTCGCCAAGTGCCAGCAAAGTCTGGGCAAGCAGACGCAGCGATATTTCACGGCGAGAATGACGCGCATCTCGGACTGCGTCCGACAGAGCTTGAGCTGCCTGCAGAATCCGCCGTGCACGAAATCGCGGTTGAAGTGCACCGAGCTGGAGCTTGCGTGCAAGAAGAAGTCTGCGGGTCGCTGCGAGAAGCAATTCGCCACGATCGAGCGCAACCGTGCGGCATTCGTGCGGCCTCTCCAGGCCTGCGACGTCGTCGATGGTGAGCCGGTCGTTCCCTTCGACGATGCCGCCTACGCAGTGACGAAAGCGGAATGCGCCGACCTCGGCGTCGTCTTGTCGGACGCCGCATCGTTGCAAGGGTGCCTTGCGATGGCGCTCGACCGCACATCGGAACGACTATTGGGCTTCCAGATTCCGCGTGCCGCGGAGGTCATCAACTTCACCCATCCCGCCACGTGCCCCCTGCGCGACCTGCCGATCATCGCGGGATGCGGCGACTGCAAGGCGCCGGTGGACCAGCGCGCCGCCGTCGGACGCTGCGGCCGAGCCGCGTCGGAAGCGGGCAACGTCTTCGCGAAGATTGCCGGCGGCGCGCTCGGCGACTGCGCCGCCAAGCTCGCGCGGTGCCAGAGCGACAAGTGTTTTGATGCCGCGCGCACTAAGTGCATCAAAGCGCTCCAAAAGGCGGCGGGTGCGGCCGACGTCCTCGAACAGACACTGAACGGCTTTTGCGGCCCGGGTGCGCTCTCCTACGAGACCCTGCGCGGTGAGAGCGGCCTGAATGTCGACGCGCTGACGTGCGTCTGCGAAGACGTGAGCCTGCCCACTCCCGACTCTTTCGGTTCGTACGCCCGGTGCTTTCGCAGGCGTCACGAATGCGAATTGGCGAAATTTCTGCGTCTGAGTCATCCCGAGTTGCCAGCGCGGCTCGAAGCGCAGGGTCTGTCGCTCGCGTCGGCGTTGTGTCCGGCGCTGGCTCCCCCCGCGACGCCGGTAGCGGCCGCGGCGCGGTTTCCAGGCCTCCGGCGCTTCTTCGATCTCACCAAGGGAAGGTTCGGGAACGGGGTGACCCGCACGCCGTTCTTCAAGCCGGGGGGAGCGCGTCTCCCGACGCCCGGCAAGCGGCCCGGAGTGACGGGCATCATCGGCACCCGGGGCTTCTTTGGCGGCCTGACGAAGACGATCCGCGCCAAGTACTCGTTGGCGCGATCCGCCGATGGCCGCTCCGGGCTGGACGGCGAACGCGCTATCGGCGATGCGACCCTTCTGGTCGCCGTCCGGCGCCTCGACGGAACGATCGTCGACGGCGACGCATTCGAGCTCATCCTCGAGCCGGGGCAGGATGCCGTCGATCTCGATTTTGAGTTTCCGTTGGACGTCCAGGAGTGTCGGTTCACCCTCGTCTTCGCGGTGGCCGTCGACGGCGAGGTCAGCGAGTACACGCCGTTCGAGCTCGTGCGTGAGAGTGCCAGCGGAATCACCTTCACCGGACGAAGCGCGACCGTCGCGAAAGGGGCGCTGTTCGAATCGATGGCGATCAGCCCGGACGGTCTGCATCTCTACGCAACGACGTTGGCTTCGAAGCTCGTGACCGTCGTGGAGCGTGATCCCAGTTCCGGGAGCCTCACGGTTCTGCAGAACGTCATCGACGACGTTGCGGGCGTCGACGGGATGGGGCTCCCGACCGCGATCACCGTGAGCCCGGACGGCCTCGACGTCTACGTCGTGGGCGACGGGCTGCGAGACAAACGCGGCCTGCCGGTCGCCGGCGCCGAGGCCGCGATCGTCAGGTTTCGACGTGACCCGTCGTCGGGACAGCTCGCGTTCGTCGAGGCCGTGCGATTTGACGTCGCCGGCGTGACGGGTCCCGACGCAGCGAAGGCAGTCGTCGTGAGCCCAGACGGCAAACACGTCTACGTCGCAGGCGGAAAGCGCCGCGCAGCGTTTTTCCCCCGACCGCCGGCGGGGATCGTCGTGTTGGTGCGAGTGATCGGCGTGTTCGCTCGCGACAGCGCGACGGGAGCCTTGACCTTCGTCCAGGAGATCAACGAGCGAATCGAGGCTCAGGGAATTGCGATCAGTCCCGACGGCTCACACGTGTACACGACGGGGCAAGGCGAAGTCGTGGCCTATGCTCGGAATGCGACGGCGGGCACGCTTGCGCTCGTCGCGCGCTCGCCCGGCGACTTGAATGGTGCGCGGGGGATCGCGGTCAACCCGGACGGTGACCAAGTCTACGTCGCGTCGACCGTCGACGACGCGCTCACCGTGTTCGATCGCGACGCCACTACCGGTGTCCTGTCGGAACGACAGGTCATGTTGGGTGGACCGTGCAGTGCGATCGGCTTGGACGGTGCCGCAGCGATCGCGGTGAGCGCCGACGCCAAACGCGTCTATGTGGCCGGATCGAGCGGTGGCACGGTGTCGGCATTCGAGCGCGATGCGACCGGGACGCTGATATTCGGTGATCTGGAAACGGAAGGTGTCGATGGTGTCGGCGGGTTGGGCGGCGTCGTCTCGCTGACGGCGAGTGCCGATGGGCGTCACGTGTACGCGGGCAGCACACTCTCCCCGGGCGCAACGATATTTCACGTCGATCCGTAGCCCCCGCAACCTCACTGCGCCGCCGACACGCGTGGCGGGCGCAATAGGCTCTTCCGTACGCGGATGTGCGGAAGGGGCGCGAAGGACGGACGACCGATTGACGGTTGCGGGCGACCCCACGGGGGCCGAATGACTCAGGCTGGGTCGAAAACGTCTCTGCGGTCGGCCGCCGAACTCCACGTGAACGCTGCAACCGAACGCGTCATCGGTGGTGCGACGGAATCGGTCGATTGTGACGTACCGTCGGGAGTGGCGTCGGGATGCTCCAGATTGGAGCACCCTTCGCGCCTCCACGGCATCCGCACAGGTCAACGTAGTGTAGCGATGCGCTTTTCGCTCGACTGTGCGCGAGCTGCTGTGGCAGCTTTCGTCGCAATTCGCACCGCTGCTCGAAAGCCAGCCCAGGCTACGACTAAGCCACCAGCACTGAAAGGCCAACTATTCATGGTCGACGCCAGGAATGTTGTCACCGGTACTACCCTCGCACGCCTCCTCGTCCTGCTATCCGTGCTCTTCCTGACCTCCGACCCGACGGCGGCCTTCGAGATTTTTCGCAACTCCGACTACTCGATGTGGAAGATCGTTCCGTCGATCACCGCCGATCCGATCGACACAGTCGTCTGGGTGCGCGACACTGTCTCGGTCGACGACGAGACGTGGATCGTCGGAACGATCGATGCCGCGCTCGCGGACTTCGAGGAGATTCCGACTTCACATCTGCGCTTCGCGCGCCGCACGATTCGGAGTGCGACGCAACCGAGCCTGCCTCCGGAGAGCATGCTGATCGTTGTGGCGAACCAGGCCGACCTCACCGACGGAGGCGCGAGCTCACCATACAACGGGTACCCGGGTACCTGGTTTGGGGCGGTCGCGAACTTCCGCTCGGTGTGCGCGGAAAATTGCGTGCTGTCGTTCCAGAACGTCGCCGCCCACGAGATCGGACACGCTTTGGGCCTCTTCCATACGACGATCGGGAGCGTGCATTTCACGAACCACATTCCCGTCATGCACTTCGTGAACACCCTTGCCGTCGGCGTCACCGAGGACGATGTGGCTGGACTTTCGGTGATGTATCCGGACGCGACGACGCCGCTCGGGACCGTCTCGGGCACGATCCGCGGCCGGTGTGCGCCGGAGATCCAGGGCGTCAACGTCGTGGCGGTCGATGCCTCGACCGGTAACCCGACAGTCGCCATGTTGAGCGGGGACGAAGGCGTGCCGGGCGAGTTTCGTCTCGTCGGTCTACCGCCGGGCACTTACGAGGTGCACTTTCTCGACGGACGGAGCTACCAACGCGCGGGAAGCACCACCCTCGTGGTTGCAGCCCATCAGACCGACAGTTTCGCGCCGTTCGTGCTCGGGCCGTTCACGGTGGCGGCGGCCGCGACGGAGGACCTCGGCGACGTCACCATCCCGATCGAGGTCGTGAGCGTCGATCGCTTCGCCATCGGCGACTACCGATATTCCGACTCGGGCATCGATCCGGGCGAGGGCGTATTGCCCGCGGCGACGATCGACAGCCCGTACCACGTGTGGATGCACCTCCACGGCGGGGTGCGGCCGCTCGATCTGACCACCGTCACCGCGCTGCCACCCGGTCTGTCCGCGTCGATGGTCGCGCCGTCGTACGAGGGTCTCGCTCCTCTCGGAGAGCACTTCATCGAGCTCAGCGGCACGCCGACCACCCTCGGCGTGTCCGCGGTCGAGTTCATCGTCACCGACGAGAAGGGCACACCTGCCACGCTCGTGTTCGACCTCGAGGTCGGCGTCCCGGCCACGGCGACGCCCACCTCTACGCCGACCCCGACCGTCACGGCGACGCCGACCGCCACCTCGACTGTCCCCACGCCGACGCCGCACCCGATCACCGGAGCCAAGCTCATCATCAAAGACGCCCATGATGCCCACAAGCGGAAGATTCTCTTCGAGACCAAGGACGCCCAGCTCGATACCATCCTCGGGCACGGCATGAATCCATCGCTCGACGGCCTCTACCTGCACATCTACAATCCGTTCTCCACGCAGGAATCCGTCTGTCTAAGCCTGCCCCCGGCGCAATGGTCGACGGCGGGAAAGCCTCCCGCTGTCGCTTATAAGTACAAAGATGCATTATCCGTCGCGGGCCCATGCAAGAGCGCGGTCGTGAAGCACGGCAAACAGTTAAAGATCAACTGCACTGCCAAGACGCAGCCGATCTCTTACTCGCTCGACGAGTCGTACCAAGGCGCGATCGCTGTTCGGCTTACGAGCGGGACGACCGAGTATTGCACCGTCTTCGGCGGCGTCACGAAGGACTCCGGGACGGATCCACCAAATCCGGGCGGCAAAGGCGTCTTTCAAGCGAAGGCCGCGAGCACACCAGCAGAGTGCCCATTCGCGTTCTCGACGTGTCCCTGACTCGCGGATTCACGCGCTTGACGTCGGCGAGAGGTTGGGAGTGGAGAGTTGCGTGACTCATTGGGCGTGAGAACCGTCCGTTTGTGACGCACGCGATCTGAAGCTCCGCGTCTTCGTCAGGGCGCGAACTTGCCGGAGGCGATGCGGGGACGTTTTCGACCCAGATGATTCGCCTTGCTGCACCAGCTTTTCGAGCAGCGTCGTTGCCTTCGATACGTTTCGATACGCAGAATCGCGGAACCGGAACGTACGCGACAGACCACGAATCGCTACGCTGATTTCGCTTCGAGCGGCAGCGTTACCGCCGCTTCACACGCCTTGTCCCCGAGGGACGTACTGAACAGCAAAGGGCGTGTCACCTCGGTTCGGCACCCGCTCGGCCTTCAGAATGGATTGCCAGGTCGCGAGCACTCGCTCCGGCCGTAGGTGGTGCCGGTCGGGTGGTGGTGAAGTGCAGGGCCTCGTCGCTGGGAGAACGCGAGCCACCCGTTGCCGGCCCGCGTCGGAGACGCTATCTCGCTCCGACGGGAGGAGGGAGCGTCAGTGATGCGAGTACTCGCGGCGGCCATCGCGGTCCACGGGCGGATTCGCGTGTCCGCGCTTCGACGAGGACGGGACGACGGCCCCGACTTGCGTGTACCTCGGCTGGCTGTGGCGTCTCACGACCTTTCCCCCCGGCTTTCTCACGGTCATTCCCCCCGGGGGTCCGTCCCTCCCGCGTGACG
>JANNPN010000102.1:0-55402 GCA_031400185.1 Polyangiaceae bacterium
AAGCGCTGCGTCACCAGGTCGTCGACCAGAACCAGCGCATCATCGAGGACGTCGTCGCGGTCGCCATCGCGGGCGCGTCGGCTGGCGTCGAGCCGCACACGGCTCCGGCGGCGGAGCATCCGCCGCTCGTCGATCCGGGAGATCCAGAGGACGGCTTCCTCGGCGACCCGGCAGGCATCGCCAGACCATGGGAGCCGGGGAAGCACGGCACCGAATGACGTCGAGCGACGCAGACATCGTGACCATCCGGTTCCACCGGTCGTTGTACACCGAAGAGGCGATCGCGGAGGCGGCGGCCACGTTCGCCGACCTCGCGACGTTCGCGGTCCGTACGGACGGCGACCACCACGTCGTGGACATCAGCGCGATCGCGCGCGACGTCGACGGCGACGTCGTCGCCGAGTTTTGCAACTTCGCGCTCGCGAACTCGGCGCGCGGCCTGCGGAGCGGTCATGCTTGACGGGGAGCTCCTGCCGCACGGGCGTCAGGTCGACTTCACGGAGCTCGCCCCGGAACGCTGGATGCCGGGCTTCGCGACCCCCTTCAACCAGCGGATGATTCGCGGGAAGGTCCTCATCACGAACGACTTCGGCGACTGGTTGCTGCTCACCCCCGACGAGTTCCGATCCTTCGTCGAGGGACGGCCGCAACCCGGCGAGCCGCTCTACCACAAGCTCCGTGACGCGAGCTTCATCGCGAAGGCGGTCGACGTTCCGGCGCAGGCGGAGCGCTGGCGCCGGAAGAAACAGTACCTGTTCCATGGGCCCACCCTCCACGGACTGGTGCTGACGCACCGGTGCAACCACGGGTGTCAGTACTGCCACAGCTCGGTCGTCGGCATGGAGCGGACCGACACCGACATGTCGTTCGAGGTTGCGGAGCGCGCCGTCGACGTCGCGTTCCAGTCGACCGCGTGGGGCATCACGATCGAGTTCCAGGGCGGCGAGCCCACCGCCAACTGGGACGTGCTGCGGCACGTCGTCGAGTATGCGACCCGAAAGAACCAGGACGTCGGGAAGATCCTCTCCTTCGCGTTGGTCACGAACCTGTCGCTGATGGACGACGACCGGCTCGCGTTTCTCCTCGACAACAAGGTCCAGATCTGTACGAGCCTCGACGGCCCCGCCGACCTCCACAACAAAATTCGCATCTTCAAGGGCGGCAACAGCCACGAGCTGCTCGTCGAGTGGATGAAGAAGATCAACGAGCGCTACCGCGAGATGGGCCTCGACACGAACCACTATCGCGTCGAGGCGCTTCCCACGCTCACGCGGCCGAGCCTCACCCGTTGGAAGGACATCGTCGACGAGTTCGTCTCCCTCGGCTGCCGCGCCATCTTCCTCCGCAAGCTCGATCCGTTCGGTTTCGCCGCGAAGAGCGTGAAGACCCTCGGGTACTCGATGGACGAGTACCTGGAGTTCTACGCCAACGCCGTCGACTACATCATCGAGCTGAACCGCCAGGGCGTCCAGGTGATGGAGCGCCACGCGGCGATCATGCTGAACAAGATCCTGATCGACGAGGAGCCCAACTATCTCGACCTCCGTACGCCGGGCGGCGCGTGCGTCGGCCAGCTCGGCTACGCTCCGGACGGCGGCGTCTACTCGTCGGACGAGGGGCGCTTCGTCGCGGCGATGGGCGACGACATGTTCAAGATCGGCACCGTTCACGACAGCTACCACCAGCTGATGACGAACGCCGCAACGCGCGCGCTGGTCATGGCGGGGCTGAACGACGGACAGCCCGACTGCGTGTCCTGCGTGTACAAGCCATGGTGCGGCCAGCAGGTCGAGTACAACTACAAAGCGCAAGGGAGCCTGCACGGCCACATGCGCGACTCCAACTGGTGCAAGAAGCACAAGTCGATCTTCGACTATCTCATGCACAAGCTCGAGTCGGCCGATGATCGGGAGCTGGAAATGTTTCGCCGCTGGACGACGAATCGCACGCTCGATCACTTCATCGTCCAATGACCGGCCAGCACCTCGTGCTCTGTGACGAGCCGCAGGGTGACGCCCGCGTGTTCCGGGCCGCCTACGCGCACTACCTCGCGAGCTGCTTCCGGGAATTCGTGAGCCTCGGGTCGCAGCTCCCGGCGGAGCTGCACGGCCCCTACTCCCGCCTCGTCGATCTGGTGCACCGCGCGGCGGCGATCGACGAAGGCCTGCTCCTGCACTGCTTCGCGGCGCCGACGGTCGGTACGCCGCTCCACTGCCTTGCTCTCCGCGATGACCTGCCGGAGTTCCGGACGCGGATCGTCGACGCCGCCGCTGCCATGATGCCGCACCTGCTCTTCGAGATGGCGCTGCACGGGCTCCTCGAAGACGGCGAAGCGTGGGGCTGCAACGCAGGGGCGCCTCGCCTCGCCTCGTGTGCCGTCGGCGGAACGGCCGTCCCCCCCGAGGCCGCGACGGCGCTCGTGTTCTCGGCCAGCGGCGTCGTCGCCGTCGCCGGCGAAGCCGAGATCGCACAGCTACCACTGGATCCAGACGGCATGCGGACGGCCTGCGAGGCGCCGGGCGGCTTCCGGTTCGAAGACCGCTACCGTCCCGTCGGCAACGTCACGCACTTCGCGACGGTCGACCACAATCCGATCGCCGCCTTCGAGGCGCACCCGAACAAGAGCGGAAACGCCGTCGACCTCGGCGGCCGGCCGGAAGCCGAATGGATCGGGATGCTCGAGGAGGCGTTCGCGCTCGTCGAGCAGTTCCTGCCGGGAACGTTCGCCGAGATGCGGCTGATGCTGCAGGAAGTCGTCCCTGTCGGGTACGACGGCGAGCGCCATCTGTCCGCGTCCTACCGCGAGGCGGTCGGCACCGTGTACCTCACGCTGCACCCGAACGTCATGACCATGACCGAAGCGGTCGTCCACGAGTTTCAACACAACAAGCTCAACGTCGCGTCGTGCGGCACCGACTTCCTCGTGAACGGGTTCCACCCGCTCTACCCGAGCCCGATCCGGCCGGATCCCCGTCCGCTGTGGGGTATTCTTCTCGCGGTGCACGCGTTCCTACCGGTTGCAGAGCTGTACCGGCGCATGCGCGACGCTCAGCATCCGTTCGCGGCGGGTCCCGGCTTCGAAGCGCGCCTCTCCGACATCGATCTCAAGAACCACGAAGGTATGGAGATGCTGCGCGCTCACGCCCAGCTCACGCCCGCCGGCGTCGGCCTGTTCGCGGACCTCGAGGCGCTCGAGCAGCACCACCTCGCGGACCGGACGGCGCGCGGTCTCTCGAACGTCGCGACCGAGGTGCACCTCGCATGAGGGCGAGGGGTCGTCGTCCCCCCGCAAGCGCAGCAGGGCAATAGCGGAGCTTCAATTGGAGGATCGGAATCGTGCCGCCGATTCCGGCTCGCTCGGCGAGTGCGCAACGCGCGACCAGGCGTGCGGGCGCGCGCATGTCCTCCGGCCGACCAGCGAACAATTCACTTGCTCCAGATGGTGCCGCGTGCGAATCCTGAGTCGACTCCCCTTCGTTCCTATGAGCCCGTCAATCTCGATGATGTGCGCGACGCTGTTCGCGCTCGCCTGGACCTCCTTCGCGAGCGCGTTCTCGGGCGGCATCACGACGACGAGCTTCCCCGTCCCCGCGCAAGGGTGCAACTTCTGCCACGGCGGCGGATCGGCGCCCGTGGCGATCCTGGAATGCGTCGATTGCGACGGCGGGCTGCCGATCGTCGAGCCCCTGTCGATGCACGAGTTCAAGCTCACGGTGTTCGAGATCGGCTTTCAGGACAACGCTGGGCTCAACGTCTCGTCGGAGCTCGGAACGCTCGCGACCGGCGGAGCGTTCGCAAGTGGTACCACCGCGATCGCAGGTACGGGCGGGCGGCTCGAGATCACGCACACGTCTCCCAAAGCCGCCGCGAGTGGCATGACCGAGTTCAGCTTTCTCTGGACCGCGCCCGCCGCCGATACGACCGCCACGCTCGCGGCGTGGGGCAATGCCGTCGACGGCAACGGAAGCACGGCGGGTGACGGGGCGACCCGCGTCACGATCGATGTGAGCGTCGGTGAGAACGTGCCGACGCCGACCGCAACACCGGGCGGCGGCACGCCGACGCCGACTCCGACGCCGGGTGCGAGCTGTCCTGCGACGGTGGACCTCGGGTGCACCACCGGGTTCGCGAAAGGCTCGCTGCTCGCCAAGGACGGCACGCCGGCCCGCGAGCGGTTGGTCGTCCGCATGCTGCGAGGCCCAGCGCTCGCGCAGACCGACCTCGGCAACCCGCTCGAGGCATCGGAAGGCGGCACCGGCACCGCCTACGCGCTCTGCGTCTACGACGACGCCAGCGCGCTCGCCGTCGACCTCCATGTCGACCGCGCCGGCGATCTCTGCCAGGGCAAACCCTGCTGGCGGCCGATCGGCAGCGCGCCGAACGATCCGCGCGGACCGGGCAAGGGCTATCGCTATCGCGACACCGCGCTCGGCGCCGACGGCGTATCGACCATCGCATATCGGGGCGGCATCGCCGGCCGCTCGCAGGTGGTCGTAGTCGGCAAGGGTCCCTCGTTGCCCGTCGGCATTCCCGCGTCGCTCGCGACGACGAGCCAGGTCACGGTGCAGCTCCGCAGCAGCGACGGTCTCTGTCTGTCGATTGACCTCAATGAGATCCAGGCGCAAGACTCGAACTCGTTCAAAGCCAAATAACGCGCCGGACATTCCCCGGGAGGTACACACACGATGAGCCCAAAGACTTTCCCGGCCGGAGCGCACCGCGCTTGGACGACACAGATTGGACTCCTGGCCGCCGCCATCCTGACGGCGACGACGTTCGCCGGGCTAGCGCTGGCCGCGCCGCAATCCAGCGATCAGCAGGGCTGCGTGAACCAGCTCACCAAGGCGGGCACCGACGTCGTCAAGCAACAAGGCAAGACGACCTACGCGTGCCTTCGCAATGCGGCGTACGGCAAGGTCGACAAGCTCGGCGATCCGGGGGAGACCCTCACCGCCCAGGCGTGCCTGACCAACGACGTCGGCGGCAAGGTCGCGCAGAAGCAGCAACGCACCGCCGATCGCGACGCTCAGCACTGTCAGGCCGAAGGTACGCCCGACTTCGCATACGCCGGCGCCGCGGCTATCAACGCAGCGGCGAGCACGGCGCCGCGCGCGATCGTCGCGTCCGTCTTCGGCGCCAATCTCGATGCTGCGCTGGTCGACGCCGACGTCGACAGCAACGGCGCGAAGTGCCAGCAGGAGATCCTGCGCGGCGCCAATCGCATCCTCGACACCATGTGGCGCATCGCGCGCACGAGCATCCAGAACGGCCTCAAGGGTAAGAGCCGCCGGGCCGGCGCCGCCTCCGATCTGCCCGCGCACACCGCCGGCAACCTGGTCGGCGAGGTGCTCGCGCAGTCGATGGACGATCTGCAGGGGAAGATCCAGAAAGACGTCGATCGTCTCGCCAGCAAGGCACTGTCACGCTGCACCAGCGCGACCACGCCGCTCCCCGCGCTCTTTCCCGGTGCCTGCGCCAGCGGTGCGGTCGCGACCCTCGTCGAGTGCGTCGCCGGGGTCGCGCGCGGCGACTACTACCAGAGCGTCGCGGGCACGTACGCGACCACGATCGCGTGCGACCTGACCGACGACGGGCTCCACGACGAGAGCTGCATCGGCGCGGCGGACCGCCGGCACGTGCTCGACCGTCTGGGGTACGGACCCGATGCGTGGACGTTCGGCCGCATCCAGTCGCTCGGCCTGAACGGCTACATCGACGAGCAGCTCGCGCCGGACGCGATCGACGACAGCGCCGCCGAGGCCGTGCTCGCGAGCAACTACCCGAGCTTGTCGCTCAGCGTGGTCGAGGTGCGCGACTGCTACCCGAACAACGTGGCCGGGACGTGTCCGGGACACGAGGGTGGCGTCAAGAACGACGTCTGGAAGGAGATGGAGGAGTCGGAGATCTACCGCTCCGTTGCCTCGCGCCGACAGCTCGAAGCACTCCTGGTCGACTTCTGGTTCAACCACTTCAACATCACGGGCAGCGTCGGGCAGCAGAAGTGGAACACGCCGGCCTACCTCCGCGATTCCATCCGTCCCTGGGTGCTCGACAATTTCGAGGAGAGCGTGCTCCGCATGACGCGCGGCCCGGCGATGCTCGACTACCTCGACCAACGGCAGAACCAAGTCGGGGTGCCTCCCGGCACCGGCTACAACGAGAACTTCCCCCGCGAGCTGCTCGAGCTCCACACGATGGGCGTAACCGGGGCCTACACCGAAACCGACGTGAAGGAGATGGCGCGCGCGCTCACGGGATGGCGCGAGGAGTGGAACAACGAGAACAACTTCGATCCCGACTACCCGGGCTTTCGCTACCAGGACAGTCGCCACGACTACCTCGGGTCGAAGCTGGTGCTGGGACAGGTCATCAACTCGAGCTCACCGAACGGTGAGCAGGACGGTCTCACCGCCGTCTCCCTGGCCTCGCGGCATCCGGACGTGGCGCCGTTCGTCTGCGGCAAGCTCGTGCGGCGCTTCGTGCACGACGATCCGCCGTTCCTCTTGGTCGATGCGTGCGCGACGGCGTTCGTCGCGCACCAAAACGACGCGGATCAGCTCCGGCAAGTGATGGCGGTGATCCTGAAATCGCGCGAGTTCCAGGTGTTTCCGGAGTACCGCAAGAGCCGCGTGAAGAAGCCGGTCGTGCTGATACCGAGCGTGTTGCGCGCGGTCGGCGCCGATCCCGATCCTGCCGTGACCGACTATCGCGACATGCGCAACTTGCTCGCCGACCTCGGCGAGCGCATCCGGAACGCCGATCCGCCGACCGGCTACCCCGACGTGTCGGTCGTGTGGGCGAGCCCGGGCGCCATCGTGCAGCGCTTCAACCTGCTCGAGACGGCGGCGATCGACGCCGCGGCGGGCTGGAGCGTGTCGGGGGCGCAGCCGAGCGCGGACGTGGTGGACGACGTGATCGCCGTGCTCTTCCCCGTGGACGGCGTCGCGCCGGCGACGCGCACGGCGGCGATCGCCTATCTCGGCTCCATCGCGGCAACGGACGCGCAGAAAGTGCAGCAAGCCGGCGCCTTCCTGCTCGCGAGCCGGGATTTCCTCACCTACTGAGAGGACGAAGCCATGAACCTCACACGACGACAGATCATCAAGAGCGGCGGCGTCCTCGCCACGGCGTTCTTCCTGCCCGCGGGCGTGCGACTCGCGCACGCGGCGGGAGAGAAAGTGCTGGTCGCGATCTTCCTGCGCGGCGGCGCCGACCCGCTGAATCTCGTGGTGCCGGCCTTCGATCCCACCTACTACTCGGTGCGGCCCGACATCGCCGTCGCGGCCGGCACCGAGATCCAGCTCGGCAGCGGCGACAGCCACGGGTTCGGCTTCTTCCCGCTCTGCACCCAGATGAAGCAGATGTACGACGCCGGCGAGCTGCTCGCGATCCATCTGGCGGGGAGCACCGATCCCAGCCGCTCGCACTTCGACGCGCAGGATTTCATGGAGAAGGCGGCCCCGGGCAACAAGGCCATCACCGACGGCTGGCTGAATCGCTATCTCGCCACGATCGGCACCGGCGATCCGATCGCCGGCCTCTCGATCTCGGACGCGCCCCAGCTCGCGATGCGAGGAGGAGCGCCGAACGTGGCCTTCTCGGCGATCAACACCTTCCTGATCCAGGGGGATTTCGCCGCTGCCCGGCGTACTGCGCTCGAAGGCCACTACGCGGGCGCGACCGACACCCTCGGCGTCGGCGTCGACGCGGCGTTCTCGGCAATCGACGTCGTGCAATCGGTCAACACCGCGACCAGCGTCACCTATCCGAACAACAAGCTCGCCAAAGCGCTCAAGGACGTGGCGGCGATCATCAAGGCGGAGGTCGGCGTCAAGGTCGTCGCCGTCGATCTCGGCGGATGGGACCACCACACCAATCTGAACACGCAGCTCGGACAGGTCGGCGGTGAGGACGGCGACGGCAAGGCCTACGAGCTCGACCGTGCCCTGAAAGCGTTCCGCGACGACCTCTACAATGGCGGCGGCAGCACCAACTATCTCGACTCCACGCTCACGCTCTGCATGACCGAGTTCGGCCGCCGGGTGGCGCAGAACGGGGGCGCCGGCACCGACCACGGCCACGGCGGCGTGATGTTCGCCGTCGGCGGCGGCATCGCAGGCGGCCGACTGATCCTCAAGAACGACGAGTGGCCCGGCCTCACGCCCGACGACCTCTTCATCGGCGAGGACCTCCAGGTGACGACGGATTTCCGCGACGTCTTCGCCGAGGCGTTGAGCGCCCATCTCGGCATGAGCCTGGCCGCGATGGCGCCGGTGTTTCCGGGTTTCACGCCCAAGGTCAGCACCTTCCCGGGCATGTTCGCCTAGCCGCGCGAGGTCCACGCGTCATGCGCATGGGGCTCGCGACATTCCCTCACTCTCGTGGGCGCGCCTGACGACACGCCCGCCCCGCCCTCACCGGGCACCTGAGAACCTCGACGGGAACCGCGTCCCGTGCAAAGTCAGCGGCACTGGTGCTCGGTAGTCTCGCATCTGCAGTCGTGCCTACCTCACCAGCGAGTCCAATGGCCGAACGGTTCGACGTCATCGTGATCGCGCGCGGACCCGCGGGTTCGCTGTGCGCACCTGGCGGGCTACGCGCGGATTGCTTCGCGGCCGTCTGGCGACGCCGCCGCGCTCGGGCGCTCGCGCAGGGCGTCGACGAGCGCCTCGATCACGGCCTTGACGCCACCGTCACCGTTCGGATCCGCGGAGTGGAACTCCACGCCGACCGTCGACCGTTTGTCGCGCGCGCCGATGGTGAATCGCACCTCGACGCGTGCGCCGGCGGATCCGCACACCGCCAGCACGGCGCTCGCCGCGGTCGGCCAGCGGAGCGACTCGACGTGCCACCCTGGGACGGCGAGATCTGCCGCCACCCGCTTCGCGAGGAGCGTGACGCGCTGCCGGCCGCGGAGCAGCATGGGGTCGCTCGCGGCATAGGAAGCGAGCACGGGTGCCGAGCCTCCGTCCGACGCCTCCGCCAGCCGCGCGTGGACCCATTTGAGCAGGATCGCGAAGTCGTCCTCCGGCACGCCGGCATCCACCTCGACGTCGACGTCGTACGCGTCGCCGGTGATCATGGGCGCGCGGCCGTGGCCGGGCGCCACCAGCACGAAGCGTGCGCGCGCGCCCGCGGCGTGCGCGAACACGATCTCGACCCGCCGGCGCCGGTCCTCGCTGCTCTCACGCTCGTTTCGCCACGACGGAGGGAGGTTCCGGGTACCGTGGGCCGCGCGCAGCGTGCGCAGGTGCGGCTCGACGAGCACCACGAAGTTCCGGCGCTCGGGATCGAGGGCGACGAGCGCCTCGCGGCTCACGGGCGCGAACTCGCTCTCGCCATGCAGCTCGAGATAGACGCGGAATATCCCCGTGCACCGCGAACGGAAGCTGCATGCGTCGCAGCCGGGCAGGTACGTGCGCAATGAGCCGTGCCACTCGTACTTGTTCATCGCGTCTTCGAGGCCGGTGGCGTCCGCCGATTTCGTCACCGTTTCCTGCCCGCCGTGATGGATGCGCGAGCCCCACTTCGGCAGGATGCAGTAGGGAAGATTGCCGACGTTCACGTCGAAATCCGGATCCCACTGCTCGAAGCGCGCGAGCATCTCGTCGTAATATGGCGCCATGTCCGAGTACCGTGGCATGAGCTCGCGGAGGTACGCTTGATCGCGCTCACCCGTGCTCTCGGGGCGAACGATATCGATGTGAAGCTGCCGGACGCCGTATTGCGCCAGCAGCGCCGGATACTCCGGCAGCGACCGATAGCTGCGCTCGTTGACGCACATGTTCGCGGTGACGAGCTGTCCGAGCCGCTGCAGCTCACCGAGCCCGTGGAGGATGCGCCGGAACGAGTCGGGGCGCTCGGTCGTCGCGACGTGGGCCTCGTCGGTCGCACCCTGGATCGAGATGCGCCACTCGAACCGTCCGAGGGCCACCACGGAGTCGATGAACCCGGGGTGCGGGAACATGACGCCGTTCGTGAAGATCACGATGTGCTCGAAGCCGAGCTCCACCGCCTTGCGGACCGCGTCGAGAAAGCGCTTGTGGGTGGTCGGCTCACCGCCGAGGAACGTCAGATGATAGGCGCCGGCGGCGCGGGCGGCCTCGAGCGCCTCGAGGATCGGCTCGAGCGGCACGGCCCGGGCAATCTTCATCGCGGTCAGCTGACCGCTGGAGCAGAAGACGCAGCGGTTGTTGCAGAGGTGGCCGAGCTGGATCTCGAACTTGTGTCCGGTGCCCGTGGTGGTGACCGTGGTCGCCGCGCGCCGATCTTCCTCGGTGATGTATGTGCCCGCGGCCATTCCGGGGGCGGATCGTAGTTCGATATGGCTAGCGCTGGCAAGGAGTTTTCCGGGCCTCTCGCCCCGCGGCTCTTCAAGAAGAAGGTCCCGGACCACGAGCCCGTCACGCCGCAGAGCGCGGCCCTCTTTCGTTTCGGGGAACAGTGCAACAACGACTGCCCTATGTGCAGCAACACCGGGGAAGCGTCACTGTTCTTTCATCCGACCGACACGCTGCTCCGGCGAGCCGCCTTTCTCCACAGCTACGGGTTCAGGCGCGCGGTCGTCACCGGCGGCGAGCCGACGATCCATCCCGGCTTCTGGACGGTGGTGGAGCGTCTCGCCGCCGACGGCTTCACGTGGGACGTCAACACCCACGGCCGGAGCTTCGCGAAGGAGGGGTTCGCGCGCCGGGCCGCCGGTCAGGGGCTGAAGCGCGCCATCGTTTCGCTGCATTCCCACGTTCCGGCGACGAGTGCCGTCATCTTCGGCACCCGGGAGAACGCGCATCACGAAACGGTCGCCGGCATCGACCGCCTCGTGGAAGCCGACGTCGACGTCATGCTCAACTGCGTGCTCACCAGGCTGAGCCTCGCCGAGCTCGAGGAGTATCTGCGCACGGAGCATGCGCGGTACGGCGCGCGCGCGGAGTTCAAGTTCGTCTTCCCGACGACGCTCGGCAAGGGCGGCGCGTGGGCCGGCATCGCGCTGCGGTACGCCGACGTCCGCGCAACCGTCCGGCGTCTGCGTTCGACGGCGCGCGAGCTCGGCGCGACCGTCGTCTTCGAGTCGTTTCCGAACTGCATCCTCGGCGATCCCGACGCGACGAACCTCGGGCGGTCGGCATTCGGAGAGACGCACTACCTCGACGACGCGAGCGGCGATCGGATCTACTCGATGCGCCACATCGAAGCGGACCTGTCCGCGTTCGGCGAAGTGTGTCGGCAGTGCTCGTCGCTGCGGTGCTGTCCGGGCATCTCGCGCCAGTACGCCAAGCGATATGGCACGGGCGAGCTCGTCCCGTTCACGCCCGGGCGCACGGCGGCGGCAGCGGCGACGCGCGCCAACTCCTTCAACTACGTGCGCACCGAGACGGCGGTCCCGTGGACGGCAGCGGCGGACGCGTGCACGGCGCATGCACGGAGCGGCGGGCTGGATCCGGTCCGCCAGCTCTGGTTGATCGAGGCAGATCGGCTCACTCGCTACGTCACGGATACGGGCGACTTCACGGTGTCGGAGCTGACGCGCGTGAAGTCCGAGCTCAGCCATCTCTTCGTCGACCGCGCGGCGCCGGGCGTGCTCGACGACTTCACGAGCGGCATGCGCCGGGTCCTTCCCGACCCGGTCTGTGGATCGTGCGCGAACCGCGCCGTCTGCGGGCGACGGTTCCAGCTCGTCGACGGCGAACCGTTCGCGCGTGAGGAGGCGCGGATCGCCGGCCACGTCGGCCGCCTGCGCGGACGGGTGCTCGACGTCGGGTGCGGAGAGCAGCTCTACCGGGACGAGCTGGCGGCCTTGTTGCGCGCGAATGCGATCGCCTACACGGGCCTCGATCCCGACGAGGAGAGTCTCGCCCGACTCCGGACGGCGCTCCCGGAGGCGCGCCTGCACGTCGGCGACATCGAGCACTACGACGACGAGCCCGCGAGCTACGATCACGTGCTCTGCTTGCGGGCGTTGAACCACGTGCTCGACCTCGACGAGGCACTGTCGCGAATGTCGCGCTTTTTGAAGCCCGGTGGGTCGCTGCTGCTCGTCGAGATGACGCCGTTCGCGATGCTCCGCCGAGCGGAGCAGGTCGAGGCGGCGGACCGAGCACCGCGCGCGGGGCACCAGCACTTCCGCAACCTGGCGAGCGAGGACGTCCTTCCGTTCGTCCGCCGCCACGGCTTGCGGGTCGTCGAGCACCATCCGGCGAGCCGGGAGACGAGCAATCAGTGGATCCTGCTTCTCGCCCGCGACTCGGCGGACTGCCCTGTCGACCGCGGCAATTGACATCCCGGACGGCGGCACGCTAGCTCCGCCGCGGATGCAGCGTCCGGGACTGCCGACCGCCCTTGGGAACCCCGTCGCGGGCGGCTTCGCCCGACATTGCGACTGGCGTATCCCTCTTCCCGAACAAGATCGGCAGTTCGGCTTCGTCATCGACGGTGCCCCGTGCGGGCGGTGCGGGCGGCTCGTGAACCGCTAGAGGAGCGTTGGTTCAGTCCGGTCGCTCCGTTACGATCGGCGGCCAATGTCGGACGCCAGGGTGCCCAAACAGGAGCAAGAGGACGCGAGCACGGAAGTGCTCGAAGTGGCCCCAGACGTGCTGCGGATGCAGCTCCCGATTCAGATGCCCGGGCTCGGGCACGTCAACATGTACTGCCTGCTCGACGACGAGGGTGCCGCCGTGGTCGACCCCGGTCTCCCGGGCGACGAGAGCTGGGCGGCGATCGAGCAGCGGCTCAAGCACGCCGACCTCCGCGTCCGCGACGTGCACACCGTGATCGTGACGCATTCGCACCCCGATCATTTCGGCGGTGCCGGGCGCTTCTTCGCGGAGACCGGCTGCAAGGTGATCGCGCATCGCGCGTTCGAGACGTTCGGACGGACGCTCTCGCTGTGCGAGCCGGAGCCGACCGTGGCCGATCTCGATGCGCAGCTCGCGGCACGTGACGGCTTGCACGTCGACAGCGACGGCTCGCCCGTCGCCGATGACCGGCTGTCGCCGCGGCGCCCGCGGCCCGTGCTGCAGCCCGACGGGAACGTGCTCTGGCCCGACAGCTTTCCGGACCGGCCGCTCGCGCCGTGGGGCGGCAAGCAGCCCGGACCGCCGCCGGAGGCGCTGCAGCGCTGGCGACAGATGCGGACGTCGGGACGCGCGTTCTTGCCCCGCATCACCCACGCCGTGGATCACGGGAGTGTCATCCGGCTCGCGCGCCGGGAGTGGTCCGTGTGGTTCACGCCCGGCCACACCGGCGATCACATCTGCTTGCACGACGCCGAGCACGGAGTCTTCGTGGCGGGCGATCACGTGCTGCCGTCGATCACGCCGCACATCTCCGGCCTGTCGGATGCCGCCGACCCGCTGCAGTGCTTCTACGATTCCCTGGCCGAGGTCGCGGCGATTCCCGGCGTGCAGCGCTGCCTCCCCGCGCACGGTCACCCGTTCACCGACCTGCAGGGCCGCGCGCAGGCGATTCGCAGGCACCACGACGAACGGCTCGCGCGCATCCAAGCGATCAGCGCCCGGCTCGGCCCCGCCAGCGTGCAAGCGATCAGCCGCGAGCTCTTCCAGGAGCGCAGTTGGGGTCCGATGGCGGAGAGCGAGACCTTCGCGCACCTCGAGCATCTTCGGCTACGCGCGAAAGCCGAGAGCCACCGTGACGACGCGGGTATGCTGATTTACTCGGCGTGACTTCGTCACGAGGCCGCGTGACTCGTCGTCAGGGCGCAGCGTGATCGTCGTCACTGCTCGATACAATAGAGGCGAAGGAACTGGCTGTTGCAGGGTGACGTGCCCGCGCTCCAGTACGCCTTGATCGTGAAGACGGCCGCGCCTTGCCGTCCGGAGCCGGTCGTCACCGACCAGTCGTCGCACGTCTCGCTCGCGTCCGGCACCGCCGTGAGGCTCGTCGCCCCCGTCCAGGGGGTGCCCTGGAAGTACTGGCCGTCGCCGGTCTGCCAGATGCCGGTTCCGAGCACACCTGGCCCGGCACCGACGTCGATCAGCTGCTGGCCCGTACCGACGACCTGACCGTCGGGTCGGACGTAGACGGCGCTCGGGTCGAGATGGCTTGCGGCCGTGGCGGTGGTGCGGGCGAGCAGCGCTTCTACAGTGCCCCCCGTGCCTGCGGGCTTGTCGGCCTCGCAGCGGGCATCGGGATCGCCGCTCCCGGGGACGTAGGGAGCGTTGGTGAGGAATGCGAGCTTGCCGGCGACCGGTGCCGTCGGCAGCGCCGCGTCCTTCGTCTTCATGAAGCAGTAGAGCGGCGTCGCCCCGCACCCAGCCGTTCGAAGGTGGAGAGCGCACCGTCAGGCTTGAGCCCGATCAGGAACAGGCGGTTGGTCTGGTACGTCGTGAATGCCAAGCTAGCGCTCGACTCGACAGCGGCATCTGGCAGAGCGGTGACGGCACGTACGTCTCGACGGCACCGTCTGGACCGGGGCCTTGCACCTCACGACGGCGCCGGCCGCGAGTGACACCTGCTACGACTGGTCGGTGACGACCGGGACGTGTGGGCGCCGCCAGCTACACAACCACGTCCCATTGGAGCGACGGTACATTCGACTGCGACAGCGGCTTCATCCGGCTCTATTGTGTCGAGCAGTGACGGGCGTCACTGCTCGACACAGTACGGGCGCACGGTGGGACGATGTTCCTGACGCCGTCGTGGCACCGCGGCCGGCCCGCCCCCATGGGTTTTTCGGTAGACTTCCTGCCAGCCGGCGTGGCAACTTCAGGCGCATTCCTAGCGGCGACGCAGAGCCCAACCCCATGTACCTGAAGGAGATGCGATCTGTTCCCCACTGCCCGGCGGCGCGCCGGCGCATGCCGTGCGGTCGCGCCGTCGCAGTGGCCGCCGTGTCGAGCGCATTGCTCGCGGCTTCCGTCGTCGCTGCGAGTGATGACGAGTCTCGACCTGTCGAGCCCGTCATCCCCCCCGGCCAAGAAGCGCTCATCGCCAGGATGCTGGGCAGAGGCATGACGTTGCCCGACTGTACGCTGGTCAGTTGCGGGGTGAAGTACACCGTCATCGAAGCCACCTACAGTTGCGTCGACGGTGACGTCACCCTCGAGCTCGGTCATCCGCAGAATGCACCTGCGCAGACCGCACAATTCGCCATCACGATCCAGAGTGGGACGGCGCCGCCGGATCTCCAGAATTCCCTCGTGTCACTCGTTCGATCACACGAGGCCGACTTCGTATGGGACTGGCAGGAATCTGCTGCCGCCGCGGAGAACGACGACGACCCTGAGTGACGGATCGGCAGCCGCTCGACCGAGTATCCCACTGCTAGGCATGTCGTAGGCCCATGCACGTTCAACGCATCGTCACCAACGAAACCTGCAACCAGAACTGCTGGTTCTGCAACGGCCGCCGCCCGGTCGAGGACGCGCGCTTCGTGAGTCGGGCCGCGGTCCGGCGGCGCATTGCGGCGGCCCAGGGCGCTGAGACCCGCGAAATCGTGCTGACCGGCGGGGAGCCCACCCTGCGGAGCGATCTGACGGATCTCGTGCGGCTGGCGGCGGAAGGATCCGCGCGCGTCGTGCTTGAAACCAACGCCGCTCGCCTCGACGAGCGACAGGCGCACGACCTCGCGACCGCGGGTCTCGCCGTCGCCCGCATCCAACTGGTGGCGTGGGGCGCCGCCGCGGACGAGATCAGCCGCGAGCCCGGGGCCTTTGCAGCCGCGTTGCGCGGTCTCCGTGCGCTCGCCAGCGCCGGGGTGGTCGTCGAGGTGACGACCC
The DNA here is from genome assembly GCA_031400185.1 of Polyangiaceae bacterium. Lineage (GTDB taxonomy): Bacteria > Desulfobacterota > Binatia > UTPRO1 > UTPRO1 > UTPRO1. Next base: position 15,735 of record JANNPN010000102.1, read on the forward strand.
CGGTGGTCCGGCGCAATCTCGATCTCGTGGCGGCCATGCCGGGGCAGATCATGGCGGGCGGGCTCCCGGTTGCGGCCCTCGTCCTCGTCGTGCCGTCGACCGCTCCGGATGCGACCGAATGTGCCTCGCTCGCGGAGGTCGGGGCGGCGATCACCGCCGTCGCCGACGAGGCCCGGCGAGTCGGCCTGCCGCTGCGGCTCGATCCGACGACATACGTGCCTCCTTGCGCGTTCGAGAAGCCGGAGCGGGTGGCGCATCTCTTCGCCCTCAATCGTGGGAACGCTGCCCGGCCGAGCTACGAGCGCGTGGCAGCATGCGCCGGCTGCCTGATCGACGACCGCTGTCCGGGGGTGCCACGCGGGTTTCTGCAGCAGGGGGCCCTCCCCCGCCTACAGCCCGTCGTGGAGCGGCGCCTGCGGCGCCGCCTCACCGTGATGTCGACGGTCGAGGAGCAGGTGGCGCGCGAGCTCGTCAGCCGCGATGACTCGCGCGGTGGCGACTCAGGCGCCGTCGAGGTCACCGTCCGGGTGAATTTCCAGTGCAACCAAGCCTGCGAGTTCTGCTTCGTCTCGACCCATCTGCCGCCCGCGGCCGAGGCGACGGTGCGCGCGGCGATCGACGCAGCGGCCCGGGAGCAGGCCGTCGTCGTGCTCTCCGGCGGCGAGCCCACGTTGAATCCGCGCCTCGTCGAGTACGTCCGGCTCGCCAGCGACCTCGGCGCCGCCTCGGTCGAGCTGCAGACCAATGCGACCCGCCTCGCCAACGCGGGCCTCGCCACGGCCCTCGCGGCGGCCGGTCTCGACGGGGCGATGGTCTCGTTGCACGGCTCGACCGCGGCCATCTCGGACGCCGTGACCGGCGCGCCCGGCACCTTCGCCGCTACGCTGAGTGGCATCGACGCGCTCGTCCGCACCTCGGTACGCGTCCGGCTGAACTTCGTCTTCTGTCAGGCGAATCGCGAGGATTTCCCGCGCGTCGTCGACCTGGTCGCCGAGCGCTGGCCCACCGCCGGCATCGTCGTCTCCTTCGTGGGCTCGCACACCGACGTCGTCCCGCGCAGCACGGCGTTGATTCCGAGGTTCCGTGACGTCATGCCGTCGCTGCTCGCGGGGCTGGCGCGTGCCCGCGCGGCGGGGCTCGACGTCACCGGATTCGACTCGATGTGCGGCCTGCCGCTCTGTATCGTCCCGGAAGACGAGCGCGCGGCGTTCTCGCACGTCGCGTTGCCGGCCGGAGCCGGCGCAGGCGAGTTCGTGAAGGCCGAGGCCTGCGCCCACTGCGCCGAGACCTACCGCTGCTTCGGTGTGCGGCGCGGCTATGCGGAGCTCTATGGCACCGGCGAGCTTCAGCCCGTAGCGGTCAGCGACCGGTCGTCCCGATCGCCGGCGATCGCCTGACTCTAGGGGTCGATGCGACTGCTCGTCACTGGCGCTGCGGGGTTCGTCGGGTCCCATGTGGTGCGGGCGGCGCTCGGCCGCGGTCACGAGGTCGTGGCCGCCGTGCGCTCCCGTGCGCGCGCCGCGGCGCTGGATGAATGCGCGGGCGTCCGTCTCGTCGAGGCCGATCTCGCCGACGCTCGCGCGATGCGCCAGCTGGCGTTGGACGCCTCGCCCGACCTGGCGCTGCACCTCGCCTGGTCGATCGGTCCGGACTACTGCGACTCGCCCGACAATCTGCCGTGCGTCGAGGGCTCGCTGGCGTTGCTGCACGGCCTCGTGGATGCGGGCTGCCCGCGCGTCGTGTTCGTGGGCACCCATCTCGAGCTGGCGCCGAGCGACCGCGACCTGGACGAGAGCGACCCCGTCGCCCCGCGCGATCTCTACGCGGTGTGCAAGGACGCGGTGCATCGGATCGCCCGAGCTTACGTCGCGGGCACGCAGACGTCGTTCGTGTGGGCGCGCCTCTTCAATCTCTACGGGCCGCAGCAAGCGGACTGGGCCCTCACGTCGACCGTCATCGGGCATTTGCTCGCAGGGCGTCGGTGTCCGATGACGCATGGCGAGCAGCTGCGGGGATTCCTGCACGGGCGCGACGCCGCGGACGCCCTGCTCGACGTCGGACAAGCGTCGGTCCGCGGCATCATCCACGTCGGCTCGGACGACGTCGTCAGCGTGCGCGAGCTTGCGCGGCGTATCGGCGAACGCGTGGGTCGCGCCGAGCTGCTCGCCTTCGGAGCGCTGACGCCGTCGCCCCGCGACGCGCCGCGGATCGTCTCGTCGACCGTCCGCCTGCGCTCGGAAGTCGGATTCCGCCCGCGGGTGAGCCTGGACGAGGGCCTGCGGGATACGATCGACTGGTGGCGCGCGCGGACACACGACGCGTCCGTGGAGGCGACGTGAACGATCCCGCGGTCGCTGCCGACGTCGTCCTCGGCGCGCAACGCTGTCGCGCTTGTCTCGGGAGTCGCATGATCGACTTCCTCGACCTCGGCGTGCAGCCCATCGCGAATCGATACGTCGAGGCGTCCGAGCGAGATCGGCCGGAGCCGGCGTTTTCCCTGCACGCACATGTGTGTCTCGACTGCGCACTCCTCCAGCTCCCCAATCACGTCCCGAGCGAGTTCTTTCGGCACTACCTCTACGTGCCATCGGCGGCGGACGACCTCTGCCGGCACTTCGCCGCGCTCGCCGCTCGGCTCGCGGACGGGGGCGCCGTTTCCGCCGGCGGGTATCTGGTCGACGTCGGCTGCAACGAGGGCGTGCTGCTCCGCGCCTGTGCGACGCGCGGCCTGCGCGTGGTCGGCGTCGATCCGGCCCAGAACCTCATCGAGCGCGTGCGGGCCGCGGGCATCGAGGTGGTGGGCGAGTACTTCGGGGGCGAGGTGGCCGGCGCGCTACGGGCGCGACACGGCCGCGCGGCGGCGATCACCACCACCAACACGTTCAATCACATCGACGATCTGCATGGATTCGTGCGCGGCGTGCACGATCTGCTCGCGGAGGACGGGGTGTTCATCGTGGAAGTGCCGCACGCCGCTGACCTCCTGGAACAGAACCAGTTCGACACGATCTATCACGAGCATCTCTCGGAATTCAGCTTGCGCTCGTTCGTGGAGCTGTACGGCGCGTGCGGCCTCGAGGTGATCGACGTCGAGGCGCTCACGGTGCACGGCGGCTCGATGCGCGTGTGGGGGCAACACGCCGGAGGCCCACGGCGGACGACCGCGGCCGTGACGCAATGCCTCGCGGACGAGGAAGCGCGCGGCCTGTTCGCGTCGGCCACGTACGAGGCGTTTCGCGGGCGCGTCGAAGCCCTGCGGGAGACCCTGCAGGCGCACATCGCGGCGTTGCGGGCGCAGGGCAAGAGCGTGGCAGCGTACGGGGCGCCTGCCAAAGGCATGACGCTCCTCGCCTACTGCGGTCTCGGTCCCGCCGACATCGCGTACGTCGCAGACCGCAGCCCCCTGAAGCAGGGCCGCTTTACCCCGGGCACCAGGATCGCGATCGTCCCGCCGGAGCGCATCGCAACCGACCCACCGGACGTGTTGCTCGTGCTCGCCTGGAACTACCTGGACGAGATTGCCGCCCAGCAAGCCGATTTCCTCCGCGGCGGGGGACGCTTCCTCGTGCCCATCCCGACGCCGCGCTTCGTCGGTGGGGAGGAGACGCCACGGTGACGGCCCGTCTGGACGTCATCCGAGACGATCTGCACGAGATCGCGCAGCGCGCCGACGAAGATCTGCGGCGGTTCGACGGCAAGCGGGTGTTGATCACGGGCGGTGCCGGATTCCTCATGTCGTACCTCGTGGACCTGCTCGCGGCCCGGGCCGACGCGGCGGGGCGAGGGCATGCGCCGCACGTCGTGGTGGTGGACGACTTCACGACCGCCAGCAAGGATCGCGTGCGCCATCTCGCGTCGCACCCGGACGTGGAGATCCGCGATCTCGACGCGTCGACGCTCGAGCTCGCCGAGTCGTTCGACGTCATCGTCCATGGCGCGTCGATCGCCTCGCCGGTCGCGTACCGGCGGATGCCGCTCCGCACCCTGGAGGTCAACGCGCTCGGCACCTTGGCACTGCTGCGGGCGGTGCAGGGTCGATCACTTGAAGCGTTCGTGCTGCTGAGCACCAGCGAGATCTACGGCGACCCCGAGCCAGCGCACGTCCCGACCCCCGAGACGTATCCCGGCCGCGTGTCCTCCACCGGGCCGCGGGCCTGCTACGACGAGTCGAAGCGCTTCGCCGAGACGCTCGCCGTCACCTACTTCCAAACATACGGCACGCCGGTGCGGATCGTGCGGCCGTTCAACGTGTACGGCCCCGGCCTGCGACACGACGACGGACGCGCCGTGCCGAGCCTCGTCGACGACGCGCGGTGCGGACGCGACCTCGTGCTGCACTCGGATGGTCGCCCGCGCCGGAGCTTCTGCTACGTCACGGACTTCATCGTCTCGCTGCTGCGCGTGATCGCGCGTGGGGTCGATGGCGAGGCCTACAACGTGGGCGACGACCGCGAGGAGATCTCCATGCGCGAGCTCGCCGACCGCATCCGCGCCGTCACGCAGGCGTCCGGCCGCGTCGTCGTACGGACCAGCACCGATCCGCACTACCTGACCGACAACCCGCAGCGGCGCTGCCCGGATCTCACCAAGCTCCGGGCGCTCGGCGGATCGATGCCGTCCGTGTCCCTGGAAGAAGGGCTCACGCGCTACCTCCGCTGGCTTGCGGCGGGGGACCGGACGCGCCCGGCGGGCGACGCATCATGAAGGTCGGCGTCGTGGGCGCAGGCCGCGTCGGGCTCGCGAGCGCGCTCGTGCTCTGCGAGCTCGGGCACGACGTCACGCTCTTCGACGTGGATCCGTCGCGCGTCGCACGGCTCCGCGCGGGCGAGCTGCCCTTCTTCGAGCCGGATGCCGCCACGTCGCTGCAGGTTGCCACTCGAAGTCGGCGCTGGATCGTGACGGATCGGGCCGACGCGCTGGCGGAATGCGACAGCGTCCTGATCGCCGTCCCGACGCCCGCGGGACCCGACGGGCCATACGACCTCGCCGCGCTCCGCGCCGCGGTCGATGAGCTGATCGCGGTCCGAACGCGTGCCGGGAGCGGTCTCGGGTGGCGGGGCATCTTCCTCCGCAGCACGGTGCTGCCCGGCACGACCCAGCGGGTCCTCGGAACGGCGCTCGCCAACGCCGCCGGCGAGGAGTCCCAGCGCGTCCCGGTCGGCTACCTCCCGGAGTTCTTCCGCGAGGGCTCGATGTTGGGCGATGCCCGCCGGCCCGATCGCATCGTCGTGGGCGCCGATGATCCGGATCTGCGGGCGTTGGCACGCGCGCTGTTCGAAGGCCTCGAAACCACCTGGTTCGAGACCGGCATCCGCACCGCCGAGCTGATCAAGATCACCAACAACGCGATGCTGTCGTGCTGCATCTCTTTCGCGAACGAGATCGCTCGGCTCGCCGAAACGATCGACGGTGTGGACGTCGTGGAGGTGTTCGAAGGCATTCACCTGGATCACCGACTCCGGGGGACCTCCACGGCGGGCATCGCGCAGTACCTGCTGCCCGGCCCGGGGTTCGGTGGAAGCTGCCTGCCGAAGGATCTCGCCGCGCTCGCGGCGTTTGCCGGCGCGCGCCGGCAGGGGCCGTCGATCCTGGATGCGGCGCGCGGCATCAACGAGACGCAACCGCTCTGGTTCGCGGAGCGCATCGAGCGAGCCCTCGGCGGCCTGGCGAACCGCCGCGTGCTGGTCCTCGGTCTCGCGTTCAAGCCCGCGACCGACGACCTGCGCGACTCCATCGCCCTCCCCTTCTGCCGCGCGCTGGCCGAACGCGGTGCTGCGGTCCGCGCACACGACCCCCGGGTGCCGCCGGTGGCAGCGCACGCGCTGCTCGCCTCCTCCGGTGTCACGGTGGTCGCGGACGAGGCGTTTCGAGACGCGTTCGATGCCGCCGAGGCGGTGGTTCTCGTCACCCCCTGGCCGGTCTATCTGGAGACGCTCCCCGAGCTGCTCGCCACGCGATCAGCGCCTTTGCTGTTCGTGGATGCGCGTGGGATCTTTCGCGCCGTGAAGTCTGCACCGTGCGTGACCTATCTCGGCATCGGCGCGCGTCCCGTTCCTGACGGGGGAGCGGGATGACGGAACGTGCGTCCCGGAGCGCGGATCTCCGCGGCGAGATCATGGAACGCGTACGCGAGCTCCATGCCCTCGACCACGCCGCGCAACCCTTCGTGCCGGGCGAGACGTACGTGGCGTACGCGGGCCGGGTCTTCGACGGGTCGGAGATCGAGGCCCTCGTCGCGAGCGCGCTCGACGCGTGGATCACGGCCGGTCCGTACGCCGCGCAGTTCGAGCGCGCACTGGCCGCCTACACCGGGGCGCGAGGCGCCGTCTTCGTCAACTCCGGGTCGTCGGCGAATCTCCTGGCGCTCGCTGCGTGTACCTCGCCGAAGATCGACCGCCGGCTCCAGCCCGGCGACGAGGTGATCACGCCGGCAGCGGCCTTCCCCACCACGGTCAATCCGATCGTGCAGGTCGGCTGCGTGCCCGTCTTCGTCGACGTGGAGCTCGGAACGTACAATCCGGAACCGGAGCGCATCGAACGTGCGATCGGACCGCGGACCCGCGCCATCATGGTCGCCCACGCGGTGGGAAACCCGTTCGACGCCAAGGCCTACAGAGCGCTGGCCGATCGGCACGGGCTCTTCCTGATCGAAGATACGTGCGACGGGCTCGGCGGCTCGCTGGACGGCAAGATGCTCGGCACCTTCGGTGATTTCGGCACGCTGTCGTTCTATCCGGCGCACCAGATGACCACGGGCGAAGGCGGTGCGGTTCTCTGCAACGATCCCGCCCGCCAGAAGCTCGTCGAGTCGTTCCGCGACTGGGGGAAAGACTGCTGGTGCGAGCCGGGGAAGGACAACACGTGCGGGAAACGCTTCGGCTGGCAGCTCGGGCGGCTGCCGGACGGCTATGATCACAAGTACATCTTCAGTCATCTGGGCTACAACTTGAAGGCGACCGATCTGCAAGCGGCCGTGGGGCTCGCGCAGCTCCGCCGCGTGCCCTCGTTCGTCGCGCGCCGCCGCCAGAACTTCGGAGCACTCCTCCAGACCCTCGAGCCGTTCCAGGACGTCCTGATCCTCCCGCGCTCCGACCCGCGAGCGGAGCCGTGCTGGTACGCCTTTCCGATCACGGTGCGCCCCGATGCCCCGTTCACCAAGAACGAGTTCGTCGCCTTTCTCGAGGAGCGCCGTATCGCGACGCGCTCGCTCTTCGGGGGCAATCTGCTGCGGCAACCAGCCTGGGACGGAGCGCAGTACCGCATCGCCGATTCGCTCACCAACAGCGATACGATCATGACCTCGACGTTCCTGGTCGGCGTGTATCCCGGCATCGACGACGACCGCCTGCACTACATGCAGCAGACGCTCCGGGCGTTCCTCACGCGGTGACCCTCGACCCACCAGATCCCGGCTCCCGATCCTGTCCCTGCTGTGGGGCTGCGATCGTCGGGCCGCCGGCCTTCGTCCACCCCGCCGTGCCGGTGCTGCTGAACGTCCTCGCCGCGACCGAGGAGGAAGCCCGCCGCGCGCCGTCCGGACGCCTCGAGCTGGTCGAGTGCGCAGCATGCGGAGCGGTGTTCAACCAAGCGTTCCACGGCGTGCCGTACGGGCCGGACTACTTCGTCGATCCCACGCGCTCAGCGCGCTATCGCCAGCACCTCGACGATGTGAGCGATCGGCTGGCGGCCCGCATGGACGGGCGCTCGGCCTTCTCCGTCGTCGACATCGGCGCCGGCCAGGGGAGCTTTCTGGCCCATCTGATCGGGCGGCTCACGACGCGCGTCACGCGCGCACACGGCTTTGATCCTGCGTTCCGCGCGTCTGAGGCGCAGCTACCGAGCAACGTCAGCGTCACGGCGACGCCGTTCGACGCGCCGGGAGCAGGCGCGCTCGATTTCCCAGTCGACGTCGTCGTCACACGCCACGTCGTGGAGCACGTCACCGATCCGGTGCCGTTCCTGGCGGCACCCCGGGAATGTCTTGCGGCGCCCTTCACGCTGCTCGTCGAAACGCCGAACGTCGTCCATAGCCTGGAGCGCGGGCTCCTCCACGACTTCTGTTATGAGCACTGCATGATGCTGAGCGACACGGCGCTCGCCGAGGTCCTGCGGCGGGCAGGCTACGAGCGCCGCCGGGTCGAGCACGCCTTCGGCGGCGAATACCTGCTCGCCTTCGCTGCCGCGCCCGGCACGCCCACCGCAGCACCCGTTGAGGCGATCCCACCACGCTCCGCATCGGCGCGACTCGCCGATGTCGCCGCGCGCTTCGTTCCGGAGCACCGCGCGCGCCTGCTGCAGGCGCGCGCGCGGGGACCCATCGCCCTCTGGGGCGGCGCCGGAAAGGGGGCGCTCTTCGCGCACCTGGTCGATCCGCGTCGCGAGCTCGTGAACGCCGTCGTGGACATTCATCCCAGCAAGCAGGGCATGTTCCTGCCGGGGACGGGCCATCGCGTCGTCCCTCCCGAGGAGGTGCTCCGACAGGAGGTGCGAACGGTCTTCGTCGCCAACGCCACGTACGTCGACGAGGTCGCGTCCCGGTGCGATGCGATGGGACTCCGCGTCGAGCTCGAGTGCGTCGGTGAGCAGGCGTTCGCGCGGAGAACCCGCGGCCTGACCTGAGGGCCGCCCGGCAGCGCGTGGACCGCGAGGAACACATCGTCGAGGCCGTGGAGGGTCCGCAGCAAGACGTCGGGAGCGCAGGTGGGGCTCGCGTCGAGGAGGGGGAAGCCGACGCGGAGCGCGTCCCTCCACAATCGCGGCGGGGGTCACGTGCGGATCGACGTTGCGAATGGTAGGGCGCTCCGACGTGGACGCCAGGGCTCTCCGCGCGAGCTACGATCGCACCGCTGCTCGATACGACGAACAGTTCCGGGCTCTACAGGTGAAGAAGTACCGGGCGATGCTCCAGCCCGACGGCGGCGAGCTCCGGGAGGCGCTGCGCTCCGCACCACGCCTCCTCGATCTCGGCGGCGGCACTGGTCTCCTCGCGGAGTTCGCAGCGAGCCTCGGGGTCGGACACCCGGCCTGGGTAGTGCTGGATTCCTCGCGCGGCATGCTCGCGCACGCCCAGCAACGCGATCTCGCCGTCGTCCAAAGCGACGCGGTGGCCCTCCCATTCGCCACGGCGAGCTTTGCCTTGGTCGCCGCGTTCACCGTGATCGGGCTCCGAGCGAGCGACACCGCGGCCATCCTCGCCGAGGCCGCGCGGGTGCTCGTCCCGGGCGGACGCTTCGTGGCGACAGTTCTGGCGCGCGACTCCGACGGATCGCTCCCCGCGCTGCTCGAGACGGCCGGGTTCGCGCTCGAAGCGGAGCGACGCTGCGGTCAGGATGTCGGCTACGCGTGTCGGCGACGCGCGCGGTAGTGAAAAAAGATTGACCGGCGCCGCTAGGTCGGGCTAGGCCACGAGGCTCTCGAGGCGCGCAACGGCGCGATCATCGACCACTACGAAGGAGGAGCTCCCGATGGCCAACGCTACCCCGACATCTCAGGATGCGCTCGAAGAGGACGCCCGGGCCACCATGGACCGTCGGAGCTTTCTCATCGGTGCCGTTGCCGGCGGGACGCTCGTCGCGACCCATGCGTTGATCACGGCCGAGCCCGCCGAGGCGGCAAAAGGCACCAAGCTCCCGAAGCGACGCAAGGACAAGGACCACGTCCCGTTCGACATCGTGCCTGAGGTCGGCGAGTCGGCCGCAGGCATTCTCGACCTTACGACCGTCGACGTGTCGGACGACGGTGCGGGCGTGCGGCACCTCTCCTGCGAGCTGTTTTTCGACCGCTACGAGGAAGGCACGTCGGTGCGGGAAATCACCGACAAGGTCGAGACGCTGGCGCTCGTGAATCAGGAGCTCCATCGGCCACCGGTCTGCCTGCTGACGTGGGGAACGGGACTCTCCTTCAGGTGCATCCTCGAGAGCTTCTCGCTCCGCATCACCGCCTTCCGGGCCGAGCCCGAGGGCACGCCGCAAGCCGTGCTCCCTCTCGGTGCCGTGATGCGCACGACGTTCCAGGTCGTCCCGAGCTGATACTCCGGGGCATCGCCCTGCCTGCGGCGACGCGAAGCGCGCCAGCGTACTGCTGTACCCGATCGGAGGGTGTCAGCCCATCCGCCGGATCTCATCCAACGTCGGCACCCGCCGGACACCGCCCTGCAGGAACGGGATCGCCATCTGCACGGGTTTGCCGTCCTTCAGCACGGGCTGCCTGGAGTACTGGATGAGATAGGCGCGCCGCGGCGAATCCGTGCGGTTCGTCTCGCTGGCATGCGGCAGCGCGCCGTCCGTCACGACGATCGAGCCGGCCGGGACGGTGATGAGCACGCCCTCGGGGTTGCCGAAGTCGACGACCTCGTCGCTGTCCCATGGCTTGTTCAGATCGTGCGGAACGACCTTGCGTGAATCGACCTGCGAAAACGGCAGGACGCGCAGCGGGCCGCGTTCCGGGGTGACATCGTCGAGCGCGACCCAAACGCCCAGGTTCGGCGGATAGTGCCCGCAGCCGACGTGGTCGAGATAGCTCGAGTCCTGATGCCAGATCCACCCGTGCTCGTTGTGCGGCGCCATGCAAACGAACGTGTCGGAGTAGAGAAACGCGTCGCCGCCGATGGCGGCCCTGCAGATCGATGCCGCCAACTCACCGAAGATGAATCGCCGGACGAACTCGCTCCGCCGCACGAAGCCGGAGATCACGTAGCGGTCGTCGAGCTGGCTCACGGGAACGTAGCGCTCTTCGCCGCGCTCGAGGCTCGCGCGCTCCTCCGCGATGGCCCGATCGGCGTCGTGTCGCAGTCCGTCCAGCAAGTCCTGCTCGAGGGCGCGCTCGACGACGAAATAGCCCTCGCGGGCGAAGGTGCGCGCCCATTCGCCGTGGCGCTCGGTGTTCGCCGCGCTCACTTATCGGCCTCTGATTCGAGCACCGCTCTGAAGATGTGCCGCGTGTGAGCTTCGACGATCGGAATGTAGGGCGCGTAGAGCGGCGGGAGGAGCGAGAGCCACTTCGGAAATCCCTCCACTGCGAGGTAACGGAAGAGCTCGCTCCACTGATCCTTGCCGCGCTCGTGATGCACGGTCAGCGACACCGAGCAGATCTCCTGCAGCTCGAGCACGTCGACACAGCCGCGCCGCGCCTGCTCGAGAGCGAGGGCGTCGAAGAGCGCACCGATGTGGGCGTGATGCGTATCGAGGTACCGCTGGTAGTCGGTCGCGAGCGTCCGATCCGTCGCGTAGACCACCGCGGGAGCGGGCAGGATGATGTGCTTCTCGGCGAAGAACTCGGCCGCGCCGCTATACGCTCGCGTCCCCTCGCCGTTGGCGGCGCGCGCCAGGATCTCGGCGAGCTGCGGTCCGAGCGGAGCATCCAGCGCCGCGAAGTCGGGCGCGGGCACCTCGATCGTACGGACCACGAGCGCATCGGGGGCCCGCCGCATCAGCCAATCGAGCACCGAGTGAACGCCGCGCGGCACCAGGTAGTCGTCGTCGCCGGACAGCCAGGTGTACTCGGCGTCGCTCATCGCCATCGCCGACATGACGCTCTGTCCGAACGGCACCGTCTCCGGATGGCGCTGGAAACGGAAGCCGGAGAAGCGGGCGGCCCAGGCAGCGCAGACGGCCGGCGTCGCGTCCGCGGAGCTGTTGTCGCTCACGAAGATCGGAATGGACGACGCCTCGCAGACGGGCACGAGCTCGCGGAGAACCGCGTCGAGCATGCGGGCGCGGTTCAGGGACGGGATCGCGATGGCGAGTAGAGACCGTGCCATCGTCGTGGCTCGACGGATCTCAGCTCGCTTTGCGTTGCAGCTGAGATGCTTCCGGAACGCGAGAAGCGATGGTCAGGCGGGGCACGTGCTCGTTCGGGAACTGTCCCCGGGCCACGTCGTCGGCGGCCATTCCGAACGCTGCGAACCGGGTGCGCCAGTAGGCCGAGCTCTCGAGCTGTCGGGCGAGCCGCGCGACGATCGCCGGCTGCACGGCGCCGTCGCGCTTCCACTGCAGGTAGCCGATGAAGTAGAGCGCCAGCGCGTTGTCGGGTGACAGCTTGTCCGAAAGGGTCGCCAGCTGCCGCAGCATCAGGTTGATCTTCGCCGGACGATCTTCGTGGAACAGGCGGTGAAAGTTCAGGTGATAGTTCATGTAGAACCAGATGTCGTGAATCTGGTCCGGCGTCGGAACGGCGTCGTGCGAGATGCCGTCGAAGGCGTGGCGGAAACCCTTGACGACCGCGCCGCCTGCCTCGTCGATCTTGTCGAGCTTGCCGTACCCGCCGCTGTAGTACGTGAGCCGGTCGCCCACCGGGGCGATCAGGCCTTGCGCCACCATGGCGTCGTAGATCGGCGTGTTGGGAAGCGGCTGCAACGGCGTGATCGCGTACCAGTCGCAATTCATGGCGAGGGCGACGTTGAGCGTGTCCTCGATCATCCCGAGCGTCTCGCCGGGAAAGCCGATCATCAGCAAGACGCGAACGTGGATGGACGGGAACCCGCGGAAGACCTCCGCAGCATGCAGGAAGGTGCTCACGGTCCCGGGCTTGCGGATGCGGGTGAGCATGGTGGGATTGCCGGACTCCATGCCGATGTTGACGGCGGTGCATCCGCTCTCGACCATCGCCGCGACCAGCTCAGGATTGCACGAAGCCGCGATCAGCCCGTTGGTCGCATCCCACGTGAGACCCAGCTTCCGCTGCGTCATCCCCCGGAAGAGGGAAAGCGCACGGTCGTGATCCTTCAAGAGATCGTCATCCAACCAGACGATGTGCTTGACGCCCGTGTCGCGCAGGGCCTCGAGCTCGTCGAGCACCGAACCGACGGGCCGCTGCCGGACGAGTCGTCCGTTGAAGTTGGGGACGCTGCAGAACGTGCACTGGGCACGGCAGCCGCGGTTCGAGAGGCAGGTAGCGGTCGGGGTGTTCGCGTCGACGAACGCGTGGAAGATGCCGATCACCCCGAACTGCGAGAGCCGCTCGATCTCGGTGAGATCGAACGCCGGCAGGGTGTCGAACTCCTCGACGCTTGGACGGCACTCCTCGAGGTAGCGGAGGCGCCTGTCCGCGTCGCAGAGGATCACCTGCCGGAGCGCTGCGACCGGCTCGTCCCCGGCAACCACACGGCAGAAGAGGGGTAGCGAGGTGTCGGCTTCGCGCAGGAAGGCGAAGCTGGCGGATGGGATGTCGTCGAGCACCCGCTCGACGTCGTTGGTCACGTGGACGCCGCCGATCGCCACGGGGTACCCGGTCGCCGCGGCGTAGTCGCAAATCTTCCGGAGTGCCGTGTGCGTCATCGTGAACATGCAGGTGACGCCGATCAGGTCGGGGGAGAACTCCGCGACGGCACGATCGAGCAGGCGCTGCCACGTCCCGTCGAAGTCGAAGGCGTCCTCGTCCTCGCACGCGAACGCGGCGACGAGCAGCTCGTGGTTCAGGTTCAGGATGCGGACGTCCACGCCCGCCCGCTGCAAGTGGGCGCCGAGCACGGTCAAACCGTAGGGTGGGTAGTTGTGGTACCGGCCGCGCTTGGCGGTAGCGAGGGTGAACAGGTCGGCGTCACCGTCGGGCGGGTTGATCAGCAACACGCGCTCGACGCGCCCGCGAGGGAAGCGCCGCTCCAGTACGTCTCGAGCAACCTCGCGGCAGTCGTTCGGGTGGTCGGTCGTATCGTTCACCATCGGCGCACGCAATCCGTCGACTCAGTCGACGTCGACGACCAATCGAGCGCCCAGGTTGCACCACCGGAACTGCTCCGGCCACCCGATGCGCCAGCTGTTCCGGCAGTTGATGAGGCACATCTCGTTCCCGAGCCAACCACCGCCACGGGCGACGCGGCCGGCGTCTCCGGTCGGACTCAACGCGGCCGCCACGTCCTTCGTCGGCCCGACCGGATCGACGATCTCCGGCGCGGTGCGGGCATAGGCGTCCTTCGTGTAGTAGTCCGCGCACCACTCGAAGTTGTTCCCGACACAGTCGAAGAGGCCGTAGCCGTTCGGCGCGTACGACGCGACCGGCACGGGGTGCAGGTTCACGTAGTTGCAGCGGGTCGGGTCGGCTTCCTCACTGCCCCACGGATGGGGCATGCCCTCGAGGCCGCCGCGCGCGGCGTACTCCCACTCGGCTTCGGTCGGCAGGCGGTAGGTGCGTCCGTCGGCCTTCGACAGCTCCTCACAGAACTCGACAATGTCCACCCATGACAGATGAACGGCCGGAAGGTCGGCCGCGAGCCCCTCGCATTCCTTCCCCGGAAACGTGTCGGGTCGGAAGCGGCTCCAGAGGCCTCGCGTGATGGGCCACGCGGAGATCAAGAACGGCCGCGAGATCGTCACGCGTCGATTCGGCAGCTCGCGCGCCTGCACGGCGGGCGTTCCACCCATCGTGAACGTGCCCGCTTCGACGCGGACGAACGGCAGCTCCGGGCGCCACGCCAGGTAGCGAGCATCCGCGCGCACGCGTTCGAGATTGCGCCGGCGCCGCTCGCGATCCGGCTCGACGATGCCAGCTTCGACGACCGACGGGCGCCGCGCGCCCACGGTCTCGGGCAACGGAAGAGACGGGAACGCACCCGGCTCGATCAGATTGTATTTGGCGCGGTGCCGTAGAGCGTGGTCCGGATACTGTTCGAGCACGGAACGCCAGGCCGTGCGCGCGCCTTCCATGTCGCCCGCGTGGGCTCGCGCACCACCGAGCAGCACCCGCGCCAGCGCGCCGAGACCATTCTGCGTTTCCTCGTGCTCGGCGAGCCACTCTTCGAGCTCCGGGACCAACGCGGCCTTGTCGCGATCAGGCGGCGGAGGCTCCCCGAGCTCCGACTCGGCATCCGTCCGGAACAGCATTCCGATGTGCTCGCGCCACCAATTCCGGTCCGGGGTACTGCGATTGTAGCGCGCCTCGATCTCCCGCAGCGCAATCTCGGCGGGATCGGTCGGCTGGGATTGGATCGCCGCGGATGGCGGAGCGAGCTCCGGGTTCCGCTCGAGCACCTCGCGCAGCGCGCCGAGGATCTCACCCGTCGTCGAGTCGAAGGGCAGGCGATGCAACACCTCGGCTTCCGGTGAGACGACGAACAGGTCCGGCGGATAGGTATCGAACGGCCCACTCCCCGGCTGGCGCATGACGAATTCCCGCGCCCTGTCGTCGACGGCCGGTCCGGCGATGTGCATCGAGAAGCGCACCGGCACGAACGCTTTGTCGATCAGCTGGACGACGTCCGGGTGGGCCAGATTGGCGCGCGTGAACGACGCGGCGGGACACCACGTATCCTGGCTATCCATCCCCTGCCCGACCGGCATGAGTATGACCGGACGGCGCAGGACCTTGCCCTCCGCGAGGCCATGCTCCATCCCATCGAGCCACCGAATGTTCATGATTTCCCCGGGTCGCTCCAGGCGGAGCGGTAGCAGCTACCTTTCGGACTTGTCAACAGAATTCTCGATTTCCTGCACCATCTGGCCGTTCCGTAGCAGGGGCACGGCCATCTGGATCGGCCGGCCCCGCTCGTCGACCACCGGGCGCGGCGAAAACTGGCAGAGATAGGCGCGCCGGACGGCGGAGCTGCCATTCAGCCCGCTCCGGTGCGGCAGCAGGCCGGATTGCACGATCAGGCTCCCGGCCGGCATCGGCAACACCGTGCCGGAGGGAGATCCGAAGTCGGCCACGAAGTTCCCGTGCTCGTCCTGGTGGTGCGGAGGCACAGCGTCGAACCGCCGCCGTGTGAACGGCAAGACCTCGAGGGCGCCGTTCTCGGCCGTCATATCGTCCAGCGCGGTCCAAATGCTCAGGTTGGGCGCATAGTGCCCGAAGCCGTAGGCGTCGATGTAGCCGTGGTCCTGGTGCCACCCGAACGGCACCCGGTTGTGGGGCAGCTTCAGGATGAACAGCTCGATGAAGAGGTACGCCTCGGGTCCGACGAGCGCCCGGGCGAGCTCGGCCATCAGCTCGCTCCGCAGATAGTCGGCCAGCGCGGTCCGCTCACGCGACCGGCCGGGGATGAAGTAGTGCTCACCGGCGTAGTTCAGGCGATCGACCGTCTTCTGCGCCGCCATCTCCCCCTCGTGCCACGCGAGCGCATGGTCGGCTTCCGCGCGCAGCGCGGCGAGCAGAGCGGGCGGCAGCACGCGCTCCAGCACGAAGTACCCTTCGCGCGCGAACGCCTCGAGCTTGTCGGGAGTGAGCAGTCGTTGCGTCATTCGAGACGGGCGATCTCCGCCGTGGCACCCGCGTGCTCCGGGTCGAGCTCGAGCGCGCGCAGCAGGAGCTGCCGGCGCTGCTCGCGGGTGATCTCCGGGCCGAGGCTGGCGCACTCGCGGACGATCAAATCGGGGTCGTTGCGGGCCCGGACGAGATCGCCGTTGATGCTCACGTCCTCTTCACTGACCGCGAAGAGGGCGCTGAGGGTGCGGCGGCTGCGGACGGTGTCCGCGGCGAGAACGGCGGCGCGGTAGGTCCGGACCGCCGCATCGATCGCCTCACCCTGACGCGGGAGACGCCGGCGCATCGACTCGACGATGGCCTCGCCCTGGGACCGCGCGGCGCCCTCCCTCCCGAGCGCATACTCGCGCATGACATCGTCGATCGAGCGGCCGCCGCGGGTGACGGGCACCTGATCGCCGAAGAGCATGCGGCTCGGCAGGAGTCGCTGCTCGGGAAGGCTGAACGACAAGCTGTACCCGAAGCGCGGGGCATCGCCACGATTCGGCGGGCTGGCATGGGCGGTGCGGGCGCGGAAGACGACGATCTGGCCCACGTCCATTTCCAGTTGACGGACGCGCTCCGGCGCGGGACGCGCCAGGTACTTGAGCTCGTCGTCCCACGCGTGCGGCACGAGTGTCTTGTGGCTCCCCGGGCCCATCACCATCGCGCCGTTGCGGGCGTCGCAGCGCGTGAGCGCCACCCAACAGCTGCACGTGTCGGGGTACTCCATCTGCGCGTACGCGCCGTCCTGATGCCACGGAAACCGCGTCAGGCCCGCTTCGTCCACCGACTTCACGTGGGCCTGGTTCCACATCATGTCGGCATCGGGGCCGATGCACACGCCCGTGATCGCCGCAAAGACGGGCGAGCGGCAAAGCTCGGCGGCCGCGTCACTGGTGCGATGCAGGCGTGGCAACTCGGGCCGCAGTCGGTCCCAGCGGGCCTCCTCGCTCCGCGTTCGCTCTTTCCGGCGCTGGGTCCACGCCTCCAGGATCGCAGCCCGCACCGGGGCCAACTCCGCCTCGCTGAAGGCGGGGGCGGTGACGAAGTATCCCTCCTCGTCGAAGTCGCGACGCTGATCGGGGCTGATCGAGAAGCCCGGCATGAGGCCCAAGGTGTAACCGATGCGGGCCGCCTTCGTCCACGGTGCCGGCGCGAGGAGTAGGCCGCCGTCGGGGATCCTACATACCGCGACGCCAGACGTGACCCCAGAGATGATAGGTCACGTGCTTCTCGGACGAGCTGCGATTGCCGCGCATCGCCTCGAGCACGCTCTCCAGGCGCTCGGCCGGGCTGCCGCTCACCTCCTCCATGAGCAGCGGCGCAAAGGCCTCGCACTCCTGCTCGGCGCGCCGCAGCGCGTCCGGGTCGCGGTCGAGCAACGCCAGATTGATGCGGGCGCTCAGCCGCTGTGGCTTCTGCCGCAATCCGGTCTCCAGCTCGCTGCGGGCAAGCTCGACTTCCCCCTGCCGCCGGTAGCACTCGCCGCGGTACACGTAGAGGGTCGGCCCAGCCCACTGATTGATCGACAGGCCCCGTGCCCAGATCTTTTGCGCCTCCCGCAACTCGCCTTGAAACATCACGCTCGCTCCGAGACCGATCCACGCCCAGCGCACCGTCTCGTCGCGGTCGAGAATGTCGCGGAATAGCCGCTCGGCGTCCGCGTAAGCTCCCATCCAGAGCTCGAGCTCGCCGTGGTAGATTCGGTATAGGGGGTGGTTGCCGACGCGCGGCGCCAACTCTCGGTACAGCGTCCGGGCCGCCTCGGCGCCGCGGGTCCACAGCACCAGCTGAACGATGGCTCCCAAGCGCCGGGGATCGAGGGGGAGCGGGTAGGAGGCGAGCACCCCGTTCTTCGTGGTGCTGAGATGGAACGTGTGGTTGCCCGCGAACCGTTCCAGTGCCGCCTCCAGCGCAGTGATCGAGTCGTGCGGTTGCAGGCCCAGTGGATAGAGCGCGCGGGCATGCTCGAGCTCTTCGATCGTTCGCAATCTGCGCAGCGCCGAGTCGCGTCGGGCCGATGGCGTGATGAGCCGCCGCCAGTAAGGGAGGGCCGATTCGCGTGTCGTGGGAGCACGACCCATGCGCTCGTACTCGGAAGCCAGCTCGCGCTCCAGGCGCGCCACCAGGTTGAACGCGGGGCTCGCGATATTGGCGGTATCCGCAGCCTGGACGGCTTCCGCATAGCGCCCCTGCTTGCGCAATACGGTGGCGAGCCAGCTCCACGCCTCCGCCCGCATCTCCGTCTCCAGCAGTGCCCGGAGCAGTGACTCTCCCTGCTCGAGCTCGCCCTCGAGGACGGTGGCGATCGCTTCGAGGCAGCGCACCTCGGGATCCGGCGGAAGGGAGTCGAGGAGCGTCCGCGCCGCTTGCGGATGGTTCCGCCACAGGGCGAACCGTGCCCGCCACAGCATCAGGCCCTTCGCCTCGTTCACGAGGCGCGCTGCCTCCTCCACCCGATCGCTTCGCACCAACCAACCCACCGCCGCCTCCAACGCGGCCTCATCTCGATGCGTTCGGACCCACGCCGCGATCAATGGGCCGGCGTCACCCAGCGTCAGCTCGACCTCGATCCCGAGCGCTTGAAGCTGGCGGGAATCGGCGCCGGCTTCCGCCAGCAGCTCGCGCGCCCACCACGAATCCCCGCTCTGCAGCACACTCCCGATCAGACCCTCCCATGCCCAGGCTTGCGTCTTCTGCCTGCGGGTCGTCTCGGCCTGCACGGCAAAGGCCTCGGCCCCGAGACCACAGGAGCGGAGCACGCCCTCGAGCCAGTGCAGATCGCCGCCCTCGCTCATCAAGAGCGACCAGCCGTCTAGTGCGCCGCGGATGGCCGGACCGCGCTGCCCGCTTTCCCACAGCTCGCGCAACCGTGCCGACGTGCGATGCGGCGGAGTTCCCCCTGTGGTCATGACGGGATCCTCTTAGCCCAGGGGCTGTCGCCACTTCGAACGTCGCGGCCGCGATCGACGTCGCGGCTTCCGTCAAACGTCGCGGCTGCGATCAACGTCGCGGCTGCGATCGTGGTTGCCGGGCCGAGCGCGTTTGGGTAGCACTCACAATCGATGAAGGCAGTCATCCTCGCCGGCGGGGAGGGCGCGCGGCTGTGGGAAGAGACCCGCAGTTGCCCGAAGCCCATGATCCCGATCGGCGACCAGCCCATCCTCTGGCACATCATGCAGATCTACGCCGCGCATGGCATCCGCGACTTCGTGATCTGCCTCGGCCGGCTCGGCAACGTGGTGCGGGAGTACTTTCGCGACTACCGGCTCTATAACTCCGACGTGACGGTACACACGGCGTCCGGACAGATCGAGTATCACTCCGCACCGCGCGACGATTGGCGCGTGACCCTGGTCGACACGGGGCTCGGTGCCACCACTGGCGAGCGGCTGGTCAGAATCCGTCCTTGGGTGAACGACGACGACGCCTTCTGCATGACGTACGGCGACGGCGTGGCCGACATCGACATTGCGCGCTTGATTCGCTTTCACCGCGAGCAGGGCGTGCTGGCCACCATGACGGCGGTGCGCCCACTTCCCCGCTTCGGGGTTCCGGATGTCGATGGGGGCCGGGTGACCCGCATGCGGGAGAAGCCGGCTTTCGACCACGGATGGATCAACGGTGGCTTCTACGTCCTCCAGCCGAAGGCGCTGGACTACATCACCGGCCCGGTCATGTGGGAACACGATCCCCTCCAGGCGCTCGCCACCGCGGGTCAGCTCGCCGCGTACGAGCACGTCGGATACTGGCAGTGTCTCGACACGTGGAAGGACAAGAAGAGCCTCGAGCGGGATTGGGAGACCGGGCATCCGCCATGGAAGGTATGGGACGGTTGAGATGGCCGCACCGCCGGGTGAGTGGGAGCGAGCGCTCGACCGCTTGCGAGGCACGCTCGGTCGGGATCGGATCCTCGAGGGGCCGCTGGCAGCGGAAGAGATTCAGCGTCGCAGCCTGAACCCCGCGGGCGAAGGCGCGCCGCAACTTCTGCTGCGCCCGCAGCACACCGAGGAGTGCCGGCTCGCGGTCGACGTGCTTCGGTCGGTGGGCTGCTATCCGCATCCGATCGGCTCGCTCACGACGTTCTGGGAACCGCACCCGCTCGACGTCGCCGTCGTCGTCGATACCCTCGGACTGGTCACCCCAGGGCGCATCGATGTCCACGAACGGATCGGCTACTTCGGCGCCGGGACCACGGTGCGCGAGATCGACCGCGTGGCGCGGGCGCAGGGGTTATGCCTCGTCGCGTACCCCGACAGCGACGGTTCGGCGTCCGTCGGTTCGATGGCGGCCGTCGCCTGCACGTCCGGGCTGGGATTGGGGCGCCTCCAACCGGTCGAACAGATCGTCGGGCTGACGATCGTGACGCCCGAAGCAACGGTCGTGAAGACGGGGGCCTCCTGGCGGCTCGGTCGAGGCGGCGTCGCGCACGGAATGCCCGATCCGACCGGGATCTTTCTCGGCTCACAAGGTCGGTTTGGCGTGATCACGGAGGTGGTCCTGGCGCTGGAGCCCGCGCCGTATCTCGCCGCCCGCAGCTGGTGGATGCCGTGGGGATCTCCCGAGGCGCTGATGGATGCCCTGCGTGGGGGACGCCTGCAGATGGACCAGGGTTTCGTCGACAGCCTCAGGCTCGAGACGGTATGCGCCGGCAGCGCGCAGCCGACCGCGACCGAGTGGTTCGTGCGCTGCTGGGCGCCGGAGTCGGTGGAGTCGGCGGAACAGCGCTGCGCGACCGTGGCGCAGGCCCTGCGGGCGCGCGATGCCGGCTGCTGGGTCGAGTCGGCCGCGGGGCGGCGCGGCGAGCTCCCGGACCACGACGCGCGCTATTCCCTGCCGCCCGGCACGCACTACGCGCGGACCGGGCGCGAGGGATTCCTCGGCATGGAAGTCAGCGTCAACTGGGGCGATCAGCTCGATACGGCGTTCGGCGTGTTCGTGGATCTCTTCAGCGCGCTCGGCACCCTCCGGCTGGGGCACCGCAGGCTCGGCATCTATCCTGGTCCGCATACCGTTTCGATCGGCGTGCAAGCGATGTTGACCGGCGGTGAGGCGACGCCGGACATGGTGCGCGACGCCATGGCGAAGTTCGTCGCGCCCTTGAGCGCCCTCGGGGCCCTCCCCTACCGGCCGGGCCGGTTATGGCGGGAGAGCATGCAGCGGCAGGAGAGCGAGGATCCCGTCTGCGCGCTCATCCGGCGTGCGGGCCTCACCGATTTCCAGTCATGAACGGCCTGCATCCTGCCCTGGCCTTCTTGCAGGAGAAGATGCCGACCGCGCGCGCCGTCGGCACCGACACGCTCCGGCTGGAGATCGACGGCGTGCGCGTGGAGATCTTCGTGGCGCCGACGAACGACGGCCCCGCCTTGTTCGCGGCCGGTCGGACCAGGCTCGCCTACCGGTGCAGCTCCAGCCTCCCAGATGTCGTCAAGGAGCGCCTGCGCGGTCTCCTGCTCGAGCTCAAAGGCGCTCTCGCCGCTGGTCGGGTCGTCGACCCGCGCATGCCACTGCCCGAGGGGGGCGGATGGACGGACCGCATCGCGGCGAGCGAAGTCGCGACCTGGCGGGACTGGGTAGCGCGGAGCTACCGCGCAGCGGTCGAGACGGACCGGCGCGACGACTGCCGCGGGCTCCCGGATTGTCTCGATCTGCGCATGCGTCCGGCCATGGCGGCGCCGTGCAGCGAGTTGGCGGCACCACCGAGCACGGGTCCGTGCGCGCGGTGTGGTCGCGCCCGGGTGTGCCCCAGCGCCGGGGAAAGCGCCGAGGCGGGGCTCAAGCCGCTGCGCCATGCCGATGCCGGCAGCGCCGAGCTCGCCGCGCTGCGTGTGCTGTCCGCAGCGGCCGCGTTTCCGCTCGAGGATGCCCTCGAAGCCTACGCGCTGCTCATCGGCGCATGCGGAGACCGAGCACTGGCGGGCGCTTCCGGTCTCGAGTTCTCGGTGAGGCTGGCGGCGGGCGCGCGGCAACCGGATCGGCTGCGCTTCGTGAGCTACTACCCGATGGTGACGAGCGATGCGGTGCGCCGTGAAATCAATCGCGGCCGCCGCGCCGCGGTGCAGACGCTGGCAGCGCGCTGGCTCACGCCCCGGGAGCGCGTCCTCCTCGACGCCTGGTTGGAATGCACCGCCGACGCGCAACCCGACACGCTGGGCCTGTCCATCGGGGTGGAGATCGACACCACGGGGATCCGCCTGCAGGTGTACGCGCATCCGGGTCCGCGCGACGCCGCGGATCGTCTCGTGAACGCCGTGGTGCAGCGGCTCGGCGGTGCTCCGGCGCACATCCCGCCGCAAGGATCCGCTCCCGTGCTGGTGGGTATCGCCCTCGCCGCCGGCAGGCCGCCTGCGCAGAAGCTCTACTACCGTCGCGCATGGGAGGCACGAGGCGACACGGGCTTGCTGCCCGATGGTCTGGGGGAGCTCGCGCCGTTCAATCCCGGATGGGGCCTCGCGATTCAGGAGCACATCGGCGGGCGGGCCGAATGGGTCAAGTGGGATTTTCCCGTCACGACGCACTACCAGGAATACGACCGATTCCTCGCGGCGTTTTGGCGGACCAACGGCGATCGGCAGGCGCTGGTTCCGGACTGGCTGGCGGGCGAAGGGTTTAGCGCCTGGCCGACTTGGGCAAGCCTGGGGCGAGGTGGACGCGCACTCTACTTCGTCGCGCGGTGATGTCCCGCTCGAGCAACGGAATCCACTGACACCGCGTCAACGGCGCCGGCGCGATCTCGAACGCGCTGCTGGCGCCGGTTACCGCGCGAACGCAGGCGCCTGCACGCGTGATTCCTTTCGGGGCGCGCGCGGCCACATCATCGCACTGCCCTCTCGCGCGAGAGAACGCACGCTGTCCAGAAGAACAGAGAGCGCTGCGGACCCTCGCAACATTTGCCTCGCGCTTCTAGCGCGCGCCTGACGACGCACCCTCTCCATTCTCACCGGATCGGGAACCGTTCCCGCTTTGACGCCTGCGAATCTCGACGCGAACCGCGTCCCGTGCAAAGGGATCGGCACCGGTGCTAGGGTGACTCCGCATTCGGAGTTGCACCCACCTCACCAGCGAATCCCATGGCTGAACGGTTCGACGTCATCGTGATCGGGGGCGGGCCCGCGGGTTCGCTGTGCGCGGCGCTGCTCCGGCGCTACACGCCGACCATCCGCATCGCCCTGGTCGAGCGGGATGGGTTCCCCCGCTACCACATCGGCGAATCGCTCGTCCTGGAAGTGAACCGCATCCTGCAGGACGCGGGAGTCCTCGAGAAAGTCGAGAAGGCGGACTTCCTGCGCAAGTGCGGCGCTACCTACGTGTGGGGGACCGACCGGCGCCCGTGGCCGTTTCTCTTCACCGAATCCACCGGCCGCCGGCCGCACTTCGACGGCATCCAAGACTACACGTGGCACATCGAGCGGGCCGACTTCGACAAACTCCTGCTCGACCATGCACGCGAGCTCGGCGTCGAGGTCTACCAACCAGCGGCCGTCAGGGAGGTGCTCTTCGACGGCCAGCGGGCCACCGGCGTCCGCATCGAGCGCGCAGGCGAGACGCTGCAGCTCGACGCCCGCTTCATCGTCGACGCCAGCGGCCGCGCCGGCGTGCTCGCCCATCGCATCGGCGATCGCATCTTCGATTCGGTCGTTCGCAACCTGGCGGTCTTCGGATACTGGCAAAATGCCGAGATCGACCCCGCGTACAGTGTCGGATGGAACCCCGCCGCGATCGCCGTCGTGAGCGCGCCCGAGGGCTGGGTCTGGTACATCCCGATCCGCCCCGGCCTCGTCTCCGTCGGGTACGTCACGCCGGCCGAGACCTTCAAGCGGCGCAGCAAGGAAGACCTGGAGACGTACTACCGGAACCAGTTGCAGGGCGTGCCGGAGGTCGCGAAGTGGCTCCGTAATGCGGAGTTGATCCACCAGGAGCACGCCCCCGCGCGGATCATGGTGGAGCGCGACTTCAACTACCTGCACAGCCGCTTGTGGGGACCCGGGTACGTCTTGATCGGAGACGCCGCGGGCTTCCTCGACCCGCTCTTCACCTTCGGCGTGTTCATGGCCGCGACCGGCGCGCAGCTGGCCGCCTACGCGATCGGCACCCTCTTGGACGAGCGCGCGGTGGGTGCGACGGAGGAGCTCGTACTCGGCGGCTACGAGCAGCACATCCGGACCTACTACGGGGCCTTCGCCGCCATGCTCTACGTCTTCTACCGTTTCAACGGCGATCGCAGCGAGTACTGGCGCACCGCCCGCGATCTCATCCAGCAGGAGTCATTGCCGGCGAACATCACTGATCGTGAAGCCTTCATGGCCCTGACCTTCGGATTCGGCGTCAACACGTACGTCTTTCACGAAGCGACGCAGCACTTCGGACAGGTCGCCATGCGGCGCATCTTCGACATGGGAAATTCGGAGGACGCGCCCATCGCCTGGAGCGACCCCGGCGAGTTCGGGGGAAGGTCGCTCGAGGATGGGGGCCGGCCCGTCCTCCTGCAGGCACCGGTGATCACGGAAACGGTGATTCCCATCCACGGGACCGGCCGGATGATCCCCATGCGCCGACTGGAGTTCGCCACGAGCGGCAGCGGCCGATTCCCTCGACACCTCTACGCCCCGGACTGGCTCAGCGATCTCGTGTGCGGTCTCGACGGTTCGCGCACGGTGCAGGAGCTGACCAGCGCGCTCGCGCCCGGGCGTGTCTGGTTCGGGGCCAAGAAGCTCGAGCGCCGCGACGTGCTGCACAGAACGCTGCGCATGCTCTACTCCCTGGGGGCGCTGGGAACGCAGTGAGCGCGCACCCGGTGCAGGTGTCCGGCGAACGGCTGGCGGAATTCCTCCGCGAGCCGCCAAGCCCCCTGACCGAGGTCGAGGTGACCTCCCCACCGCCGCGCTGGGCGCCGCTCAAGCCGCTGCTGGTCCGGCTCGTCCGATCGTACCGGGAGCGCGGACTCGAGCCGCCGGTCTTCGGCGGTGTGCCGCTCTGCCTCTTCGGCTCGGAGTGGCCGGGGTTCAGGAGCCGGGCGCGCACGACGCCGGCCCGTGGACGGTGCGCCCCGTGCCAGGCACGGCGATCGTGCGGATACGTCCCCGAGGTTCCGAGCGAGCTGCTGCCGATCAGCGCGGCGCCGACGCTCGAACGCTGGCGGGACTACGCTGCGACGTTCCGCGACGCGACCGGCAGCGATGCCGCGACGGCAGGCACGCCATTCGTCGAGCGGATCATGTCGGCGTATTGCGGAACGGTCAGCCTCGAGCCGTCGGTGCTGCTGTCGGACGGCCTCGAGGGGTCGGCGCGGTTTGTGGTCTTCCCGCATCGCATCGCCGCGGGCGGCGGCGCCGAAGCGGAGTATCAGAACGTGTTGGCCTGCGTCCGCAGTCTACTCGTCGACGTTGGCGCCGGCGGTTGCGAAAGGCTCCTGCGCGACCTCGGCTCGCTGCCGCCGTTGCCGATGCCCGTCGGCATGGATGGCCGCGCGGGATCCTGGCGCCTCAAGGTCTATCTGCGTCTCGAAGACCAGACGCCCGCCGAGAAGCAGGCGGTGCTCGAGGCCCTCTCACGCAGTGGAGCGAACCTGGATCCCGTTTCTCCGTCCGGTCTGCAGATGCTGGGATTGGTGCTGGACGTCGGCGGGCTCCATACCGTCAAAGCCTACGTCACCGCCCGACCGTCCCACCGCGAGGCCGACGGGTTTCCGCCGCCGCTGGCGGTCGATCACCCGCTGGTGACGCTGACCGGAGACCGCGCGCTCGCCACCCTCGACGTCTGGTGCCGCGGCGCGCGGCGAACGAACAAGTGGGACTTCAACCTGCGCGAGCAGTATCTGGCCGGGACGTCCGCCGAGCGCCTGGTGGGGCAACTCGCGCCCCAGCGGAGCGCCTCGCAATTTCTCCCACTGCTGGTCGGACCCACGTACCGGGCCGACGTCGTTGCCATCGGTGTGCGCGCGACCACCGTAGCGCTCTACATGGAGCTCAATTGATTGGTCATCGGCTCCGCGGCGCGGGGGATGGTTCGACTCCGTCCCTTCTCCGCAAGATTCCGCGTTGACTCTTTCGAGCGGGCGGTGGTACTGACCGTTCCGGCGCATCGCATTGAAAAAGCGCATCAAAATGGCCTACGCGCAACGTCAGTCGGCCAGCCGTGACGCGATCCGATGACCGAGTCCATCGAGTTTCACACCGACCTGTATCGGCGCGACGCGCTGGAGTTGGTCGCAGAGAAGTACCGGGGCAAAGCGTCCATCGATCTCGCCCAGTCCGGGCCTTACGTGGTGGCCCGGGTCGAGCCGTTCGCCGGGGATGGTGAGGGCCAGGCGCTGTGCGACGAGTTCCGCACCGAAGCATTCTCCGCCACGGCGCGGACGCTGCGGGACGCGCCGGCCCGCTCGTCGGAGCATCCCAGCCGGAGCAGCGATGAGCCGCCGTGGGCGCTCTTGCAGCCGTTGACCGAAGGCTGTGATCTCGCGCTCGGCTGGGCGCTGGAATCGCTCGGCCCGGTGCGCGCCGGATCCACGACCATGACGCTCCGGCACGCGCAGCATGGCGCCGCGCGCGTGACGATTCGTCGCAACAGCGGCGCCCCGCTGGGCGTCGCCCACACCGACCACCTCGACTTCCTGTTGATGAACGGCGGCAAGGGGACCTCGGAAACGGAGCCCTCGGTCGGCAGAGTGCTCCGAGCGGTGTCCGACCTGCTGCAAGCCAGTCAGCCCGACCCCCGGGTGCTGGCTGCACTCCTGCCGCACAGCGAAGGTTCCGCGGCTGCTGCGGGACGCTCCCGCACGGGGACGGCGACGGCTCCGGACACCTCCGTGCGCGTCGCGCCGCACATCGATCTCGATGCGCACACGATCTCGTTCGAGTTCGACGAAACCGGGGTCAGCCGCCTGCAGCTCTACGACGCCGTCCTCGGCTTCGCCGATCGCTGCTACGTCGCCTTGACGCGGCTCGACGCGTCCCGCATCGGCGTGCGGCTGAAGGCGCGCGGCGAGACCTCCACGGACGCCCTGCGGGGGCTGACGCGCGACGTGGTGAAGACGCTGAAACACCTGCGGCGCAGCGCCGTGGCCGGCGACGGTCCGACCACGCCCGAGCGCTACGCCGGGCTGGTGCCACTGAATCCGCGGGCCGTGAACGTCGAGGCGATCCTCGCCGAGCTCGAGACCGCGGATCCGGCGACGCTCGGGGTGGGATTCGAGCCCGAGCGCGGGCCGGGGCACGAGAACCTGCGCATCATGAACATTCTCGGCACCGGTGCGTGCGACAGCGATTGCCTTTTCTGCTGCGAGAAGTTCAACCCGGGCAATCGCCTGATGCCGAACACCGACGCCACGCGCCAAGCCATCCTCGACGGCGCCGGCCAGTTCGACATGCTCTTCTTCGCCAGCGGCGAACCGACGATTCACCCCAAGCTGTTCGAGCACGTCGAGCTGGCAAAGAGCGTCGGATTTTCCGCCTTCGGCATGTCGTCGCACTTCCGGACCTTTGCCGATCCCCGCTTCACCCTGAAGGTACTGCAAGCAGGCTTCGAGTATTTCGACATCTCCTTGCACGCCGCCGACCGCACGGGGCAGCTCGCCGTCAATCCGATCGGCGACGACGGTGCGTCGCTGTTCGAGGCCCTCAAGGGTCTGGCGATCCTCTATCGCCTCGCCGACGCGCTCGGCATCCGCGTCAGCATCACGCAGAAGATCGTCGTCTCGCGGCTGAACGTCTTGCAGCTCGAATCGATCTTCCGCGCCACCTACGACCGCGGCGTGCGCAACTTCATCCTCCAACCGGTCCGCGCGCTCGGCCTCGCCTCCGACCGCCACGACGCGCTGGCGATCTCGGAGGAGGAGATCCTGCCGCACTTGAACGAGCTCCTCCGCAAGACCGAGGGACTGGGCGCCGAGATCAAGCCCTACGGCTTCTCGCGCGGGGGGCTGTTCGCCGGCGCCCACGTCGTGCACGAGCAGAACCGCGTCAAGAACGTCATGGGGAAGCACAAGCAGCCGCAAACCCCCCTCGGCCTGCCGGAGAGCGAGAAAGAGCGGCCGACGGACGGCCGCTTCTGGATCGAGGTGCGGACCCCGCTCGACGAGCGCTTCGCGTTTGCCGCCGACGGCGGCACCCCGCTGCTCGACGCAGCTCTGCAGCGTGGCGCCCACCTGCCATTCGGCTGCCGCATGGGATCATGCGGCATGTGCTGCGCTCGCCTGCTCGAGGGCAGCATCGATCAGAGCACGCAGATCTTTCTGACCGAGGAGCAAGAGCAGCAGGGTTACGTCTTGCTCTGCCAGGCACGGCCACAGTCGGATGCGGTGCTCATGATGTGCACGGACAACGAGATCGACCCGCTGTAGCCTGGGGCTGGCACGTGCGCGTGGTGGTGCGGTCGCTTCGCTCCCCTCAAAAGCCTACTCGCAACGGATCAGCGCCTCGCTTCGCGGCGCTGGCCGTGACCGGCGGCGCCGTGGTGGCGTTCGGTCAGTAGGGCGCGGAGCCGGTTCACCGCGCGACGCAGCGGTTCGACGTCGCCGGCATCGGGGGGCGTCTCCAGCACCAGCCGGAGCGACGCGCGCTCGGCCAGCGGAGGGGCGATCCGCAGTCGCAGCGTCTGCCCGCGCGGGGTGCGCAGAAGAACGCGGCTGCCGTCGACTCCGGTGATCGTGTATCCGCCGGACAGGTCCGTGCCGGATCCGATCGACGCCAGCAAAGCGGCGACGCCGGCCGGTGAGAGGTCGAGCTGATCGAAGTGCGCCAGGTCGAACTCGATGTCCTCTTCCGGAACCAACCAGAGGAGGGCCCGCACACGCTCGAGTCGCTCCTGCGGCACGAAGCGGAGGACGTCGTCCTCGAGCCGCGCCGTCCCCTCCCCGGCCCAGCCGGCCAGGGCGCCCGGAATGACCTCGGCCATGTCGGCGCCGAAGATGCGGCGGAACTCGTCGCGATCCACGGTGTCGGTATCGCGCAGCAGGTGGACGAGGAAGCTGCGCGCCTCGTCAGCCATGTCGATGCTGTGCCCGATGTAGTCGGTCGGCCCTTCGACCGCCGGATCGTCCTGCGGATCGCGCGCCGCGATGGCCGCGGCGCCGAAGAGAACCGAGCGCGCCGAGCGTCCGAGGCCGAGCAGGTTGAGCGGGCGGCGCGACTCGCTCGTGAGCGCGGTATACGAGTATCCCGGTCCCGCGTCCGGAGTTTCGGCCAAGGCGGCGTCCGCCATGGCATCGCCGCGCATCAACATCATGTGATGTCCGTGACCGACGCGAATGACGTAGCCCGTTCGCGCCGCCAGGTCCGGCAACGCGGCGGGCACGGCGGCTTCGAACAGCTTCATGTGCTCCCAGAATGCCTCGTACGATCCGCCGAAGTGGCTGGTCACGTATGCCTGCGTCGGCGTGAGCATGAAGATGTCGACCCACGCCGGACGGAACCGCGTGAGCACCGTTTCGATCTCCGCCAGCATGCCCGTGGGGGTCGTGCCTTCGAGGCCGAGCAGGAAATCGCAGGCGATGTTCCCGATCCCCACCGTCTTCAGGTCGTCGAAGCAGCGCTCGATCATCTCGATGCCCTGCCGGCCACGATTGTGGCGCGCGTTGATCTCGGGGTCGAGCGTCTCGATACCGAAGGACAGTTGTCTGAAGCCGTGCTTGGCGAGCACCTCCATGCGTTCCCGGTTCATCACCGCCGGATCGAACTCGAGGCGTCGTGACGCGTGCGGATGCCACGCGAGATTTTGTTCCAGCGCTTCGAGGACCTCGTGCAACATCTTCGCCGGCAGCACCGAGGGCGTGCCGCCGCCGATGTAGAGCGCGTGAAAGGTCAACGACCGCACCGCCGGGCCGAGGACCTGCACGGCGTGAGTGACCCGAGCGACCCAGTTCTTCAAGAGCGCCGGAGACGACGGCCGCAATCGATCGTAGTTGCAGAAGTTGCAGATCGACTTGCAGAACGGCACGTGCAGGTAGACGCAATTGAGCGGCTCCATCTCGGAAGACGGCTGGCCCAGCGCCCGCTTCCAGAGCGCCGCCATCTCCTCGAGCGTCCACGTCATCTCGGGTCCATGCAGGTACGCGAGCCGGGACGCATCCCCGAGCTTCGAGACCTCCAGGTAGCGATCGTGCAGCGCCCGGCGCCGGCTCAGCCAGACATCGTCAGCCACGGTGCAGATCCCCTGACATACAACCGACCCGCCGCGCAACCGAGATCCGCGAACGTTCGTCGCGATCGGACTCGCGCGCGAAGTGCGGTGGATGAATCGGACGTAGTCCCGTCCGGCGTCAGGCTTGCGGCGCCGGGGTCAGCGAGGACATGGCGCGCCGAACCGCGGCGATCACCGCGCGCGGATCGAGGCCGAAGATCAGATCGGACTCGTTGTAGGGGCTGATCGCACACCCCGGTCCGGTGGGGTGTGGCATCTCGAGGAAGGCGCGTGTGAATCCCACCTCCCGGCCGTTCAAGTAGCCGCCTTGCCCCATCGTCAGATGACACGGGACCACCAAGCCATCGGGCATCACCGTCGCGAAATACTTCCCCGCGGTGCAACGCGAGCAGTCGCTGAAGTGGGGCGCAGCGCGGAGGCGATCGAAGAACGCGGGCGACGACCCGACCGGCGCGTGCGGGATGGCATCCGTGAGCCGATCGGCCAAGCGGACCAGCATCGCCGGATCGATGCCGGGGTGGAGCCCCGCGTCGTGCGCGAAGCAGTCGAGATACGCCGGCTGAAAGTACGACCAGAAGCCGTACGTCTTGGCCAGCTCCAGAATTTCCTCGACGCGCTCCTCGTTCCAGGGACCGATGACGGAAATCGTCGCGACCGCGATGCCACGCTTCCGCGCCTCCTGGATCACCCGGATCACCCGGGTGTACGAGCCGCGCCGCCGGCGGACCACGTCGTGCACGTCGTCGGGACCGTCGAGCGAGACCACCAGCATGTCGAGACAGCCGGCCAGCCGATCCAACCACCGCTCCGTCGTCCAACCGTTACTGTTGAGCGACGTGAAGCACCCCTGCGCCTTCGCGTACTCGATGAGCTCGACGGCATCCGGCCGCAGTAGCGCCTCCCCGCCCCCGAAGGCGGCCCGGCCCATCCCCGCATCGGCAAGCTCCGCGATTGCGGCGCGGAACTCCGCGGTCGACATCTCTTTTCCGGCGCTCGCCGGGATGTCGCAATAGTCGCAGCGGAAGTTGCAGCGATTGGTGAGCACGAACACCATCGAGTACGGCTGCGGCCGGCCCCGCGCCATCGCCAGCGCCAAGCGCGCCGAGCGGCCCGCCATCCGTGCCGACACCGGCACCCTCATGCACCCGCCCCTGCCACGAGCGCGAACAGCACTCCGCCGAGCGCGAGCGCGTACCACCTGTGCGCCGCGCGTAACCGTCGCGCGCGTTGCGCATTACCCAGGGCGACCATCATCGAGCCGCCGCACAGCCCGAGCGCGGCGGCGACGAGCGTCACCCACGCGGCGGCGTGCAGGCACCAGAGGAGCAAGGCGGCCAGCGGCCCCAGGATGACGGCGATCACCCGCACGCCGGTCGGACCGACCACCATGCCGGTCGTCCGCACGCCGGCCGTCGCATCCTCCTGGCTGTCGGAGATCTCGTGCAGGATCTGGTTCTGCGTGACGAGCACGTAGAAACAATAGGCGAGAAACAACATTCCGGCCGACGGGGGCCCAACGGACGCCAAAAATGGTAGCGGCGCGAAGATCAGCCCGTTGACGAGCGTTCCCACGACAGGCACGGCCTTGAGCCGCGGCTGCGCGCTGTAGAGCGTCGCCGCAACGAGCGACATGGCCGTTCCCACCAGCGCCACGGGCGTCAGTGCCGCGGCGCTGCCCAGGGCTACGACCGCACAAGCGGCGACCAGCAGGACTGCCTCACGCGGAACCTCGACGAGCCCGGCCAGCGAGTTCTTGGCCGCGTCGCGATCCATGCCGCGGTCGGTGATGCCGTTGAAGCCGTAGGCGTATGCCAAGCAGAGTCCCGCCACGACGACGCTCCCCATCAACCGCAAGACGACGTCGTCCCCGCCGCGCGGACCGCCGACCAGGCTGATCAGCGGCAGCAGTGAGAAATACCACCAGCCGGACCCCCGCAGCGCACGCGCGGCGCGTCGCCACGCGCCGGTGCAAGGCAACGACGGTGATTCCACGCGCGCAGCCTGGTGCATGTCGGGTACTCTTGCTCCTGCCGCCCGCGGATCGTCAAGCGGAGAATGAGCTTCCCCTAGGATTGCGCCGGTTTGCACTGCGTCGTAAGCGCGGCACCACGTCTCCGAGTCCTTCCGGGCAGCGGCAACGGAGCGGTCGCGGGGGAGAGAGGATGCTGCCCCGCGCAGCCACTCGGTGCGGGGTTGGCTGGCGCATGATTCCACCCATTCGGCGAGGTTGCCGCCATGTCCATGAGGCTCGAGGGGCTGGCCCCGACGAACGATCGCGCGCCGCCGGCTCCAGCGCCCCGTCGTCCCGTATCCGCGCGTTGACGAGCGGGCATTCCCGCCCGCAGAAACTCGCCTCCGTCCCCGGCCTTCGTCGCCCCGCGCTCCTTCAGGAGACGATGACGGCTCGGCGGTCGTCGCGCACGGGCGGCGACGAATGCGTGCCGCAGGCGGGCCGCGCCCGCCTCGAGGAGGCGTTGCACCGGCTCGGCGAGCACGGCGGCGACCACTTCCGATTGCCGGCAGCGGCCCGCCTCATGCTCCGCGAGCGATTCGGGGATAGCCGAAAGGGCATTCGGGCTCAGCCCGGTCCGGGATCGGGGCACGTGCCGAGGGACTTGCATATCCGACCGCCCAACGGGGGAAGGCGCCGGATGCTGTCCCGCAATGGGGCCTCGGCGGGACGCGTTTCGAGAAAGTCAGGCGGGTATTCCTTCAGCGTCATGTCGGATTCGGCCGCGACGAGCACGAGCCGACCCGAGCGCTTGGCGCTCCGTTCGAGAACGACATGACGCGCCGGTAACTCTCCCCGGTAGGCAACGTCCTCCACACGCACGATCATCCACGGGACCACCCCGATCAGTCCGACGATGTCGACGTGTCGCTCCGGGTCGTCGCCCGTGATCTCGACGGGAAGCTCCCACGTGAAGCCCCGGCCGGGGAGCCCTTCGCCGACATGAAAACGAGCCTCGCGCAGCGCCGGGAAGACGCGCTCGTCCAAGTCCCGGTACCGACCGGTGTACGCGATCGAGCTCGAATAAATGTCGACGCAGTCCTGTTGACCTCCCGCAGGCGGCGCGGGCTCGAAACACGCTCGCGAGGGCGCGAGCCGAACCCAGCCATCGAGGGGCAATATCCAGACTCGACGGTTGCAACCAAGGTTCACCTCTTCACCGCCAGCCGGCATGACACCTTCCGGTCGATGAGGCTCCGCGAACGCCAGAATGCGCACGTCTGCCGTTGCCCGCTCCAGAGGTCCGTCGGCGCTCGGCGCGAACACTGCGAGGGCACCGATCAACTCGCGACTCTGCGGGCCTCGCAGGTGGCGCTGCAGATCCGGAAAGGAATAGTCGCGTCTCCAAAAATGTCGCGCGAGTATTTCCACCTCCCGGAAGGAGTAGTTCGGCACGGACGGAACTCCGGTCGCTACCCCGATTCTCCACGCAGCACTGATCGAAAGCGGTACGGACAGCACGACGATGAGGATGATGATCGCGAGGGCACGCCCAAGGCCCCCGTGCGACGAGGCGCACAGCCGACGCAGACCGAGTGCCGCCAATATCGCGAACGAGGGCACGGCGAACAGCAGGTAGTGGTGCCCGAGCAGCTGCGTCCGGGCAACCGTCGACGCCACGATCACTTCCGCCGTCACCATGCCTACGATGCCCACGATCAGGAGGAAACGCCGGCGGTCGACGTCGAGCCCACGCCACCAATGTCGTGCTCGGGCGGCAACCAGCAGCGCGACCACGAGGGCGCCCGTGACCAGTACCAGCCGCGAGGGGGCTCCAAGGAGCGCTTCCACGTTGTGAGCCCACCCGTGAGGCGATAGCGCCAGTGCCGTAGCCGCGCCGCTCGCGATCGTCAGGATCAAGCCGGAAACGGGTCGCCGGCACGACATCACGACGGTCAGCACGACGACCGGAACACCGAGCAGAGCCACGGGATGAGCCTCGGCGGCAAAGGGGAGGCTCGCTCCGACTATGCAGGCGGCCAGCATCGAGCCGGTCGTCACCACTTCCAGTAGCGCAAGCGTCGCCCCGACCAACGCCAGCAGGCTCAGGCATCCCGCCGCGGCGAGTGGAAAGGCGGTCGCGAAGATCACGAGTGGGACGAAGACGGCCACTGACGCCCAGCCGATGTCCTCGCCAAAGTGCTTGCGCACGCCGCGGTCGAAGACGGCAACGCTGAGCGCGACAAGAGCCGTGAGGATCACCTGGAGGCCAAGCGGCCCGAGCCCGGCTGCGAACGTCCCTGCCAGAAACCGAAGCCACAGCTCGCCGTGCCGAAATCCCCCGAACGTCGTGGACCGACCCTCGAAGAGGCCGACAGCCAGGCCATCGCGGGCAAAGAGCATCTCCCGCGTCGTGTCGTCGAACACCGGGATCTCGCCCCCCACGGCAATCAAGTACGCCGCCGTCTGGATCGCGACCGACAGCGCCTGGCCGGCACGTCGTCGGCCCGAGCGGTCTCTGACCGCGGACATCGCCGTATTCGCGCCGCCCTTCACCCGCCCGCGATCCAAAGGTCGGCCAGGCACCGGCCGCCGACGAGGCTGAGCCGCGTCCCCCGGTCCCTCGCGCCAAGAACAGACACCAAAGGCAGCAAAGGACCACACGGCGCGCATCCCTCAGCGACGGCGGCCTCCGCGTCACCACGCAAGGCGTGGCGGGTGTCCAGCGCGGTGCCAGACGGGCCGCGCCAACCCACCGCCATCGGCGGTGGGTGCGTGATGCTCGGTGGATATCCCACAGCCGGGACGGTCAGCCTAGGCCCGGCGAGCCGCGCGCAGCTCGCCAACGGAATCACTTTTTCGCGGCCGGCACCTCGACCGCGTAGGAGCGCAGATCCCGCAAGAGCCACTGGTCGCTCTTGAGAATCATGAGCGCCACGGCGTGATACGATTCCCCTGGGGCGTTGGCCTCATTGGGCTTCATCCCTTCAATGTCGACCGAGGCATCAACGAGCGCATGGTCCTCGCCGATCATGCGCACGTTCTTGATCGACTGCTTCCGCTTCAAGCCCTTGGGGGAATTCGCAAAGAGCTCCTGGAAGGTCTTGACGATCTCCGCCTTGCCCTTGACGATCTTGCCGCCGCCGTTCGGCGCGATGAACGTCGCGTCTTCGACCAGGAGATCGCCGACGCACTTGGCGTCGTTGTTCTCGAGGCAGCGATCGATCTGACCGAACACCTGTTTGATCGCGTCGTCCGCCGTCGACGCCGCGAAGCCATCGAAGGCAAACGCGGCGGTGAAACCGACCAACGCGGCGATCAGGATCCTCTTCATCATCATCCTTGTTCCCCCGGGCGTCGAGCCCGCGCGCGTCGTATCAACACTCAACATGTCGAGCAACTCCCGATACTCGATCACGTCACGGCGCGTCACAAAGCTCCGCGTTGTCGGATTTCAGTCGGTCGAGTACCTTCCGCCCGATGGGCACTTGTAGGGGCTGGCGGTGACCGCGTGCGAGACACCCCTGCAGCAGCTATTCGTCGTCGTGGAACGTGAGGCGGCACGCATGCGCATGCGCCTGGTCCCCGTCCGCGACGATGGTGACCCCCTGGCCGCCGTCAACCAGGGCGTGGGTATCGTTCCGCTCGAGGTACTCGCGCAAGGTGAGCACCGGGCCCTTGCCGAGGTGTATCACGTCTTTCGACGCCTCGAGTTCCCGGAAGTAGCAAGCGGCGGCGAGGACCGGCTCGCGAGCGCGTTCTTCGTCTGGAAAGTGGCCCTCGCGCGGTCCGGCATCCGTCTCAGCCTTGAGCGGCGCGCGCTGTACGGCGTGCCCCTGCCGCGACCGGACTGGCGACCGGACGCGCGCGGCATCTCGGTCCGTCCGTGGGACGTGGAGCTCACGACCCTCGCAGCGGGACTGCGCAGGATCGTGAAGCTCGACCGTGTCCCGCCTGAGCTGGCCGAGACCCTACGGCAGACCATCGCGCAGCGGGGGCTGCGGGTAGAGATCGTGGCGCCGCCGCGTGGGGAAGTCGATCCGACCGATCCGGCGGAGTCCGTCACCCTGCTCGTCGCGCGCGACACGCCGGTGCTTACCGAGGCACGTCGTCTGGAAACGCTGCTGCTCGTGCGTGGGGGTGCTCCCGGCGCGGCGGCCACGCTCGAGATGGGAGCGCTGCTCGGCTATCCGCGCTGCTGCGTCGAACGCTTCGCCCGAATTGCCGAGCAGAACGACACGACGCTGGCATGGGCGCTGTTGCCCGGCGTTCCCCATGCACCGGCGTCGCCCCTGACGCAGTGGCTGCAGCCGGGGTTGGCATTGCTCTCTCACTCGCCCTGCGATCTCAACTGTACGGCGAGCATCGCACTGGGCACGCGCGTCTTGGAGGCGGTCGACGCGCAGCAACCAGGCTTCACGGCGCGCTGGCGATCGTTTGCCGCCCGCCTCCAGGTCGTCGATCAGCGCGGCAACCGCATGGCCCTCGCGGTCGACGGCCCACTGGAGACGGGAGCAACCGTGACCGCCGCGGACGTGTTGGCCTCCGGCGGCGACGATCCGGATGTCGCGACGCGCGCCCGGCGATTGGTCGGTCGGACCGTCTACGCCGACACCGGAGGGTTGGTCGCTGCCGAAGGCGGTTGGTACGCCCCCTACGTAGCCGATCACTGCGGTCAACCCTGAACCCGCTGTTCACGTCCCCGTGCCGGCCTGGTGCCTCTGTTCGCCGGGTGGATTCCGCGCCAGCGCGCGAAAGGCGGCGATGATGTCGTCGCGCGAGAGGTCGAACGAATCGGCGACGTCTGCGACGCGGCGGCCGACTTTGGGGCGTAGCTTGTGCTCCCGCTCGAAGTCCTCCATGCGGTTGAAGTAGTCGTCCGGAACCTCGTAGCACTCGAAGACGCGGGGCTGCTCGGGCTTCCGGAAGTACACCCGCATCGCGGCCTCGTGCGCCATCAGTCCGCCGAGCACCACCGGTCGCGCGTCCGCCGTGACGTTGGGACCCGACCCGTGGAGGAGCGACTGAAAGTAGAAGATCGCGTCGCCCGCTTGCATTGGGATGGTCTCGACCAGCGGATCGATCACTTCGTGCAGGCCGTACGTCTCGGCGCGATCCTCGAGGTCGAGACTGCGCAGCTTCGGCATGATCTTGTGACTTCCCGGAACGACTCTCAGCGCGCCGTTGTCCCCGCTGGTGTCGACGAGCGGAATGATGAATTGCATCGTCCAGTGACGGTCCTCGTCCACCGTCGTGGGATCCTGATGCAGCGGCAGCGCGGACTCCGGACCCACTTGCTTGACCCTGAATCCCGCTCCGACCAGTCGATGGTCCTCAAGGATGGAGCCCAGCTCCGGCGCGATGATCTGACCGACCTCCGTGAGGATACGTAGCCTTAGGACGGAACTCGCGATCCAATTCGTTCCGGTCATGGGCGATTCGAAATATGGATCCGAGGCGGGCAGCGCGCTCAACATCTCCTGGTAGGCGGAACGGAGCCGGGGAAGGAGCTTCCCGGCAAAGCCAGGGACGACAACGAACCCGGCTTGCTCCATGGCTGACGTCCTGGCGGATTCCGTGAAGGTCGGGATGCTCATCCGTTTCCCCTCGCGGGATTCATTGATCGCGGCACCCCCGATGTCAATCTTCCGCCGCGCGCGCGTCGGCGCGGATCGAGAATGAAACGCCCGTGAGCGCGCCCGTTCCCCCAGCGACGGCGGCGGCGTGGAGAGTGCGTCTACTACATTCTGCCCACGTCCCGCATCAATCGTCGTTGTGTGAGCCGGTCGGCCAGATCAACCTCAGCAAGTACGCACCGCGCCAAATCTTCGTCCGAAACGCGCGACCAATGGCCGACCATCCGCTCGACACCCATGGCTTCGCGCTCACACGGCACGTGAGCGCCGTGACGGACTTTCGCGACGAAGAGCAGATCGATCGGGTCTACGTCTCCGAGATGGAACGGCTGGTGCAGGAACAAACCGGAGCCGACAAGCTCATCCCGTTCGCGTGGATGATGCGCAGCTCGTCACCATAGAACGGGGAGGAGCAACCGCCCACCGACGACGTCCACGCCGATCAAACGCGGGGGTTCGCCGACTGCATGGCGCAGCGAGCAATCGCTTGGGCGGGCGAACCCAACTTCCCGTTCCGCCGCTTCCTCGTCGTCAATGCATGGCGCGCCGACAGCGGGGCGCTGCGGAATTGGTCGCTCGGCCTCTGCGACGGCAAGTCCGTTGCGAACAACGAGGAAGTCACCCACCCCATCGTCAGCGTCAACAAGCTGCCGTCACTCGACGAGATCCCCGAGATCCTACGACGACATGCCCCAGTGCTTGACATCGCTGCCTTCAATTCCGCCCCGAGCATAGGTGGCACTACTTCCCCGATATGGATGTCGACGAAGTCCTGTCTGCCTTGACCGCTGAGTCGCGGTAGCGTTACCATCCTCTCATGCCGACGCAGAGCGTGACTCGCGATGCCAACTGCAACCAGTGGCAGAGCGTCCCGGCCGGGGACATCGTGTTCGCTACCCTGCCCCCATACATGGCGGGGGGCTGGCTGGCGATGGGCATTCCGCTGCTGTCGGCGGTCCTAGATGAGGTCGGTATCTCAGCACGAGTCGTCCGTTTTCAGGACGCCCGCAACGCCGCACCGCCAGAGGTTCTTGCATTGAGCAATCGAACGCTCTGGGCTGACTGGCCCCTGCCAGTGCGCCTCGACGCGATGAAAAACGTTGCCACCCACGAGCGAGAGTTTTTTGAGCTCCTCCTCGCCAGGCTTGATGGTGCAGAGCGCGTGTTCGGATTCTCGGTTTGGCGGATGAATGTCGATGTAACGCTGGAAGCATGTCGGCAGTTGAAGAGGCGTCGTCCTGATGCGCTCATCCTGCTTGGTGGTCCCGAGACCACAGAAGCACCACAAGACCTGATGCAGGATTGGATCGACGTTGTCGTGAAGGGTCCTGCGGAGGCCGTCGTAGTCCAGGTAATCCAGGCGCTGCTCGACGGTCGCCCGTCCGATGCGGCGATCTGGGACAGCGTCTGGGTGCACCCGCGGCACCAGCCGCGACCATCGGGCACCCGCCGAGCGGAGCCACAACCCATCCCGCGCATGGACTACGCCAAGCTCGTACCACTGCAGCTGGGCGCCTCGATTCCATCGTTTCCCGTATTGATGAATCTCGGATGCCCCTTCCGATGCGGCTTTTGCACCAACACGACCGCCTACCCGAACCTTGCCTGGGGAAACCCGCAGCGCGTCGTCGATGAAATGGTGGACATCATGCGCGTCTGGAAGGGCACTCATCCCGACGGCGACGCCCCCGGCCTCGAGTTCACCCTGTGTGACCCTGCGCTCAATGCCAACCCGGGCCAATTCGACGAGCTCTGCGATGCATTGATTTCCG